>NZ_RQEP01000026.1 GCF_004770055.1 Leptospira semungkisensis | reverse complement strand
TGAACAATAACATAATTTTTAAATTCCCATTGATGCTCAGGATAATTTTGACTATTCATACCAACCTTTGTTGGCTCTCCAAAGGTTTTTAATATATATATTTCAAATTCTTCCCACGATTTTTTTTGATTAGGATATGATGATCGAAAGAATTCAAATTCTTTAATTGTCTTATCATGCCTATTGAAATGAATACCCAATTTGCAAGATAGTCCTCCAAAAATGATGACATCAAGGACATAATATCCTCTAGTAACTTTATGCAATTTATCATTGTTGAAAATTTTGGAAATTTCATCTTCCTTAGTTGCCCATGGAATAGACCTATTTGGTATATCTATTTTTAATCCGATTTCAAACATATCCTTTCTCAGATGCTATTAATTATTGTGCTTATTTCGCCTAACGACCAAGGCTTGACGACGTTCGCAACGGCACGAACTTGCGTAAGCAAGTGTAGTGACGAAAGCAAATGTGGCGTAGCCCGAGCGAGAGTCGCGTAGCGATCTCGAAGCGAAGCGTCAGAGCCGATAGTTAGGCGAAGTTGCAATTTTAATAAATTTATTTTACGACCTTATCTATCTCATAAATGATGCCTGAAGCAATTAAACTGCCAGTAACGCCTTCAAGAACATTTCTGAGAGTCGAGATTAGATTTTTGAATTTGAAGTGATCTTTATCCTTTATAGATACTGACAGATTTCCTAGTAAGCTTTCAAAATTGGCCAAATCTCCTTTATTCTTAAAGTCGAGGACTCCTTTATTCGAGTTGATAATTTCTAATAATTTTTCGTATTCGTGCCAAGTGTTGTATGTGTTCTGCATTTCTTGTTTCGAATTATTTGAATTTGATTGAGTCATTACTTGACCTAACTGATTGCCGTAGATGATTGTTCCATAATTATTTAATGATGATAAAGCGAGATCTTTCTCCTTTTCTGTAAAAGTAAAACCTTCACCTAAAATACCGTCCTTCTCTAATTCCAAGGCCCAATTCAATATTAAGTTTCTAACATTTTCTATTATGCGCTTCAAGCTGGAATGAGAAATCTTTATATAAGGTATTATTCCCATAGATGCAGCATCTGGAAATAATTGATTTATCGTCGCCCAATCTAATGGAATTTGTATAACTGAATTTTTAGGATTAGTATATAGCTCATGAATTTCTGATATCGATTCGGCTAATGGCCTTACTGTAAGTATTTTTTCAATTTTCGGATCTTGAACAATAACAGGAATTATTCCTCGCATTGGGTTATTAGCTTGTAAAGTCCCCTTCACAATC
>NZ_RQEP01000025.1 GCF_004770055.1 Leptospira semungkisensis | reverse complement strand
GTCTCTTGTTTCCTTCGAGTGGGCATCTCTTCTATTCATTCCGTTTTTGATCGGGATGATCCGTTTTGCTACTGTTGCATACGCGGTTGAGAATGGAACTTCCTTTGGAGGAATGGGAGCTGCAAGAGAAGCGCTTCTGTTCATTTTCGGGGAACCGATCATGATTCTTATCCTAGTAGTATTCGAATCCAATGTGGTATTCCAAGCGAACTTCGCAAATCTATCCTTCGGGATTCTTTTCTTCTTAGGTGCAACATTAATCGTATTGTCTGAACTTTCCAAGCCTCCATTCGACGATCCTCGTACTCACTTAGAATTAACCATGGTGCATGAGGCAATGCTTTTAGAAGCTTCCGGAAGAACCCGAGCCTTGTTCGAACTCGCTCACCAGTTTAAGACAGCATCTCTTTTCCTTCTTCTTACCAAACTAGGATTGGAACATGTGGAAGTCTTTTTCGGATTGGTTGCATTTCCGATCTGGAAGGAACTCGCAGCATTCGGAGGAGCCATTCTATTCTCCGCTCTTATAGGTTATTGGGAATCGAATAGCACTCGCAGAAAATGGATCTGGATCCCT
>NZ_RQEP01000023.1 GCF_004770055.1 Leptospira semungkisensis | reverse complement strand
ACAAGCTATTCTCTTGCGGGAGAAGGGATCAAACTGGATTTGGATCACGCAAACATGAAGGGAGATGCTTGGGCAAGATTCTATCTTCGTTATGAAGAGTTGAAGAATAGCGGGGCTTGGCTTGCAAAAGCGATCCCTCAGCTTAAGAATTTTCATGCTGCAAATGAATCATTCAAGAAGGCCAAAGCTTCCAAGGCAAAACCGGGAGTTTATTACGGCGCTGCAGAAGGATGGAGAGGACCTGTTCTTGTTTCCTTTATCTTGAATTCTTCCGGAGATATTACCGAGGCTTATGTAAGAGATCCTTCCGTTCTGAACTGGCATGCATTAGAGCTTGCGGTTCGTGGAGAGAATATAGGGGACTTTCCTCTCAACAACAAGTCCTTCAATCTAAGCTATGTGGGAGTCGATCTATGAAAAGATTTCAAGAAATTATAAACATCCTTCGCCCTGCTCGTAATTTAGATTTCGAGAAGATGCAACCTACTAACTCGAATGCTCGAGGCATCCCTGTTCCTAGTTTCAAGAAAGGATCTTCTCTCGACAAGTCAGTAGAGAAGGTTTGCCCGACAGGTGGGATCAAGGTAGTATCTGCAAAAGAAGTAATATTCGACTATGGAGCTTGCTTGCAATGCGGACTCTGTGTAGAACATTCTCCCGATAAACTCGAAAATTCTGGATTTGTCCATGTCTATTCAGTAGACAGAGAAGCATTAAAAGTTTCTTATATTGATGGAGTTCCAAAATCTTACGAAGAGACTATCTCCGACGAAGTAAAACAATTCCGTAAGATCACTCACAAAACCGGCTTTCAATACAGAGAAGTTGCCGCAAGCGGCAATAACTCTACAGAGGCGGAACTAAATGCAAGCTTCAACGCTGTGTTCGATAGCGAGGCGAGCATGGTCCGAGTGGTAGCTTCTCCCAAACATGCAGATGCAGTCGTGTATGCAGGACCAGTCGGACCGAATATGGAAATCCCTCTACAAGTAGCTTGGGACACAATGCCAAGTCCAAAGGCACTCGTTGCTTGCGGTACCGAAGCAGTTTCCGGGGGACTCTTCCCACTTGGGAAACTTCCCAAAGAACCGGATCTATTCATCGGAGGAGATCCTCCTCGTCCGGACGTGATCGTGAGCGCATTCCGTTATCTCATGGGAAAAAAGAAATATTCCTTCAGAGAAGAGCTCTC
>NZ_RQEP01000022.1 GCF_004770055.1 Leptospira semungkisensis | reverse complement strand
CTATTGCTATGTATTTAATTAGATTTAGATTAAAATGGATAATCTTATGAAACTTAGCAAATTGATTTGTTGTTCTATCAATATTACCTAAATCAAATTTAAAAAAATCTGGCAAATTCATAATACATCCTATTTTATATTAATTACTTTAAGCCTGCCATGGACGGCAGGCGCTATTAATTGAGGGGCGCGGCATGGCAGATAACGACCAAGGTGTTCCGACGTTTGCAATGGCACGAGTTTGCTTTGCAAACGAAGTGACAGAAGCAAATGTGGCGAAGCCCGAGCGAGAGTTGCGAAGCAATCTCGAAGCGGAGCGGAAGCACCGACAGTTAGGCGATGGCGTGCTATTAATCCAATAAGCCGCTTACTTCAGTCAATTCTGCAACACGGAAGCAAGTATTTACTGTTTCTCTAAACATTTCCATATCCCAATTGTTTCGTTCAAAAATCGATTTACCGCTTTTATATATCAGTCTCATAAAATTAAAATATTGTCTTTCAATTCTGGAATTTATTCTATATGCTTTCCAAAGAACTATTGAGATATCAAACAATTCCGCAAATTCATTCTTAAGATTACTTTCATAATCCTCAGTATTATAAAAAATAATTGCTGGCCAATATAATTCAGTATGTTCATTATTCATATCAAATTGAGGCCCAACAAGCAATGAAGCATTATCATTAATATCAGAAATTACTCCAGAATTAATTAATATCCTCGGGCCTTGGTGACCGCTTTGTTCTAATCTGACGGCTTGTACAACTGGCATACCTGTAAAAATTGGATATTCATAGTTGCTAGCATTATAAATGCTCGGAACTATACCTCGATTTACTTCCCCAGAAGAAATACCTCCTCTAAAGAGAACGGGATACCAATTTTGCAAAGATTGAGTTGTGACAATCTGTGCATTCTCAATTTCTACGTTACTCACAGTTGTCTCATGTGGACTCTCAGCCCTTTCTGGAAATCTCATCGATTTGCCATGGTATAAAAAAGAATCCAATAAAAATCGGCTCAATTGCGGAAGAAATGAATTTATATCTTCGGACGTAATAACGACTGAATCGGAAAAAGGAATAAAATCTTGAATTGAATCAATGGTAAATATACCTCCCCTGCTTTCATTGCGATAATAAGGTTGATTTCTGAAATTGAAAATTTGCAAATAGCTACTGAGTAATCTATTGGCGCCTTCTAAATCTGATTCCACAAAATACGAGAATCCTAATAAATCCAAATAAGCAATATACATTAAATATTCCTATATATAAATTTCGCACGCTTTCGCCTAACGACCAGTAATTGTCGAAGTTCCGCGCGTCCGAAGGACTTGGCGCGAGGCTTGCTCTGCAAGACGAGTGACAAAGCGGAATTTGGCGAAGCCCAAGCAAGGGTCGCGAAGCGATCCCGAAGCGCAGCGACAATTTTTAAGTTAGCCGAAGTAAGGTCATTATTAATCCGATACATTCCTTTTTAGAATGAATTTCTCAAAACAATAAAATAGACCAGCAAATATGAAATCCGATGACTCTCCATTTGTATAATATTTAGATTTCAATCTACTCACTGCGAAGTTATCATTATCGATTACTGCAAAATCGTAGTCCTCTAATTTAAATATTTCTTCCGAGATATTACCAAGTCCATATGATGTCGATTTCGCAATTTCTCCCGATTCATAGAAACAATGAGTTACAAATAGTGGAGACACGAAAAGAAATTTGGACTTTTGCATAAGTTCGTTACTAAATTTCCCCAAGGCAAACGATAATGGATCGTCAAGAATAAATATCTCTCTAGCCAAAGCTAATTCAGCGGCCGTACGAATATATTGTCGTTCTGCGATGTTAAATTCAATGGGCACGCTAATGAAGAAATACGATTTCAACCATCTAGTTGAGTTGTATGTTGAATCAATTAGGTTCTTTAAATTAGAAACCAATTCCTCATCGTAAAGCCAAGGATAATTTGGATAAACTTCTTTGTAATTGTAACTCATAGTAATATTACTTGAAGTATTTCTTACAGAAAATCCAGTTGAACTGAACTGAAGAAGAATCGCATATTTTTCAAAAAGTTTCATAAAGTATTTATTCTATTCTATATATATTTTTGACCTTATTGCGCATAACGACCAAGGTGTTCCGACGTTTGCGATGGCACGAGTTTGCTCATGCA
>NZ_RQEP01000021.1 GCF_004770055.1 Leptospira semungkisensis | reverse complement strand
ACAGTAGCAAAACGGATCATCCCGATCAAAAACGGAATGAATAGAAGAGATGCCCACTCGAAGGAAACAAGAGACCATAGAACAAGACCGAACGTAGCCGCAAAGATCGCAGAGCTTTCGGAAAAGAATCCGGAGAATGGTCCGTCTACCGGATACTTTTTGATCATCCGAACCGTATCATAAAAAATTTGTAATACGGGAGCTCCTCTTCTTCCTTGAGAATACGCTCTTATCTTTTGCAAAACGCCTCCGCATAAGAACGGAAGCAATAGAAACGATAGTGTTTGGATCAATATGTCCAAAACGACAGTAGTTGTGACCAAATGCCCCCCTCCGCCAAACGAACGACGATGATTACGATCAAGATTGCAAGAACAGTGAAAGAAGAATAAGTCAAGTCGACTGAGATGGACTCATCATCCGCTCCCCTGATCTTAGCCTTCAAAGAAGATAGAAGTTTCAGTAAGATCCGGATAAAACCGTTATCTAGTCTTGAGCTTCCGCTCTCGTCCGTGAAATATTTTCCAAGAGGAGCGGCTAGCGGATCGGAAACTGCCGAGCTTGTGATCGCCACCTCCGATCCGCCAAACAAACCGCCACAATCCCACAGTTTTCTCTGTTTTATTTTGTGTCTGAGTCCTAACATCCCCACGGATAAGAGTATGACTAAACCTACAACGTTCAAGATCCCGATCCCTTGGAACCAGGAAACATCCAACCAGTCCACACGAACTGCATAATAATTTGCTAATGAAAGAATGATCACAGGTGCAAGTAACACCAATGCTCCGGTCAATACCAAGGAAGCGTTCACAATCTTATTCGAACCGTGGTCCTCGAAATTTGCCCTAGGTCTCGATAATACGAGTCCCAAGAAAAGTTTCAAGTGAGC
>NZ_RQEP01000020.1 GCF_004770055.1 Leptospira semungkisensis | reverse complement strand
ATACTATGATGCACGAGAGAAATTAAGAATAAGACACCGAATGCCTTGCTAAGAGAACGAAGGCTCTCTTGCTCGCTATTCTGCCAAAGAGCAGAAAGAAGAAGACACAGCCAGAGAAAGTTCATATTCTCTACCGTGCTATACGCAATCGACTTCTTCACTTCCTTACTGAATAATGCAGTGATCCCTGCCCAAAGCACTCCGATCCCGGCTAAAGGAATTAGAATGTATGCGTAATGAGTTCCTGGAAGTAAGGGAACTGCAAACTTAGAAAATAAAACCAAAGGAAGGTTCACGAGTAATCCGGAGTAAGCGGCAGATGCGTGAGCAGGAGCTCCAGCATGTGCTTCCGGCAACCAATAATGAACTCCGAAGAATGCGGACTTGATGAGAAGTCCTAAGATTAAAAAGAAAAGACCCGCATGCGGATTGCTTGCGTAGATCCAGAAAGTAAAACAGAAGGCACCGATCCCACCTGCAGCAACCAATGCCACGAAGCTACGAATGGATGCGTCGTTCCATTTTCCTCCCACATACAACAAGAAGGCGCTGATCGTGGACAATTCCCAAAATAGAATGAGCCACAAGCTCTTGCCTACGAGATAACAAAGCCCCGTACTTAAAAAGAAGAATGAATAGCCGAGTAGAACAAGAGCCTTTCTCTCCTTCTCATACCCGTTTACATAAAGGGCGATAAACGCTCCAAGACCGGCTTGCAAAGACAAGCCGATCAGAAGAGGACTATCGCTTCCCATGAAATCCAATCCCAATACCCTTCCGATCAGGAAGGGTAAAATGAGAGAGGCT
>NZ_RQEP01000019.1:600000-832702 GCF_004770055.1 Leptospira semungkisensis | reverse complement strand
AAGAAATCTCTAAAGTCCTTACTTTAATCGTGAGACCTCTATGCGCTTCTATGAAAATAGAACGATTTTGGTAAGCTGAAAGATCTGATTTTATCTTAGCCGAGAGGGGTGCTGCATTTTTTTGCGAGCAGACATCCCCACACATAAAAATGTCCGTAAGGAGTGAAGATCAGCATCGAAATTAGCTGAAGAGGGGAAGTGACAATATCCAAGCCTACCGAGAAAGGGTAGAGGATTGGATAGGAGCTCCATACAAAAGCTCTGTCGTCTTTCTTATCCCAATCTCTCGGATAGGATATCAGAAGGATCCCGTTCGGAAGATTTTCTAAATTTCCTTTTAATCTAAAAATTCTGTTCTCTGTTTTTCTGATTTTTCCTGGAAATTCTACAGGTAGTTCGGATTGGATCGCGATGATTCTTTCTTCTTTCGGAATTGAAAATTTACGAATTTCTAATGTTTCACAATTTTTCGGACTATTGATGTCCTGAGATGGTTCCAACGGCTTTCCTAAATGATTGGAAAGGACCTGATACGAGTGTCCGTTTCCAATGAGAGTCAAGGCTTGTCCTGTTTTCGTCCCGATCTTTAGAGTCCTATGGGTAAAATAAGAACCCTTGCAAAGCTCGGCGAAATGTATCTCCTTTCCTAAGAAATGCTTTTTGAAGTCCACAGTGTCATATCCTCGGGTTTTAGGAGAGAATACGAGTTTTTCGAATCTTCTAGGATTGGGAAATAGCTTCGAATAATTGTCCAAACCGTTTGAAGATATTAGTATTATCTCGAATTCAGGCAGCCAGATGGAATTTTTCAGTTCCGGAACCTCTTCGAAAGATATTTCTTCCGTTAGTTTTGATTCCTTTCTCTCTTTGCAATCGGAAAGCTGAGAAAGATTCGGATACCCGAGATGATTCGGCCTTAAAGAGTCTACATTTGCGCAGCGGCTTTCCTCATCTATATATCTGTATTTCGTATCCTTATCCGAATACAAGCCGGCAGAATAAGAGATCATGAACTCTTTATCCGACTTTCGGATTGAATTCAATTCAACGATTGTCTTTCTGAGAGGAGGAAGTTGCTCTCTTTGCTTCCTTAGGCTATCGTCATGTTTTATGAGAACTGAATACGTGAAACAGTTCCAGTGGAAAAGAACTGATACCAAAACAAAAATGATTTTATGCACGACTCTTCATCCGGAAATTCTTAAGAGGAGCTTGAGACTTTCAGATCGGTTGAGTTTAGGAAAGAAAAAATTTCCGAGCGTGAAAAATTTGAGGGGCCCCCGCCCATGTTCGGGTGGGGGGAGTGGCCCGTGGGTTTCCTTCCGTCCCTATATCATAAAAACGGCGTTTGCGCAACAACGAAATCCGATCGCTCCAATCACGTAGGAACTTCTTTTCTCGAATGTGGGAACTATCTAAACTTACGCAAATAGCTTCTCATTCAATAATTCGTGAACCACTCCGGCTCCCGCCATACCACCGGAGGCAGCTGCAAGTAAAACGGAATGAGCAGGGCTGCTATTATCCCCGCAGGCAAACACTCCTTCTATAGTTGTTTTTCCTCTCTCCGCCACTTTATAAAAACCGAATTGATCTTTTTCGCAACCTAACTCCTCTCCGATTTGAGATTTCAATTTGAAAGGAAAAGATGGAAGTGCGTATATAGCCTCTCTTTCCAATTCTTCTCCGTTTTCGAAAGTTACCGATTTTAATTTCTCTCCCTCGTGCGCGAAGCTAAGAATTTTCTCTTCGATAAGTCGGATGTTTTTGCGTTTTAATAGATCCTTCTGTTCTTCTTTGATTTCGGCTTTACCGTTCGTCAGAACGACCAAGTCAGTAGCAAGATCGTAGATTAATGGAAGCATATGAAATAACATTTCTCCGTTTCCGAGAAGTGCGATCTTGGAACCTCTCACTTCGAAACCATGACAATAAGGGCAATGAAAAATGGATTTCCCCCAAAGCTCTTGAAAGCCCTGGATTGGTAGGGATTTATCCACTACGCCGTAAGCCAGAATGATCTTTTTAATGATAAAAGATTCTCCGGAAGATACTTTTGCTAAAAATCCAGATCCCGATCTTACTACCGAAAGAACGGATCCTTCAAAAAAGCGGATTGTATTATATTTTTCTAAATCTTTTCGCGCTAAATTTCTCCATTCCGCAGGATGGATACCGTCGCGAGTGGGAAAGTTATTCAAATGAGAAGATGCAGCATTTCTTGGGCGACTATCATCGCATAAGAGAGCGTTTCTACTCATTCTACCCAATGCTAAGGCGGCGCTTAGGCCTGCAGGACCTCCGCCTATAATCAACACCTCGTGTTCCGAATTCATATAAATCTCCTTACGAAATTTTCTTTATGTTCTGATTATTTAGATGTAAGGCATGCACGTTTTGTAAATACTTTTCATGTAGAAGTTAGATTTTTTGATTTTGTTCCTATTTTTGTTGTATTATTGATACTTATTAGGTATCAATGAAATATGGATCTGTCCAAGCTTAAGTCCTTTATAGTAGTCGCTGAAGAATTAAATTTTAGAAAAAGCGCCGAAATTTTGGGGATGTCTCAACCTCCTCTGACGCGTTTAATTTCTTCATTCGAAGAGGAATTATCCACCAAACTTTTCGAGAGGACCACGAGACAAGTAAAGCTGACCGGAGCGGGAATATTCCTTCTAAAGGAAGGAAGAGATATCATCTCAAAGGTGGAAAGTATAGAAAAGGAAGTCCGCTCTATCGGAAAATTAAAGTCGGGAGTCCTGAATATAGGATTTTCTACGACAACCTTTATGGCTAGTTTACCTCAGATTATCGAAGAGTTTCGGGATCGATTTCCAAGGATAAAATTTCAACTTCACCAAGAATCTAGGAACAGAATCCGGAAAGGTTTGAAGTCCGCTCATTTCGATATTTGTTTTTTGGAAGGCGAGATACCTGAACCCGGCTTTGAGAAATATGCTGTGCATGACGAGGTTCTAGGAGTTTTACTTCCGAAAAAACATCCTCTAACAAAGAAAAAGGAAATCGAACTTTCTGAATTAAAGAACGAAACGATTATCCTGCATCCTAAAAAAGATTCCGGAAATTTTTATGATACTATCATCCAACTCTTTAAACAAAGCGGAATAAAACCGAAAGTCTATGTGAAAAACGAACGAGAAAGCTGTCCGATCCTCGTCGCAACCGGCAAAGGTGTTTCTCTTACCATTTTGGGAGCGCAAAACTTTGCGCCTGCAGATACGCAATTCGTTCCGATCAAAAAATTGTATCTTCCAGTTTCCGTTTTTTGGGTTCCTGAAAATAGGAACCCGTCTTTGAAGACCTTTCTAAGTTTCGTTACTGAAAGTAATGTCTTAAAAGATAGAAAAGCTGAATGTTTGATGGACGTTATGAAACTATAGTTTTTCTATTCCGTCCAGGCGACTTGGATTTCTCTTTCTCCCACAAAGGGAAGTCTACCGTGAGAGACGGAATAGTTATCAATATACAAGACATCTTTCTTTTCCCAAGAGAAGATCTGTATATTCTTCCAGAAAATTTCTAGGATAGCGTTGATCTCTTTTTGACTGATCTCTGTGCCGTCTCCGTAAGTTGCATGCACGTCCAATTCTTCCGATCTATGGAATAGTTTCTTTATTGAAGTAAGAAGATTTAAAGTTAAGAAGACTGCAAGTCCTCTCCACGTTTTCTGTCTGTTGTATACATGCTTGTATTCTAGTCTTGGGGAATCTATATGAAAGGTTTGGATATGATTGTGCCAAGCCTCCACTCCGGAAGAAGGATGTTTCCTCGTTCCTACTTGAATATTCGTTAATCTTAATTTATTCTTCGGAAGCCATACATGTTTAAAGTTCTGTTTCTTAAATTCATTTTCGGCTTCTTCTTTGTTGGTCGTGTTGAACATCTCACTCCAACGTTTTGTTTTCCATAGACTGAATCTGGATGAATTTGGTCCGTCGTAATGACGAATGTAGCGAACTCCCTTTTCTTCTACCTTTCTTCTGATATTCTCAGGGATTTGTTTCAAAACCGCTCTTAGATCTGTGATCGGCGTCTCTCCATTCTTGCTCGGAGCAGTCTTTGCATAAAAGAAAAGCTTCTTTGGTGGCTTGTCTAAGAAACTCATCTCAGCATGCTGCATGATCGGATACGCAGAAGGAAGCTCGCTTGCAGTATGAACGTATTTAGTTACTTTATCTCTGGGAGAAGTTCCTAAATACGCTTCCGAAAGATCCGTATCCAAGGCAAGGGCAACTTTTTCGAAATTTTTGGAGTCATCTATTCCAAACCCCCGGAATAGAATTGCTCCATAGATTAGAAGATCTCTCTGGATCTCCTTTTTATTTTTCCTGATCCAAGAAGTTAGGAAAGTTTCACTCGAAAACTCGGGGGCAGCCGGAGAATAAACAATGGGCAGCTCTAAACCTTCTAAATGATTTTTTAATATAGGTTGTCTGGCATGATTACGTTTTCTTGCTTTAGGCTTGTCTAGTTGACCAAGTCTTTTGGAGGAGAGCTTTGTTTTTCGGGAAGATGGTTTGGATTTTGTTACTGGCATTTCTTTCTCCTTTTGACCAAGCATGAAAAGTAATATAGAGTGGGCCAAACTTCTATCTTATATTATGGAGAAATTTCTACTATACTGGATAGATTCTTATTCCTTTGTCTAATATATTGCTCATCTTCCTAATCCTACTTATTAGTTCCGGGATTTGAAGAAGTTCTCCTCCTCGAATGAAAGTGATCCAGTTGGCCTGTAGGTAGAGCATGCGCATTTGTTGAAAGACTCACTTCTCATTCCTTACTTCCGCACGATAACGAGATCTAATATATTAGAAAAACATTATATAGTCGATCGATTCGAATCTTTCTGAATCCTTTCTCTGATTCGTTTTGCTTCCAAACAAAGGGGCCAGGCCTGAAAATGGATCGACCTCAGTTAGTTTTCGGAGAAATTGCTGCGCAGTTTATATGAAATTGTCCAAACTTTTAATCGCAAATCGGGGAGAAGTCTCTCTTCGGATCGCTCGTGCTGCTGCCGAGTTAGGAATTCAAACCTTATCTATTTATTCGGAAGATGATCTTAATTCAAGACATAGATTGGCGACGGATCTTTCCAAACCTTTAAAGGGAGTAGGAGTTCCTGCCTATTTGGATCAGGAACAGATCTTAAGAATAGCAAAGGAGAATCGCTGCGATTCCGTTCATCCTGGCTATGGCTTTTTAAGCGAGAACCATGAGTTCGCGGAGAAATGCGAAAGATCGGAAATAGTTTTTATAGGCCCGAATTCTTCTGCATTGAAATTGCTCGGGGATAAGATAGAGGCTCTTCGGCTTGCTGAAAAATTACATATTCCTGTGTTACCGGGGGTTCGGAGCGTCGTAAGTTTAGAAGACACGAAACGATTTTTTTCGGAACAGGGATCGATCATGATCAAAGCCTTGTCTGGCGGAGGTGGAAGAGGGATCCGAGTCGTTCTGAAGAAGGAGGAATTGGCCGATTTGTTCAAAGCTTGTTCCGATGAGGCGCAATCTGCATTCGGAAATTCTAATTTATATTTAGAGAAATTTCTTCCTAAAGCAAGGCATATCGAGGCTCAGATTTTAGGAGATGGATCCGGAGAGATTGTTCATCTTTGGGAAAGAGATTGTTCCCTGCAAAGACGAAATCAAAAGCTGATTGAAATTGCACCGGCTCCTTTTCTTTCTTCTTCGGCAAGAGAGAAGATCCTTTCTTATTCCAAAAAGATCGCTCAGTATTTGAAATATAAGAGTTTGGGAACTTTCGAATTTCTTTTAGATCCGGAAAATCAAGAAAACATTTATTTCATGGAAGCGAATCCGCGTCTGCAAGTGGAGCACACTGTCACGGAAGAGATTACCGGATTGGATTTGGTTCAATTGCAAATGCAAATCGCTTCAGGAAACCTTCTGAAAGACTTGGATTTGGCCCAAGACTCCATTCCTTCTCCTAAAGGATATGCGATCCAGATCCGGATCAATTCGGAGATACTGGATGAGAAGGGGAATACTCGTCCTTCTTCCGGAAAGATCCGTTTGTTTGAGCCGAGTAGCGGGCCTGGAATACGAGTGGATAGTGTCGCTTATTCAGGTTACGAGATTAATCCGAATTATGATTCACTACTCGCTAAGTTGATTGTTCGCTCTAAGAATGAGAACTTTACGAATTTATTATCTTCTTCTTTGCGTGCCTTGAGTGAGTTTCGGATTGTAGGGGTTCCTACAAATTTGGATCTTCTTCAAAACATACTTCAATCCAAAGAAGTCCAAGAGTATTCCGTTCATACTCAATTCATCCAAGAAAAGATCTCCGATTTATTGAAATCTAAGGTTGCGGATCCTAGGCAATTTCCTTTCGAATCGGAGCAAAATATCTCCAGCAAAGCGAAGCGAGAAGAGGAAGAAGTTTTGCCGGACGGTATGTTTCGGTTTTCTTCTCCAATGGCAGGGCGGCTTGTCGAGGTGAGTCCTTCGGAAGGAGACTTTATTCGTAAGGGGCAGAAATTAGCGGTTCTTTCTTCGATGAAGATGGAGCACGTATTGAATTCTGAGATCAGTGGATATGTGGAAAGCATACTTGCTTCTGCAGAAGACACAGTCTCTGAATCTCAGACCTTACTTCTTATCCGTAAGTCGGATACAGAAGAAGAGCATCATACTGAAGATATTTCTGTAGACTTGGATCGTATCCGTCCGGATTTGCAGGAAGTTAAAGATAGACTCTCTGTGAATGAGGATACGGCGAGAGCACAAGCGGTTTCTAAACGCCACAAAAGAGGACAAAGAACTACAAGAGAGAATATTGCAGATCTTTGCGATCCTGGAAGTTTTATAGAATATGGTGCCTTGGCTTTGGCTGCGCAGCGCCGCCGAAGATCTTTAGATGAATTAATTAAATTAAGTCCAGCCGACGGTCTCGTAGCCGGTCTTGGAACGGCAAATGGAACTTTCTTCGAGGCAAATAAATCAAGAATTTCTGTATTAGCTTATGATTATACGGTTTTTATGGGAACGCAAGGAGCAATGAATCATAAGAAAACGGATCGCTTCTTGCAAATGGTAAAGGAGCAGAGACTTCCTCTTGTTTTCTTTACGGAAGGAGGAGGTGGACGTCCTGGAGAAGTAGATGTGCCTGCCGTTGCAGGTTTAGATTTGCATACATTCCGCCAATATGCAGGCTTGAAAGGCATCTTACCCAGGATCGCAGTGAATGCAGGAAGATGCTTTGCTGGAAACGCAGCCTTATTCGGTGCGAGTGATATTAGAATAGCAACAGAAGATTCTAATATAGGAATGGGTGGCCCCGTCATGGTGAAAGGGGGAGGACTCGGAAATTTCTCAGCAGAGGAGATCGGGCCTGCGAGCATACAAACAAGGAATGGAGTGATCGATGTATTAGTTTCGAATGAAGTTGAAGGAGTAAGGATTGCCAAGAAGGCCCTTTCTTATTTTCAGGGAGATCTCAGGCAATTCGAATCTTCCGATCAAAGAGCACTTAGAAATTGCATTCCTGAGAATCGTTTGCGTTCGTATGATATTCGAAAATTGATAGATATCCTGGCCGATCAAGATTCGGTGTTAGAGCTCCAGAGAGATTTTGCAAAAGGTATCGTTACTTCCTTTATCAGGATAGAAGGAAGAGCATTGGGGCTCGTTGCGAATGATCCCACTCATCTTGGTGGCGCGATCGATGCTGAGGCAGCGGATAAGTCGTCCAAATTCCTGGATTTCTGCAATACATTCAAAATACCTGTATTATTTCTTTGTGATACTCCTGGATTTATGGTCGGTCCGGATGTGGAGAAAAAGGGATTAGTTCGAAAAGCCGCCGAGCTTTTTGCAGCCGGTGCTTCATTAAAGGTTCCTGTATTTACGATCATTCTTCGAAAAGGATATGGCCTCGGTGCGATGGCAATGGCCGCTGGTAGTTTTCACGCTCCTGTCTTTACAATTTCATGGCCTACGGGTGAATTTGGTGCAATGGGAATTGAAGGAGAGATTCGGACTGGTTTCCAAAAGGAATTAGCCGAAGTGAAAGATTGGAAGGAAAGACAGATCCTATTCGAGCGCTTGGTTGCAGAGGCGTATGAAAGAGGGAAGGCGATCAATATGGCTTCGTATCTGGAGATAGATGCAGTCATTGATCCTTTGGATTCACGTAAATGGATTGTCCGAGGATTGGATTCCTGTGCTTAGAGAAGTTCTACTTTGGAAATAAATGTTTTTCTTTCTCCTGGAAAAATCTTGATAAGATCCGGATCTATGATTAGATTTTGCCTCTCTTAGGAGGATAGCATGTTTAGAAATCCCAAGGCTAGGATCTTGGCATTGGCAACGGTCCTTGTGTTAATCGTTTCCTTTTCCCATACGAACGCACAAGACTTGAATATATACGGAACATACAAGGTAACCGGAACCAATCCGGATGGAAGCAGATACAAAGGATCTGTGGCTGTGACCTTGAATGATGACGGTACTTATAATTTTGAATGGAGTGTCGGTAACACGTTCTCCGGTACAGGATCCTTGAATGGAAATACTCTCACCGTGGATTGGGGAGATACATATCCAGTGATCTATACTGTTAAAAACGGAGGAACAAGATTGGAGGGCACCTGGGGGAACGGAAGCGGAACCGAGATCCTATCTAAATAATCATTCGGCGATCACGAAGTCTCTGCCTCTTTGAGAAGAATACGGAAACTGTTCCTTCTTGATCACAGACTTCGCGATCTCCGGCACTCTTAGGTTGATATACGAGATCAAACCGGACGCTGTAATTTTTCCGTTCGTGTTTGCTCTTCCACCTAATCCTTCTAATAAGGCAGTAGTAAATACTCCGTGCTCCAATGCAGAAGATTCATAGGCATCTTCTTTTTCTAATGTAGATGCAATGACGCAAAGCCCAGCCGACTTGGCAAGATTTCCCAACTCCTTGAATTGAGTGGTCCATTCTCCACCGGAATCGCAGGTGTCGAAGATGAGAAGCTTTCTCGTAGCATTCACCTTTGCAATGGAGGAAACAAAATCTTCCTGGCTAAAACCGTTCTCCGAATAATTCGGATTCTCCGGATCGAAGTTAGAAGTGAGAAAATAGAATTTGCCATCCTTATTCGCGCCATGTCCTGCAATAAAGACCAGCAATAGATCCTCGGGTGCAGATTCCTTGGCAACTTCTTCAAAAATAGAAAGAATTCCCTTCTTATTTGCTTTAGCATCGTAAGCAGTATAGATCTTAGTAGAAGAGAATATATTTTTCTTTTTGAATGCTTCTGCATTGGAGAGTGCCAATGCATCCTTGACTGCATATCTAAGATCCATACTCTTTCCTTTGTAGTCATCTACTGCAAGAAGAACTAAATGAAGCTTAGGTAATTTAGATTCTGATAATGTTTTATGAAAGGAGACCATTTTGGAGTATCCGACTATGCCGGCCTTACTTGCACTGGAAACCCTGAAGTAATTTTCTCCGGAAGAAAGATCCGGCGAGAATGTCTTATGGATGCAATTATCTCCCGGGATCAAGCGGATTGCCCTAGAAGTTTCTAAGGAAACTAAAGAATCATTATGATATAAATATAGATCTCCGACCCCTCCGCCTTCGTCACAAGCTTTTACGGAAATAGAAACTGTTTCTCGATCGGGAGAAGGTTCTAAGCGGATATCTACTTTAGGAGGAGGAGAAGTGTTGATCAGATCCGAAACGCTTGGCCTTGTTTCCAATCTGCCATGAAAGATCTTTTGAATAAGACCCGGAGAAAAGAAAAGGCTATAGAAGGAATCCAGACCGGAATGTACGTCTGTATTCTCCGTATTAAAATAAAAATAACTTTCTAAAAATTCAGAGTCATAATCGAATCCACCGCTCGGATCGAATACGATCTTTCCCTTGTCCGTTAAGACTATATTTGCGAGCTCCTTTCCATTTGTATCGAATATCTTTTGCGTTCCATCATCGCTTCCTGTGAGAACTTGCTTTTCGTTATTGATAAAGATTGCCTGATTCACAGTGTCCGAATGTCCACTTAAAACAGCCTTCAGGCCCGCCTTGGTATCCCAGATCTTTGCCGTAAGATCTTCCGAAGAGCTTAGGATAAACTTTCCGTTTTTTGAATATGTTATGGATCTAACCGATGAGGTATGTTGTCCTATCTCGTTTTTCTTTCCATTTTCGATTGTTATCTCTCTGATTTTCCCGTCGTCTCCTCCGGTAGCCACTTTCAATCCATCCTTGGAGATCTTAGCGCATAAGATTGGACTTTCTCTCGTATCCAGTATCTTGATCTGGGTTCCCTCCAGACTCCAAAGTACAGCGGTCCCATCTTCGCTTGCAGTCAGAAATGATTTTCCATCCGGAGAGAATTGAATCGAAGTGATCGAGAGGGAATGAGCCTGAAAATTTGCTCTCATCTTTCCACTCAGATCCCAGATCCTCACTCTACCATTCTCATCTCCTCCTAACAATCTAAGACCGTCTGGAGAAAAATCCAAAGAAGTAATTGATCCAAGAGAGTTCGGAATTTCTAGATTCGTTTCCAGATCGGGAGAGAGTATCTTGATCTTACTCTCATCGGATTGGTAGGCAATCTTGCCTGATGGATTAGAATACGCAATGGAGGAAATAATAGAAGTGTTGGAGGTTAACGCTTTGAATTTTCGATTCGTAAGATTCCAAACTAGAACAGTCTTATTCTCTAATCCGGTGGCAATGCTTCCGTTTCCAAGATCAGTAAATGCAGTGATCGCTGAGGATTCTTTCCAGGCAGGATGAAATGGATTATCTAAGGCAAGTAGCCCTGCGCTTAAAATGAAACATGCTGCCAAGAAAAAGATCCTCATCGTTCGATCCTCGCGTTAGTTGTTATCGTCGTCAGAATTGATCTGATTCTGTTTTGTGCTGGAAAAGGATCCGACCGTATTTGCTTTAGTCTGTGATTTTACGGTTCCGGTAGGTTCGTTTACATTCATTCGAACTGTCACTGGTAATCCGTTCGGACCCACTGGAACAAAGATCAACTTGTTCTGAGGGTTATCATACGCCTTATATTGGATGTATTTGGAAGAGATTGCTTCGTTTACGATCTTGATCGCATCCGCTTCTGCCTTTGCCTTGATGCTTACGATTTCGGCGTCTCTCTGAGCATTCATTCTCGCGATCTCGTTGTCTTTTTTCTGAATAGCGATCTCGAATTTCATGGTCTCGAGTTCTTGTTCTTTTGTAAGTTTCTTCTGGATAGCGTCCATGATCTGTTGGCTAAAAGAAATATCGTCTATGTTCACATTGTTGATCTCAATATGACGGGAACTTAATTTGTCCTCCATCATTGCCTTGATCTCCTTAACGATCTGCTGATTATTCTTAGAGATCTGGATCATAGGATAATTGGTGAATGCATTTCTCACGCTGGTCCTAAAATCCTGTCTTACCACGTGGTTATAATATTGTGGACCAACCTCCGTGTGAAGACTTACCAATTGGCCTTGGATGGGACGAAGAGTGATCGAGGCAACCACGTCTATTCTAAGATCGTCTCGAGTGATCACGTCGATAGTTTCCTTATACGGTTCCCATTGCAGATTGTAAACGATCACATCTTTTGTGGGTGGGATCTGATAATTCCCAGCGAGCAGGATATCTTTTTCTACCTTATTATCGAAAGGCGCAAATACTATCCCGGCTCGCCCAGGTTCTATTGTGGTGAGGCAGCCGGTTGCGGAAAGGGCAATCATGGTAACTAGGCCCGAAAGAATGAATTTCTTGAACATCTTCGTACTCCTTTTGTCTTCTGAAAAGAAAGACCGAGGATGTTCCTAAAAATTTCCATTTCTCTAATATTCTCTTTGGAAACTTATTTTTCCAAGGTAACGATACTCAATTCGGAGGTATTCCAATCTCCGTCAGACACCGTTGTCTGTATGATTTTTATACCGCGACTAACGGACTCAAATGGACGATCTATGATTCCGAAAGGAGAGTCTCCGTAAGGTTTGGTTTGGAACAAATTCAGTTGAGATTTGGACGCAATCAACTTTACGGAATCCGTTCCGTATGGCTCTCCCGCGGCCAAGATATAGCCCGACTTTTCATCCGGGATAAGAAGTCTGACGTTAGCTTTCAGGAAATTGTTCGACTGAAATGAGTTTGGGAACAAAAGCAAGGTTTCTCCGTCACTTTGCAAAAGAATCAAATACGCATAGCAATCTTCCGATGCGTTTATAGAGAAGGAGACCGGCTCGTTCGATCTATAAATCTTTTGGGAAGAATTCAAACTTACTTTGATCGTTTGGCTTTTCGGTTTTAGAACGCTTAGGTTTTTTAGAAGAAGATTCTGGGTCAGAAATCCGGAGAGCTCCGTGAATGTCTTCTCCGACTTCTCTCTTTTAAAAGAACGAAGGAACTCAGATTTGGAAGTTTCCACATCTACGAGCTCCACGCTCCAACGATCCTTTTGGTTCTTTAGGTAGATTAGTTTCTGAGCTGAGAGTATCTTTCCTAACTTAGGAGCGTTTGCCGGATCTGTGATCCCGGTTTGGTTCAAGGAGATCTCATTCAATACATCTGCAGTCCTTTGCCTGTCGATCACTGAAACTCTTTCCGAACGGAGGAGAATGTCCTTTAATTCGTCCTGAGGGTTTTCCGAAGAAGTATCGGAACTAAGCAAGGCTATATTATATTTATCTAAAAAATTAGAAGAAGGGCTAGTCTCCGATCTGGGAACTGGAGTGATCGGAATGGAGACTGTTTCCGACGGACTTGCACATTGGACAAGGACAGAAACTGAAATAAGTAAGATAGCCTTAGGTAAAAAAGAACCGGAAAAAAGGAGACGGACCTTTGGGAATTCCGAGCCTCGATCGCTTTCTTCGGAAATCCTATACATGATTGCCTCCGGAGATAATTCTCTATAAGATTCTACTTTGTATTTGGACCTTTTCGCAGCTTGTTTTTCCCCGTTTTCAGGAAATTTTTTGATCAGTTAGAGAAGAGACTTCGGCCAACTTAAATGGAGAAATCTTCCACGTATACCTTTGCCTTGCGAATCCTCAAGTATACTGTTTCGCCAGGGAGAAGGTTTAGATCCTTGTACGTATTTTGGTCCAAGAGAGATTCTATCAAAGAGCCTGAATCCAAACGTTTGAGTTCTATTCGTACATTTCTTCCTGTAGAGTGGATGTATTGGATTTCGGCTGGGATCCCAGCCTCTTCGGAGCGGGAGATTTCCACGTCATACGGTCTTACATAGGCAACCGCTTCCTTATCTACCACGTCCGAATGTTCAGGAGTCTCTACATGGAGGTCTCCGATAGTCGCCTTGCCCTCATGGATCCTTCCATGGAAAAGATTTACATCTCCCAAGAAATGAAATACGAAAGGAGTCTTAGGCTTATTATAAACCTCGTCCGGAGTTCCGATCTGTTCTATCTTTCCGGAGCGAAGGATCACGATAGAATCACTGACCTCCAAGGCTTCTTCTTGGTCGTGAGTTACGAATACACTTGTGACATGGATTTCATCATGCAGCCTACGAAGCCAGGTGCGAAGTTCCTTTCGGACCTTTGCATCCAATGCGCCAAAAGGCTCATCGAGCAGAAGGAATTTAGGCTCGATTGCCAGAGCTCTCGCGAGAGCGACCCTTTGTCTTTGGCCACCTGAAAGTTCGAAAGGAAATCTATCGTGAAAATTTTCCAACTGAACCAGTTTCAAAAGTTGGAATACCTTGGCTCTAATCTCTTCCTTAGAAGGTCTTGTAGATCTAGGGCGCACCTTCAGACCGAATGCAATATTTTCGAAGATCGTCATGTGGCGGAAGAGAGCATAATGTTGGAATACGAATCCGACTCCTCTGTCTTTGGAGTTCTTAGACTTGGATTTTTCTCCATTGAATAACACTTCGCCTTCGTCAGGTACATCCAGTCCTGCGATGATCCTAAGAAGAGTGGTCTTGCCGCTTCCGGAAGGACCCAAGAGAGCGACTAGATTTCCTTCGGGAATCGTCAGGTCCACATGAGAGAGTGCCTGAAATTCTCCGAATCTTTTGCTAACATTGCGTATCTCTATGGACATATATGTATCTCCTAAATTTGGAAATCCGGAACATTCTTCTGTGGTTCCGATCCGCCGGAAGTTGAAGAGTTGATCTCTTCGTCCGGATCCTTCTCCTCTTTTTTAGAATGAAGGTTTCTCTCTAAGATGGATTTTAAGATCAAAGTGAGTAAGGAAAGAAATACAAGGATAGAAGCAGCGGAGAAGGCGCCGATAGAGTTGTATTCATTGTACAACATTTCGATCTGAAGAGGAAGTGTATTTGTTTTTCCTCTGATATGGCCTGAAAGAACGGACACCGCTCCGAATTCTCCCATGGCTCTTGCATTACATAAAATTAATCCGTAAAGAAGTCCCCATTTTATATTAGGGATGATGATCTTCAAAAAAGTTTGTCTGAGAGAGGCTCCCAAAAGGATCCCAGCTTCCTCTTCTTCCTTGCCTTGGCTTTGCATAAGAGGAATCAGCTCTCTTGCTACGAATGGCAATGTGATGAAGATAGTAGCGATCACTAGGCCTGGCGTATTGAATACGATTTTAATATTCCATTCTTCTAATGTGTCTCCGAGCCAGCCTTGTTTTCCGAATACAAGTAGAAAGATAAGACCTGAGATCACAGGAGAAACTGCAAATGGAGAATCGATGATCGTCAAGAGCACATTCTTTCCGGGAAATTCGAATCTAGTCAGAAGGAATGCTGCGATGAGTCCGAAGATCGTATTCAAAGGCACGGCGATTGCTGCCACCTTCAATGTCATGATCATCGCAGAGATCGTGTCAGAATCCTGCAATCCCTGCAAATACGCTTGCCAACCTCCCGAGAACGCTTCCATGAAAACGGTTGCGATAGGAAGAAAGAGTATGATTCCTGCGAGAAGTAATACGGAGCCGATCAAAAGTATACGGATCCAGATAGGTTCGGAATGTCTCATCCTAGCCTCCTAGAAGCCTTGTTCTGAAAGTAATTGATTCCGAACATGATTGCAAAGGATAGAACTAACATCAGTAATGCGATCCCTGTCGCCTTTGCATACTCATACTGTTCTAGTTTAGTAACAATGAGTAAGGGAAGGATCTCCGTCTTTCCAGGTAAATTTCCTGAAATGAATACAACGGAACCGTATTCTCCAATTCCTCTGGCAAATGCCATACTCGTGCCTGTTAAAAGAGAAGGAACAAGCTCCGGCAGAATTACTTTTGTGAATGTTTGAAAACGACTCGCACCTAAGCAGAATGCACTCTCTTCTAATTCCTTCGGAAGTTCTTCTAAGATAGGTTGTACTGTGCGGACAACGAATGGAAATCCGATAAATACGAGTGCGATCACAATCCCTGCAGGAGTATAGGCGATCTTGATACCCAGAGGTTCAAAGAATTGTCCGATCCAACCTTTAGGAGAATAGATCGTAGTTAATGCTATCCCTGCTACTGCAGTAGGAAGAGTGAAAGGAAGATCCACTAAGGAATCCAATATCCTCTTGCCCGGAAAATCATAACGAACTAATACCCAAGCAAATAAGAATCCTACGAACAAATTGATAATGGCAGCGACTCCTCCTGCACCGAAACTCAGGAGCAGAGCCTTTTGGATCCTATCTTCTGAAAAGACGGAAAGTAATCCAGCCCATCCCAGATTTGCGGATTTGAATACGAGTGCGGATAAGGGAATAACTACGAAACAACTCAGATAAAATACGGTTAGGCCGAAAGAAAGACCAAAACTCGTTTTAGAATAAGGGCGAAAGATCAGTTTCAAAGTGAAAGAAGTCCCTGAAGTCGATTCTTGGGAGACAGTCTATTTCGTCAAACCAAGAGCCGACGAATGTCGGCTCCGATTTTACAAAAGAGATGAAGAGGTAAACGACTTACTTCTTAGCTTCGCCATAGATGGAATCAAATAGACCGCCATCTGCAAAATGTTTCTTATGAGCAGCCGCCCAAGAACCTTCAATGCTTCTTACATCGAATAGATTTACCTTAGGGAATTTGGAAGCATTTGCTTTCAATACAGCTGCGTCGTTTGGACGGAAGAAATGCTTAGCGATGATCTCTTGTCCTTCTTTAGTGTATAAGAAGTTCAAGTAAGCCTTTGCTAATTCAGTGGTTCCTTTTTTGTTCGTCACTTTCTCAACGACAGCAACTGGAGTTTCTGCGAGAATACTCGCGCTTGGATAGACTACTTCTAATTGAGAGTTTCCACCGTTTGCTTTTTTGGATTCGGAGATAGCGAGTTCTGCTTCATTCTCCCAAGCCAGAAGAACGTCTCCGATTCCTCTTTGAACGAATGTAGTTGTGGAACCTCTTGCTCCAGTGTCCAGAACGGAAGTGTTCTTATAAAGAGCCTTAACAAACTCGGTTGCTTTCTCTTCTGTTCCGTACTTCTTCTTAGCGAATCCCCAAGCGGCGAGATAGTTCCAGCGAGCTCCACCGGATGTCTTAGGGTTAGGAGTGATCACACCGATCCCAGGTTTTACAACATCGTCCCAGTCTTTGATTGCTTTAGGATTTCCTTTTCTCACCAAGAAAACGATGGTTGAGTAATAAGGAACAGAATGATGAGGGAAGGACTTCTCCCAGTCTTTTGAAACTGCACCTGAATTAGTAACGATGCTATCGATATCATAAGCTAGTGCAAGAGTTACCACGTCTGCTTCGAGTCCGTCGATTACGGCTCTCGCTTGCTTACCGGATCCTCCATGGGATTGCTGGATGGTAAGTGCCTTACCTGTCTTCTTCTTCCAAGAATCGACGAACTGCTTGTTTACTTCTTCGTAAAGCTCGCGGGTCGGATCAAAGGAAACGTTCAATAGAACATCGTCCGCATATACGGAGAAGGTAGCAACGCCGCTTACTAGTAAGATCGCTAAGGATCGGAAGAATTTAGATTTCATTTTCATAGGATTCACTTTTACGTCCCTTTTGCCAATAAGCCAGAGGTTTAATTCAATTTATTGGATATTTTTCTGCTATAGTTGGAAGACCTCCTGGGTTTGTCAAGAAGGGTTTTGTATCTTAGAAAGATTTTTTTCCTATGCTTTTCGCCCGATCTAGGTAGATTTTCCGGTAAGCGAGGAGTTCCTACCATTCATCGTATTGTTACCAATCTGAAAAATGGGTTTTTGGTCCTTCTCATTCCCACCGTTTTTCTGCTTCTCCCCGGTTGCGGGGATATTTGGGAGAAGGCCGATCATCCTCCCGTTGTCCAGGGAGTTTTGGAATTAAAATCCCATGATCTAGAGACCCAAGGTCCCGTATTATTATCCGGACTCTGGAAATTCCGTTGGTTATTTTGGAAGAGCTTTGGATCGGAAGACCAAGGCACATACGAAATGCTTCCTGTTCCTGCTTCTTGGAACGGAAAGAACGGAACTAGATTGGGAGAAGGATACGGAACCTACGAACTCACAATCAAATTAAACAGAGACTACGGAGAATTGGCTCTTCTAGTGCAAGAGCAGAGTTCTTCCTACTTCTTGTATGTGGATGGCAAGTTACTCGCGTCCTGCGGAGAAGTAGAATTCCCTAATGCAACCGATAGCACTATATTCGAAGTCAAGCCTGCTTGGTGCACTAGATTCGTAACATTCTATCCACAAGGCGACGAGGTCCGAGTGGATATGCAGATCGCTAACAAGGAGCATCGACTCGGAGGCTTTTGGGCTCCGATGAGATTTGGGACGGCAAAGAATTTATCCCAGGTCTGGCACGGAGAAAGATTCATGGATGTCTTTCTCGCAGGAGGGCTTTTTTGCATAGGACTACTGCATTTGATCTTTGCGGTAGTGAGAAGGGGAGAGGCCGCCTCTTTTTATTTCGGATTGTACTGTCTTATCATGGCCATAAGAGGCATCTTTGCCGGAACGAGAGTCATTTCAGAATATCTTGATTTTATAAAGTATTCTCATTTTATAAGGATCGAATATATTACTTTCTATCTTGCGATCCCAGTCTTCTTGAACTATATTCTTTCCGTATTCCCTAGAGAATTAAAAAGGATCCTAGTAGATCTGGTCTGGTGGATCGCTGCGGGTGCCTGTTTAGTTGTGCTTATCTTTCCTGTGCGGATTTTTACGTATACGGTTACGATCTATTATCTGGTTGCCTTTCTTGCCGGAACATTAGGGCTATTCTCTCTTACAAAAGCCGCATTGAGAAAAAGAAAAGGGGCTCTAATCATTCTTGCCGGGTTCGTGTTCGTGTATGCTGCATTGATCCACGATATCTTATATGCTACCTTCTTCTTAGATACCGGATATTTTACGAATATAGGTGCATTTATCTTTCTGATCGCTCAATCCGTGTTCTTATCCATTCGTAGTTCGGATAACCTGGACAGACTCTTGGATCTTTCTAGAAACCTAGAAAAGAGAGTAGAGGAAAGAACAAAGCAATTGAGAAATGCCCTTCGCTTGATCCAAAACGATCTGAATATCGCAAGAGAGATCCAAAAGGGGCTCTTGAATCTTGAGGATGGTTCGGATCGACTGATTGGAGGAGTTCGATTTAGAATATTACACAAACCTCTTGCAGAAGTAGGAGGAGATCTTTACGATATAGTAGAATTATCTGATGGAAGGATCCGTATCTTTCTTGCGGATGCGACAGGACACGGGATCCAAGCTGCACTCATTACCATCCTGATCCGAAGCGTGTATGAGGATCTGAGATGGAAGGAAGGAACTCCTGGTAGTATATTATCCGAAATGGGTTCCGAATTTCATGGAAAGTACGGGAATGTTGCCACTTACTTCTCAGCGGCAATCTTAGAGATCTCACCGAATCGAGAAAAGTTAACCCTCTCTTTAGCGGGAGCTCCTCCTATACTAGTCCAAACACAAGATGAGGAGCATGTGGTGGAATGCGAGAATCCTCTCGTGGGGCTATTGCAGAGTTTTCAATTTACGGATCGAGAGATTCCTCTTACGAAACACTATAGGATCTTGAGCTTTACGGATGGATTAACTGAGTCCGCGAGACTTCCCGGAGACTTCTTCGGAATGGAAAGAGTATTGGCTTCTCTCCGAATGGGAGGGACTCAGAATTTACAGGATCTTCTTTCGACCATTCATTCCGATTTGCAAAAGTTTTTAGGAAGTGCTGAACCCAAAGACGATTTACTCTTAATCGGTATAGAGGATCAGAGAAACTAAATAGAAAGGACGACGGAATTTTTCAGGGAATAACGAATGACTTTTTCTTTTAAATTTCCGGATATTGAGGATCTTTCTTAGTAAAGGGTGTTCGTTTTCTAGTTTTATTGTATTGATCTCTGAAAAAGATGGTTAGAGAGATGGTACACGGGACATTCTAACGAATGAGTTCCCGAAATCATTACCTAGTAGAGGACCCTATGGCATACAAGCTCGACGGGGCAAAATTCCCCACTTTGGAAGAGCTCATCACGGCTCTTTATCCACTCTATGCGGATAAAATGAGCGAAGCTGAATTTAGAAAGTATGTTCAGGATAATGTGAAGGAGGAATAGTCTTCCTTCTTCCTCCCTGTAGGTAATCGGGAAACTGCCTTAGTTTTGCTTGTCAATTCGGGCCGTTTTCCTTAACCTCGCGGCATGCCTTTTTTTCAGAAGAAGTGGAGACTCGCTCCAGCTTGGCGTAGACCTTTACTCTTACTCGCCTCCTTTCTTATTTTAATTATCAAATTCAGTTTTCTATTCAGCCAGGATACTCTTTCCGGTTGGAGCCTTCATGCTCAGACTCATTTAGCAGAAATCTATGATTCTCTTTTGGATGGGGGACAATCTCTGGGTTATGACACCCGTTGGTTTTCGGGCATGCCTGTCTTTTATTATGAGCCTCCTTTCTTCTATTTCATGGTGGCCATCCTTCATAAGACCGTATTTTTTTGGTCTTCTCTTTCTCTCTCCTTCAATATTGGGATTCTGGTTTCGATCCTTCTATTCACTTATGCATTCATCAAATTCAGTCTTCTTCTATTAAGCGAAACGAATCACAGAGCGAATACGGTCATGCTCGCTATGTCTGGACTGTTATTCTTCTTTCTATGCGCAGGAGAAGAGCCATTCGGCCTTTCTTTAGTAGGGCTCTTTAACGGATCCGTAACTGGATTCTTCGGGCTCGGCTGGAGTTTATTAGGATTTTATTATTTAGAAAAATATAGGACCACTGGAAAGCTCTCGTCCTTGGCGAAATACTTGGTGGTAAGCGCGTGCGTTTACTATTCGGATTTTCCTTCCTCTATGTTCTATTTGGTTTCCTTACTCATTTACTTCCTGTTCTTGGGAGAAGAGTTGGGAAAGAGAGCCTTCTCGCTCGTATTTTTCATTCCATTGATTTTCGCTGCTCCAGTTTGGTGGAACTTTCTGAAATATTCCTCCTATCGAGCGGAGACATTCCCTATGGAATCCACTCCTGGACTGATTTCAATCTTGGGATCCGGAGCATTAAAACCGATTTGGGAAGGAAGCGGACTTTTCGCTTTCTTATGGAATTTCATTGTGGGTCTACATTGGATCCAAGCCGTTTTTCCGGTTCTATTTCTATTAGGAATTCGTTTTATACTAAAACGTAAAATATTTCCTCCTGCTTCTAGATTCGTTTTCTTTGCGAGTCTCATCTTCTATTGGATTGGTGTAGATACTTCTCTTTCTAAGTTTTTTCCTGGCTTAGGATTTCCTTGGTATAGAGCTCTAGATCTTTCCCTTCTATTTTTAACCTTATCCGCTTTAGAAACTGCGGTGCATCTCTTAAAGAACAAGACGTCCACATTGGTAGGACAATATTCAGTAGTGGCACTTCTATTCTTTGCATTGATTCGTTTCTTTCTCTGGCATCCTGAATTGGAATGGAAAGAGAATACTACTTTTTTAAAGGACAGTTTCTCGAGCACAGGAATGAAAGAAGTCGAAGCGACTCTTTCTGAATTGCCAAAGGATTCAAAGATCTTTCCGGAGATCGACTCTCATAGAAAATGGGGGGACAGTCCTTTTACTCTCGGACTTATCATTCGTAGAGCAGGACACAGAAATATTCTGGGAATGGAAGCAGATGCTTCTCTTTCTTCTCTTGCCATCCAACCTTATTTGAGTCGTTATTTGCCTTGGACTTCCTGGAAGAGAAACCCAGGTTACGAGGAGGAACTTCCGGATGAAGAAGCGGGAAGAGGACTACATCGATTCCTTCAATCCAACGGGACTTCTTATATCTTAGGTTCTACGGAGAAACTTTATAGAATTTTAAAGTCGAATCCGAGTCGATTTGAACTCGTCAAGGGTTGGGTCAACGAAGAAGGATTGCAGACTAATGAAAGTCCTACTCACACTTACGAGAAAGAATTGGAAAATAAGGCGTTCTTATTCTTGTTCCGAGTCAAGAATCCAGGAAGTGATCTTGCGCTTTTGACGGAAAAAGCTTGGGGAGTCGCTGATTACCGGGAGTTGACCGGAGGAAAAGCACTTAGACCAAAACGATTCTTATACAATACCAATGAAGCCATTCTACATGAAGGTTTGGATAGCGGGATCGTATTTGCAAGGATAGGAAAGAAGGAGATCCAAAATGCCGGCGGGAATTTATCCCAATGGTTTCAGGGAATCCTAGTATTAAATGTTCCTCCTGCACAAGCATTTTGGAAAGAAGAATTAAAGGCGGAGTTCGGTGACTTACAATTCTTAGATCGAGATGAATTCTTAGGACGCTTCTTTCCTGTAAAAGAAAGATCAAAATTAGAAGTCGAGGTCCCCACGTTAGCCGAGATTCCGATCCTGCCCAGGGTTTTCTCCGATGAATCAATACTGAGTGAAACAGAAACCGCTACTCTTAGCCCAGAGATAAAGGAGACCGGAAAGAAATCGTATTGCAGGATCGTTCGTAGATCTTTCTTTCCGAAATGGGAAGATGAGAACGGAGGAGTTCTTTTTCAAACCCAGAGAAATGAGATTTTGGTCTGTTCTCAAAATCCGGATGTTCAATTGAAATTCTGGAAGGGAAATTCTCCCTTGCTCACTATCGTGATGTTCTTGTTGCCGGTGCTATTTCTATTCGCTTCCTTCATTAAAGGAAGGTGGTTTTTCCGTTGATCCGTTTGTACGGAAACAAGCCGTACTCTCGCTTACAATTCGTATCGAATCTATTATTGGTATTGTTCGGAGGGGCCTTGCTCTCCGGGCTTTACTATGGTTGGAGTTCCTACGCCTGGGGAAATATTCTAATTCATGGCTTGGAAGGTGGACTCGTAGGAGCGATCTGCGACTGGTTTGCCGTTTGGAAGACGTACAAAGCAGTAGAATCCCAAAGTGAAAGCATCGCAGAAGAGATAGGAAATTGGGTCTCTTCCGATCTGATGAGCGAACACAAATTGAAATCCTACTTGGATGAGATCCTAGATGAGCCTGAAAATATTCGTGTCATACGAGAACTCTTGGACAAACATATCCATGGAGAAAAGGAAATCAGGGAATTCTTAGATCTTATTTGGAATAAGGTAGAAGAAGATATCGTAATTTACGTAACCAACTTCAAATTCTCCGGAGCCGACAAACAAATATTACATGAATTGAATAGAAGAAAAGAGATCCTAATGACTGTCCGCTTTCTTGTAGGAGAAGCATTGGTCAAAGCGACAGACAAGGAAGATTTCGGAGAAAGGATCGATAAGATCACTAAAGGACTTTCCTTTCTCGCAAAGCCTTTGATCTGGCTTATCGATCCTAAAAAACGGATCCGAGAATTCGGAGAAGGATTGAAAGACGGAAAAGATTTCCAAACGGAAGAAGAGGAAGTGCTATTCGAAGTCTTCTCCTTATTCTCCGAATGCGCGGAGCTTTATGTAGGCTCCTGGAATGAATTGCCGAATCATAAGAGGGAAGAGGCGGTCAGGGCGCTTGCTGATTTCGGAAAAGAACAGTTGAATCGTCTCATTAGCGAGCTTGTTCTAACTCATAAAGAAGAATTATCTAAGCTAGAGAATTTAAGAGAATACGGTCCTATTAGAGGATTATTAGAATTTCTCAGATCTAAAACAAGCGAGTCTGTATCACAATATGTCGGCGAACAAATAGCCAAGGGATTAAAGCTATTAGAACCGAAACAATTTCGTGAAAATTTGGAAACAAAGACCAGAAGGGTCTTAGAAAGGATCCGAATTAATGGAAGTTTGCTCGGTTTTTTAGTAGGATCTTGCATCGGAATTCTCGTCTTATTATTCCAAAACTAGGAAAGATTTTATCTCTTGCCTAATTTTATATCCAATTATAAAGATTGATTTCCATGAAGCTTCGAGTAACTGCTCTTCTTCTTGCTTACCTTGCGTTCAGCAATTGTTATTCGAGCACTGTTTTCTATTTTCATAATTTACGAATGAATCAAATTCCTCCCGGAGTGCAGCAAGCCTTGTACAAACAGGATGAGAAGGCCTGCGGGGATTCGGTTCGGAATATACTTCTTCGCATTCCCCAAAAGAATCCGAGCGCTACTCATATACGCGACCTAGAGATCCTTAAGAAAGAAGACGGATTATTCAGCAGTTGTTATAGATTGCATTACGGTTTGGAGATCTCGCATTGAAATTCCTCCAACCATTTTTGATATTAACGTTTCTCCTTTTTCTTTCGAATTGCTTCGGAGAGTCCTTGGTGTACAGGGTAGAAAGAGTTCGCCCAGCTAAGGACAGGCCGGTCTTCACCAACCAAAAGGTAGAAGGAGAAGATTGCGTAGCTTTGATCTTTCCGCTTTTCTTTGGAAGATTTATGCCCGATCTACAAAGAGCTTACGATAATGCGATAGAAAAGGCTCCTGCAGGAACTCTATCTTTGTCTAATGGAGAAGTCTATAATCGAGGATTCTTTCTTCCTCCTTTGTTCTTTATTCGTTGCGTGGTTGTGTCCGGCCTTCCTAGCACAGAGTAGAAAAAATCAGTTTGGCAAAAAACTGGTCTTATATACTTTAAACATGAACTAATTGACAATACCTATGTCTAATTAGTAATCGCCCAAGAAAAGGGCGAGAAGGAGATACAATGGAAGCGGTCGTTCATAAGGCAAATACAAGAGGAAAAGTGGATTTCGGTTGGCTCAAGTCCAATCATACTTTTTCTTTCGGAAACTATATGAACCCGGAAAGGATACGATTCGCATCATTACGAGTTTTGAATGATGATATCGTGGCTCCGGGCAGGGGGTTCGATCCGCATCCACACCAAGATATGGAGATCATCTCGATCCCATTGACGGGATCCTTAGAGCATAAGGACAGCATCGGTACTTCCGGTGTGATTCGCTCTGGTGAAGTGCAAGTCATGTCTGCAGGAACAGGGATCGTTCATTCGGAATACAATCATTCCAAAACGGATCCGGTGAATTTTCTTCAGATATGGGTGCTTCCTGATCGAAGAGGGGCTGAGCCTCGGTACGATCAAAAGCAATTTTCGGTCGAAGATAGAAAGAATAAATTCCAAGTAGTGGTTGCTCCTAAGGAATCCGAAGAAGGTCTTTGGATCAACCAAAATGCTTGGTTTTCCTTGGGAAATCTGGATGTAGGAGTAGAAGCTTCTTATCAGCCCAAGAATAATGAGAGAGGTGGAGTTTATGCTTTTCTAATATCAGGAAAAGTGAATATAAACGGAACAGAACTCTCAGTGAGAGATGGCGCAGGATTTCCTGGAGCCGATCTCTTGAAGGTAAAAGCCTTAGAAGGCTCGGAACTTCTCTTGATGGATGTTCCAGAGATCGTTTAAGTTAAGTTGCTCTATGGGGAATTTTCGTTCAGAAGATTCCCCTTTTTTATTTGTAGGAACACAGTTCCCACGAAGAAATAGGCAAATTTTTTCGATTGTGTGAATGACGATTTTCTGGTATAGGGAATTCGCTTCTCCCACGGGCCACTCCCCCCGATCCCGAAGATGGGTGGGGGCTGTTCGGATTTGAATCTCCCTTTCGATTTGGTCTGCACGCGCTTATTTTCATGGTCCACTCGTTTGACTTCACTTCGTTCGTCACTCTTACGGGAATCTTGCTCCCTATGGGTCGCTCGATTGGGTGGGGGCTGTTCAAATTCCCTACTTCAGTTCTCCTGGTTCCACGAAGAAGGTTCGAATAGAGCCATCTCTCAGAAGACGGATCCCTAATTTTTTTCCGATCGATGATTCATCCAAAATCTTATGAAGATCGTCGATGGTATGAATATCCTTCTCAGCCAGGCCAATGATTAGATCGTTATTCTTGATTCCTGCTCGGTCCGCAGGAGAGCCCGACTCGATAGACATTACGAGTATTCCCGAATCCAATTGAAGCCTGTTCATGGATTTAGTGTGAGAAGGGATCTTCTGATTTTGACCTGCGATCCCAAGATACCCTCGTTTGACAGAGCCATGAGTGATCAGACGAGTAATAACATATTCAGCGGTATTAGAGGCGACTGCAAAACAGATCCCTTGTGCGGGAAGAATGATCGCAGTGTTGATCCCGACAATTCTACCTTGGGAGTCGACTAAAGGGCCGCCGGAATTTCCAGGGTTGAGTGCGGCATCCGTTTGGATTACGTTGTCTATCAATCTTCCATTACGAGAACGTAAACTTCTTCCGAGAGCGCTTACCACTCCTGCGGTGACAGTAGATTCGAAGCCGTAAGGATTTCCGATTGCTACTACGAGTTGTCCTACTTTTAATTTTTTGGAGTCCGCAAAAGAAGAATGAGGAAATGAATTTCCATGTACTTTCAAGACTGCTACGTCAGTATGCGGATCATTTCCGACAAGCTCTGCTTCCTTACTGGAACCGTCCGAAAGATTTGCTTGGATCTTCTTTGCTCCGTCCACCACATGACTATTCGTAGCAATATATCCGTCCGGTGTAAGAAAGAAACCGGAGCCACTTCCACCTTCTCCTTTTGCATTCGAAACTTGTAAATGGACCACACTTGGTCCTACGTTCTCGACGGCTCGAATCACTGATTTTGAATAAGCGTCTAAGATCTCTTCTTCTGAGTAAGATTCGTTTGAGCCAGAAGCCTCCTTAGAGTCTTTGTTCTTACTTTCGTGAATAGAAGATATGAAATCGTTGGTTGAATTCGTGAATAATACCATAATACTTCTTGGACTCCCTGCTCCAATATAAGAGTCCCAAAAAGAATAAAATTACTAGATGAAATGAATGGTCCGAATCTTGTTTTTCTAAACCGAACCGCGTTCTATTGGAATAGAAATCCGAATTCGAACGAAAAGGGCAGTCACTCAGAAAACTTAGAAATCCTATAGAAGGAGAGAAAGCGGAAGTAGTTTAGAAAAAATGAATACTTATCCGCTTCTTATATTGGAATTATTTTTTATATTCTTCCGCTTTGGGAGAGACAGGCTTATAGTAAACTGTGGTGGTCCCTTGAGAAAACATCTCCGGCACAGTTCTCCTCCAGTTTACAAAATGAGGGGTGTCTAAATGCGCCTTTCGAATGCTTTCGCTTTCATAGGCCTCTATTAATAGAAACCTTCCATCATCTCCGTCGTTCTGCAACAGATCGAAGCGAAGTATTCCATTTTCTTTCAAAGATGCTCTGGATAATTCGGAACTGATCTCCAAGAATTCTTGGATCTTTTCGGGAAGTATTTTGTAGGAAGAAACGGTGATCACCATGCGCCCCAGTTTCAAGATCCGAATTTCTTTCGCCAGAAAAAAAAGATGGATCGAATCCTATAGAGATGAAAGTTTTTCCCTTATGAAAATAAAAACTCCCATTACGGAGATGCTTGGTATCGATCTGCCCATTATCGGGGCTCCCATGTTTCTCGTTTCTTATCCGGATCTAGTTGTAGCAGTTTCCGAAGCAGGTGGTTTGGGAACATTTCCATCCCAAAACTATCGCAGTTTGGAAGAATTAAGAAGGGGATTGGAAGAGATACGTTCTCGCACCAAGAAACCTATCGGTGTTAACTTAATTTTACATAAATCTCATAATCCGAACTGGGCCAAACATTTTGAGATCCTCTTGGAGTTCAAAGTGGAATTGATCATCACAAGCTTAGGAAGCCCTCGTTCTATTATAGGAGAAGCTAAGTCTGTGGGAACTAAGGTATTCTGCGATGTTACCACACTAAAGCATGCGAATATCGTAGCTAAGTCCGGCGCTGATGCGTTGATCGCCGTATCTCAAGGAGCCGGGGGACACGCAGGTGCAATCTCTCCATTCAGTTTATTTCCATACTTGAAAAAGGAAGTGGGACTTCCTGTGGTTGCTGCTGGCGCCATCAGTGGAGGAGCCCAAATGGCAGCGGCCATGTCCTTAGGAGCGGATGCAGTTTATGTGGGAACTAGATTGATCGCAACGAAAGAAGCTTCCGCTTCTTCGGATTACAAGAATATGATCGTAGATTCAGCTCCGGAAGAGATTGTTTATACCGAAAAGATTTCTGGGATCCCTGCCAACTGGTTGAAACGCTCTGTCGAAAAAGCTGGAGATAATTTCCATGCAGAAGGAACCGGAGATATAGACCAAGAATTCAAACGTTGGAGAGATATTTGGTCGGCCGGTCATGGTGTGGCTCAGATCGATTCGGTTGTGCCGGCGGGAGATGTAGTCAGAAGTATGGCTCAGGAATATTCTGAAATCTTAAAGAACTTACCTAAACTCAATTAAGGTTTTAGAATATAATAAACCCCGAGGCCTTTTGAAAGCTCGGGGTTTTCTATGTAATCTCTCTGGATTATTTTTTATCGGAAAAGCTGACCGGAATGAGATGGAACACTCCGAATACGAAAACTTGTAGAGCATCCGAGGTTTTAAATCCACCTCTATCTTTCGCACGGAAGGAATAGATTGCTGTTTCGATCACATGCATTCCCAAAATGACCCATCCAAGAAGGACGACGATCCCGTCTAACTCGGGCAATACGTGTACGATTTGAGTTACTAACCCGATCCAAAGCAGCCAAAAAGCTCCGGTGGCAATTTTGGATCCTGTCATAAATGCGCTCATTTTCTTTCTCTCCTAGGGGCTGATTTCCGGTATAACAACTGATACAGAAATCCAGTCAACAAGAAGTTCCCCTTTCCGAATTGGAAACGTTGTTCGCTATGAGCTTAAAATCAGAATCTAAAATTGCCGAAGCGTCTTAACCTCCGGCTTCTACCTCGATCTTCTCGTCTTGTTCTGCTTCGTTTAGAACAGGACTCTCTATTTGATCCAATAAAGACTTCAGAAGATCATAATATGGAAGTACCTTGGGGCCGATGGATTTTCCCAATTTATTCTCGTAAGAAGTTCGGAGAGTAGCTTCCTCATCTCCTCCTAGCGGATAAGAAGAAGCGGCTTTTCCTTCCCAAAGAATTTCCTTGGTATCACATTTCTGCATAGAAGCGGAGATAGTAAGTCTCATTCCATTGGAAGAAGGACCTAAAACCGCAGGAAGAAGCCAAACTAGAAAACCTGGAGTGCTTCCATTCAAGGATTCTTCCAACTTCAATTTGAGAACTCCCTGAGACTTTCCGATTTGGACTCCGCAATTTACATTCTTATTCAAAGGATCCGGATACACTATAAATTCCTTATGATGTGCGAGTTCTTGCTCCGCTATGGATTTTGCAAGAGTCGCTTCTGTAGGATTTATCTTCGAGTCAGGAGAAATTGAGATCGTAAGCCGTTTGAAATTGCTTAGTGATTTTTCGTAATTCGGAGATTGTTTCACCTGCTTCACGGCGCAGTTCATTAAGAATAGAACCGAAATTGCAAGTAACAAGATTCGAAGTTTGGAATTCATTTCTTCTTTCCTGTTTTTTTCTTGGCCGGAGTCTTCTTCTTAGCAGCTTTTTTAGGTAAAGGCCGCTCTTCTACTTTTGCAAGAGTAGAAGGAAGAGAAGTCTCTGAACTTTCTTCATCCGGTCCGAATCCAAGAGGAACCGCTTCCGATTTCTCGGACTTTCTTCCTCTATAAGCTAAAACTAATATAGCTGGCAAAAGTGTAAGTGCAATCAATAGACAGGCCGCGATTCCGATGGTCGCTACGTTTCCAATAGAATGAAGTCCTCTTTGATCTGCGAGAAGGAGAGCACTCCAACCTACTAAAGTAGTCAGGGTAGAAGCGATTACCGCCGGTCCGACCATTGCCATGGCTTTCACTATATCGTGATCTTCCCTAAATCTATAATAGATATAGATCCCGTTTTGGATTCCATAACCGATGATAACTGGAAACACTAACACATTCATAAAGTTTAATTTTAAATTTATGAGTGCCATGAAGCCGACTGTCACCACGATCCCCAATAAAAGAGGGATCAAGGAGAGAAGCGCAGGCAAGAAGGCTCTATAGAATAAGATTAGGACTACAATCACTAACGCTAAGGTTACGAAGAAGGCGATGAAACCTTCTCTCTTTACGATCAACACTAGGTTTGCGAAAAGTACTAAACTTCCTGCAGTATCCGTTTGAAAAGTATAAGAGCGGATCTGTGCGATATCCTTATAAGGCCTATGTTCCAGTATCGTGTCTACTGTTCCAGGAAGCACCTTAACCGAGAGAAGTTTTTCCTTAGAGTAAGTGTTCAAGGCACGAAGAAGCACCTTTGTCTCTTCTGGAGAGTAATTCTCTTTTACTGGATCCAAATATCCTTTTCCAGTGATACCAGTAGAATACAGGATCGAATTCAGAGTCCTTCTGGAAACCTTAGGTACTTCTATCCTTCCGATCGCAGCAAAGAATTCTAATAATTTTCCACCGTGCCAAAGAGCTACCTTAGGATAGAGAAATAGAAGATGTCCTTTTTCTTTCGAGTTGGGAACTTCTTTGAATTGGCTCGCGAAATAGTCTGGAACTTCTTTATAATCGTATGGCTTAACCGAGAGAAATAGCTTCGCTTTTGGAAGATATTTTCTTTGCTCCGGTTTTAAGAAAGAAGGCTTCACAGGCTTCATATCCTTGGAAAGCTGATCCAGTATTTTGCGATTCTCCAATTGCTGGGTATAAGGAGGAACGAAATTCCAAAGAGAAACTACCTGATCCACAGAGCCGGCGATCTTATCCGGAACCGGACTCAAATAATCGAAGACTGCTTCGGATTCTTCCAAGGTCTTTACTACGATCGCTTGAGGATCGGAGGAAATATCGAATCTATCACCGATCTCGTCGTATAGATTTACGGACTCCAGGTTTTCTACGAGAAGGTTTCTACCGTTCACATCGAATTGCACCTTAGGAGCAAAGATCCCGAGTAAGATCACGAGAACCAATACGGTAATAGAAAGTACTCCAGGCCTGGAGTAAAATCTTCTCAAAAGTCCGGAAGGGGTCTGTTGATCTTCACTCAATACGAATAGTTTCGCAAGAGAAGGGAACCATTTCAGAAGAAGTGCAATTTGCAATGCAGTGACTCCATACATTGCGATCGCGATCATGATGATCCCGTAAGTAGCGATGATCCCGAACTCGCTGAATCCTCTGAATTCCGAGAAAGATAGAACCACAAATGCAGAAGTGGTAGTCAATGCCGAGCTAAAAGAAGCGATTCCAGTATGATAGATCGTATCCTTGATCGCTCGAACGATGTCCTGCTTCTTGGTGAATTCTTCTCTGAATCTGTATAAGAACTGGATGCCGTAATCGATCCCAAGACCCATCAGAATCGAACCGATGATACTTGTGATGCTATTCAATTCTCCTATGACGAGTCCGGTCAATCCGAAGGTCATGAGTAGTCCACTTATTAAGGAGAATAATAAGATTACGATAAAAAGAGGATTACGGAAGAATAATAGAAGAAGCAGTGCAATCCCTAAGAAAGATGCTATACCGATCGGCTTCAATGCTCGGACCAGAGTTTCGTAATCGTCCTGGTTTAATTTATAAGCGCCTGTATAACCTGCGTAGATCCCTTCTTCTTCTAACTTTAGGTCTTTGACGATTCCTTGTACCCAAACATCCAATTTTTCCAAGAACTGAATGTCCACGAAAGAACCAGTAGGCTTAATTAGAACGATAAGCATTCCCTTGTCTGGAGAAATATTATATTCATCGAATATATCTCTCTTAGCCAGCTTCTGGTATTTGGAAATGATATCGGAAAAATCCGGATTGTATTCTTCATTCGTGAGTTTGATAAAGAAAGGATTCGCTTTTTCGATCTCATCATCGATCTTATGCTTTATCCTTTTTCGGATCTCAATCAAGTCCTCGGTTTTTAGAAAAAGAGGAAGTCTATCTTGTAAGAAGGAAACATTATAGCGAAAGGAAACATATCGTACCATTTCCTTGTTTTCCAGAAGAGTTGCCGCTAAACGATCTGAGGTTCTTTTTAATGCAATCTCCTTTGCCTTGTAATAAGCAAGGTTCTTGCGTTTTGCCTCATCAGCGAGTTCCAACTCTTTCTTCTGGGTTTCCGGATCTCCGTTTCTTTTGGCTGCAAAGGCTTTCGCGAGATGCTCGCTCATTCCCTTGTCATCTTTAAACTTGAGGGCCACAGTATAGAAGCCGCTTCCCCCAACCATCTCGATGACCTTTTTGGTCTGTATTACGGAAGGATTATCGGAAGGAAGGAGTTGTAAGTTATCGCTATTGATGGAAAGTCTTTGCGCGTAGAAAATGGATAGCGCTAGAACAATGACTAAGAGGAGAGAGGAAGCGGCCGGTCTGGTTAAGACGAATTCGACCGTTTTAGATAGAAACTTTCTCATCAGTTTTTAGCTGCTTTGCGCACTAAGTCGATCGTGCCCTTGATCCCGTTCTTCTTGATAGAAGGGTCTATGTTCTTTATTCGATTGATCTCTGTGGCAAGTTTGCCTTCCGTTTCAAAGTCGCTGATGTACCATGCACCTTCCACTTCGGAAAGAATCCAAGCGAACTTGATCTGATCGGAACCTTTGTATAAAATAGAAGAACCGATCCTAGCGTTAGTTGCGTTCACAGTCGGTTTCTCGTAAGTAATATCGATCTTGTCGAAATATTTAAGAGCGATCGGAAACGCTTTGTTAACGATATATTCCCCGATTGCTTCCTCAAAATCTTTTCTGTCAGCTGCAGAAACCTTGTGACCCACTAACAATTTTTCGGAGAATTTTCCGACATGGATCAAGGCGAGAGCCTTATCGTTCTTTTTATATCGGATGAAGCCGATGAGTTTTTTAACGGAGGCTAACGTTTGGTCTTCTACCGAAACCTCGGGAGAAGGAGACGGATTTTCTGAGGGAGCCTGAGTCTCTTCGGCAAACAGAATGCCTGAAGAAAGAAGAAGTAAGCAAAGTAGGGAAGTTCTAAAAAGTCTCACAGTATTACCTAAGGAGGTGGGTCCGAAGAAAAAATTTTACAATCGCGTGAAACCGATCGCGCTTCGGCCCGGATAATATTACAGTAATCGAAGACGAACACCTAAGTCAACGGAAAATAGCCTAGGTCTTTTGGCACTAAGCGTTTGGTTTCTTCCAATCCAAGACTCCCTTGGACTCGAAATATTCCAGATCTTTAGCTTCGTCCAAGTCTGACAATACTGGGAGAAGTCCCACTTGTTTACGGGCCCATTGCATCTTTTCCAGACTTCTGGAAAACACTGTTTCCGTACTCCATTCTATTCCTTGAAAGAGTTCCGGAGTATCCGACTGCAGACCAACTAGATAGTAGCCGCCGTCTTTTGCCGGTCCTAGGATAACGTCTTTATTTTCTAATATACGAAATGCTTCCTTAATATGAAGCGCGTCTAACTCAGGACAATCACTTCCGATTAACACGGATAAGGTGGCTCCGTTTTGAAAGGAATATTGAAAAGCATTTCTCATCTTCTCTCCCAAATCCTTTCCTTGTTGCAGACGAATATGCAGAGGAGAATGACCCCAACTCCCTAGATCGGAAGGATTGGGAAGATAAGAGTCGAACCAGAGGACCTTGGTCACGTCTACTTCCTTGCAGGCATCTCTCGTTTTTTCCACAAGAGCCTGATAAACCTCCAAAGCAGCTTCTTCGCCAATTTCTTTTGCGAGTCTGGTCTTTACTTTTCCTGGAATCGGGTTCTTTAGAAATACGTGTAAGATTGGGCCTTTCATCTGAGAAACCTCGGGGTCCTTTATATTTTTCTATCCGGTCAGTTTTTCGCCTCCCTCTTTCTGAAAAAACATCTATTTAGCTTTGGTCCTTGGGGGATAGAGCCGTTCAGGTTCGAGCAAGTTAAAACAAAGAGAGTAAAAGAGAATGTTTGGTATAAAAATGATCTTGAAATTAGAACAAGCTCTCAAAAAGATCAAAAATCGAAAAATTACCTCATTTGAAATGTCATTCCATTCAAGAGGAGATATCATAATGATCTTAAATATAAAAAGAGGGCTCTTGCTCCTGATCCTAGGTATTTTACTAAGCGGGATAGTCGCTTCCGCTTGTAAGCCTGGTGGAGGGAATGGCCTTATACCTCTTTTCGATCTTCCCCATGTGGAGAAAAGTAAGACCGGTTATTTCATCATTGTTCCACAAGGAATTGCGCAATGAAGAAGAATATTCAAAAAGCCTTACGTAAGACTGCTTTCATTCTGACCATTTTCTTTGCGATCAGCGTCGGATTCAAATTCGACGGGATCTCTAAGGAGGATGCGGCCGGCTTTCCCTTGTCTTTAAGATTCAAATTACTCCAGCCTTTGCAAGCAAGTGCAAACGATTGGGGATTTGTAAGACAGTCCGCCACCTGGGCGAGAGGAAATTCTCTCTTTATGGACGATATCATTGCAAGCATTGAATCGAATACTTTGCTCGTTGCAGCTGCCAGTGGAAATACGGTAACAGCTACTAATATGAAGGTAGGGGATGGGGGCGGAGTATTCGATGTTCGACTGACTCTGAATAATTCCGGGAGCGAATTCTCTCCGACGTCTACTGTCTATACTGGCACAAAGACATTCTCCAATTATTTTGAGTTGAAGGTGACTGGAACATCTACCATGGCTTTGCAGTTCTATTGGGATAATAACCCGAGAGACCCTTCTACTCAGGGAGCATTATTAATCTATAATTTAGCTCTGGTTGCTCCCGATATTTGGACAGCTACTGCGAACATAGAAAGTTATGTGTACATGCCTGATTTGGTAAATGATACTACTGGAACCTACACAGCATATCCTCTACAAGGTTTGATCCAAACTTACTCTTGGAGTTCCGGAAATTTAGGTACTGATTCAGAGCTCGCTCTTCATGCGCAAAAGGGAAGGGTGATTTTAGAGGAAATGGACAACCAAACCGTTTTTTGTTTCAAAACAGTAGTCCGTATAGATGGAACGGCAAATCTTTTTCCAACGTTAAATCCGAACAAGGCCCTTTGCCCGTCTACGAATGGCAACGAATATTATAAATTAGCCTATAGCCAAAAGCTAACGGGAGATTTGAACGTAACCGCAAAAGAAGGTTGGGATGAAACTGCGATTGCTGCTTCTGGAACGGATACAATTTGCAGTGGTTTAATACCAACTATCAGTTACGGTCTATTTAATTTTAACGGATTTGTGAAAGATCAGGTGGCAAGTGCAGATATTCCTTCCGACTATGTACAGGCAAATCGAGTAGATGGGCTTTACGGAAGAGTTGGTGGCCAAGGTAAAACTGGAACCGGAGACACGAACGGAGTCAAGTGGGATGATACTACCCAAGCAACGATCGATGCCCTAAGTGTTTCCTTCCAATCTTCTCCTGGAGTAGTAGGGACACCGATTCCGATCAATTAAGAGAGTTTAGTCTTATACTCCTCTTTTGAAAACCCCCGATCTCGGGGGTTTTTTATTGCCTTCTTCCTACTAAAATGCAGATTCAAATTCTCACTTTTGATCTTGACATGCAGGTAATTACCTGCATAATAAAAGCTGCATGCATGACGTGTTTCGGGCTCTCGCCGACCCGATCCGAAGGGATTTATTGGATAGGTTGTATAAGAAGGATGGGCAGAGCCTTGGACAGCTTTGCAAATCCTTATCCATACGTAGGCAATCTGTTTCCCAGCACCTGGAGATCTTGGAGGAAGCGAACCTGATCCTTACTCTTAAAAGGGGAAGAGAAAAGATGCATTATCTAAATCCGGCGCCGATCCAGGAGATCTCGGAACGCTGGTTGAAAAAATACGAGAAAAGAAGACTGCAAGCATTGCAGGAGCTCAAGGAATCGTTGGAGGATCCAAAAAAATGAAAACGAACACTGATGTAAAATTCGTATACAGCACCTATATCTCCGCCGAGCCGGAAAAAGTGTGGGAAGCTCTCACGAGTGCTGAGTTTTCTAAGAAGTATTGGTTTGGAAGAGAGGTAGAAGGAGATTGGAAGGAAGGAGGCAAGGTTCGATTTATAGATCCAGAAGGCCGACCTGAGATCGTCGGAACCATATTAAAATGTGAAAAGCCGCTTCTACTCAGCTATACTTGGGCTCTCAGTCCGGATCATCCTTTCTTAGAGAAAGTGAAAGATAGATTAGAAGAAAATAATGCACCTACTAAGGTAAGTTTTATCTTAAAGAAAATGAAGGAAGGTTTAACCAAGCTTACAGTTCTTCACGAGGATCTACTTCCGAAGGATATTGTAGAAGATACCGATACGTTCTTCGGATTGAATAATGGATGGCCTGCGATCATTGCCTCTTTGAAAAGCCTGCTCGAGACCGGAAAGGCAATCGAATACGACCTATAAAAAGAAAAACGGAGGATGATCGAGAAAAAGATCTCGTCAGTCCTCCGTTCCGTAGCCAGAATCTAATTTAGAAAATTCTTATGCTGCTCTACGTCCCATTTCCTTGACAGGGTCGATTTCTTTCCATTTTGCGAATACGTTACGCTGGGAGAAAAACCAAACCAAAGATACGAGCCCGAGCCCTGCAGCTACCAAAAGAGTGGTAGGAGGGAATCCCAATCCATAAGCAGTATAGACAAGCAAGAGAACACGGATCGGCTCTAAATACAATGCCCAACGTTTCAGATCAAAAATCGCACCGATCGTTGTCAGAGAGAAAATGCTAAAGAAGAAGATGATGTATTGGATATTTGTAGGAATCGAATTGATCTTTACGAGCATTCCGAAAGTCCCGATAAGAGTGAGGACAAACCAAACCACTGCATAAGCAGTGAGGCTTTTCGGAATAGTAATATCATACTTCTTGAATGTCTTTTCGTCCACTTCGGGGATAGGATATTGTCCGCCTAAATCTTGCGGTCTCCAGCCTGGCATTGCAAAGAATACCTTAACCTTATCGATGAATCGAGGGCTCTTCCATGCTTGCTCTACCATTTCGATCCAATAGTGAACGTTTGCCCAGATCGGATTGAAACTGCGAAGAGGTTTCACTGTGCCGTAAACAGGAGTTTCTTCTTCTTTTTGGAAGGTTCCGAACCATTTGTCGAATACGATCAAGGTTCCGCCATGGTTTCTGTCGATGTATTTCGGATTGATCCCGTGGTGAACTCTGTGATGAGAAGGAGTATTAAAGATAGCTTCGAACCAGCCTGGGAGTTTATCCACAGCTTTTGTATGGATCCAGAATTGATAGATCAAGTTGAGTTGACCGTTCAAAACCATAACGATTGGAGAGAAACCTAAAATTGCCAGAGGAACATAGAAGATCCAAGTGAATAGTCCGTGAAAACTTGCCTGGCGCAGTGCGACAGTTAGGTTGTATTCTTCGCTTTGGTGATGGACCACATGTCCTGCCCAAAGGAAATTTACTTCGTGGCTGAGTCTATGGTTCCAGTAGTATGCTAGATCATAAAGGATAAAGCATGCAGCCCAGACTCCCAGTACGATGGTCCAAGACCAAGTGGAAGCAGAAATTCCCCAAACTTCTCCGGTAGGCATCCATGCAGCGGGTTCGCTTGGCCAAGAAGGAAGGTCGAACAGTCTCCAATTTTCATACACCCAAATGTATGCGAAAAACGTAATGGTTTTGAAGATGATCCCGAAGATCTGGCTGGAAATTCCTGCGCTTAGATCGTTGATGGAATCGTTAAGTCGGTAGAGTTTCCTCTTGTGATACCAAGAAAAGGCTAGCTCCAAGCCGATGAGTAAGAAGAAGAACGGAATTGCGATTGTAATTAGATTTATTTTTTCCATAGTACAGGCCGTTACCCTCTATCATTCTCTCAAAACAAACTAGGTCAATCCAAAACCAAACAAGCTCTAACATCTTAGATTTTTACCTATCAATTGTATTAAAAAAAATAATACTTTGGTCGTATGCCGGTTGACGAAATCAGGATTTCATTCAAGTTTCCTCAGTTATGGCAATTTCAAAATGGATGATTTACGGAGCAAATGGTTATACGGGAGAGCTGATCGCGCGTCGAGCGGTATCCCGAGGACAGAAACCGGTGCTTGCGGGAAGAAGCGAGGATAAGATCGCTGAACTTGCAAAAGAACTTAGATTGGAATACAAGGTTTTCGATCTGAAGGAGCCCGAGGAGATTGCCAAAAATATTCGATCCTTCAAACTAGTTCTTCACTGTGCTGGCCCATTTGTTCTTACATCACTGCCGATGGCTCAGGCCTGCATTGCCGAAAAAGTGCATTATCTTGATATAACTGGAGAGATCCCAGTCTACGAATCCCTTCAAAAATTGGAGAAGCAAGCGGAGAAGGCGGGAGTCCTTCTTCTTCCAGGCGTAGGATTCGATATTGTGCCAACGGATTGTTTGGCTTCTTCCCTTAAGAAATCCTTACCGAAAGCAAAGGAATTGGAACTTGCCTTCGTTGGTTTGAGCGAAGTTTCTCCGGGAACAATGAAGAGTGCGCTCGCACAACTTCCTTACGGATCTAGAGCGAGAAGAAATGGTGAGATGGTCGTCCTTCCTCATTTAAGCACCAGTCGTGAAGTGAAAGCTGGTGGGAGATCCTACAAAGTATTTGGAATTCCTTGGGGAGATGTCTTTACCGCGTATATATCTACAGGGATCCCGAATATAGATGTTTATACGGATATTCCCGCAGGACAGGTCAGAGCCATGCGTTATATGAAACCTGCCTTGTCCTTATTAAAAGTTCCATTTGTGTTGAAGGCCGTTCAGGCATTGGTCGGTAAAACGATCAAAGGCCCGGGAGAATCTACTCGCACTAAAACCAAAACCACAGTCTGGGGAGAGGTCAGAACGGAAGATGGAAAGAAATTCAATCGGATCTTAGAATGCAAAGAAGGATATGAGTTCACGATCGAATCTTCTCTCGCTGCAGTCTCAAAAGTTTTAGCGGGGAAGGGAGGAAAGGGATTCAAGACTCCTAGTCTTGCATTCGGCGCGGACTTTGTATTAGAGATACCAGGTTCGAAATGGGTGGCTCTCCCAAATTGATGATTCGCCTGAAGTAAATAAGTACAGTCCCTTTAGCAAATCGGAAAATCTTCTTTACATCACTTTCGATTGAAGAAGCATGAACGCGCTTACGAGAATGGATTTCTTCTTTCGCTTACCGGTCCTACTTATTTTTATTTTATTCAATTTGGCATGCACTTCTATCAAGGTGTATGTTCCTCGAACCTTGCCAGATCCACATCTGATTCAGGAAAATTGGGATGAGATGAGATCTCTCGCAGAGGATCCTTCGGAAAACTGGAAATCGGAAAATCTAGAGATCGAATATTCGGGAGAAGATCCGAAGCGATTCGTATTTTTTGATGATGTGTTTACTGGTTGGACTGGATGGGGAAGGGACTATGAAAATCTATATGGTCCTCTCACAAAACTATTAGCGAAAGAGTTTAAGGATAATAAGGATGAGTATTTTGGAAAGACCAAGATTCTGATCCGAAAATTCAAATTAGAATCCGTAGATCATTGTACATATAATTCGGTGAATGTAGAGTTTGAGGCGGATGTTCTTTCCAACGGAACGAGCTGGCATTATGATTTCAAGGATGGGATAGAGTCTCGGGTCACGGATTGTATGGCGGTACTTGCAACTCTTCCCGTACTGACCGGATGGATTATTTATCTTCCTTATATAGGGCATAGAGGAAATCGAGAAGACCAGCTGAATCAAATTGGCCGAGTTGCGATGATCGACTTCTTTGAAGAATGGAAAAAGCATAATCCAAGAATGACTGACAAGAAAGGAAGGACGAAATGAAGAAATCATTCTCCCTCATTCTTCTGTTCGTTAGCTTTTATTTTTCTTGTTATTATTCTACGGAGAAGAGATACACCGTCGGCCAACCCTATGAGCCGAACAAGAACATGTATTTCGATGAGGAAAATCCTCAGTTCGAAGAAGGGGAGCCGTATTGGTTTCTGGATTTTATAGGAAGTTGGATTTGGCCTGATAGTTTGCTTGCTAAGGTAATGATCTGGAATCGAAAGATGCAGAATCACTCCTTCTCCTTTGAAACGAAGCGATATCTGAAAGAATATATTCGAGATAATAACCTGAAAGATGTGAAGGTACGTTTCAATCAGTACGCGCCGTGGGACGATTTAAAAAGGCTTTGGCATTCTAAGACCATCAATCCTCTCTTAAAATGGACTATCGGTTTGTATGCGTACTTTGTGAATGATGTGCTCTTAGTGGGCAGGATCTTTGGTGGAGATCATTATAATCCGTATTCGAATACGATCCATGTGTATTCCGATATTCCCGCAGTGGTTGTTCATGAAGGAGGCCATGCGAAGGACTTTTCACAAAGGCAATATCGCTCCTGGTATGCCTTGGGATATGCGGTTCCTGTTTTAGGCGCCTTCTATCCGGAAGCGAGAGCTTCTGATGATGCGATCCGATACTTCCGATACCGTTGCGATAAAACGGAAGAAATGACTGCCTACCGCACTTTATATCCTGCTTACGGTTCCTACGTAGCAGGAGGAATCTCCGATTTGATTCCTACTTCTCCATACTCTGCGCTGTATGGTTATTCTCTTTTGGCAACTGCAGCGAGTGCTGGCCATATCGTTGGTTATGTGCGCCAAGGACGAGCAGAGAAGGAATGGACCCCGAAAGAATGCCAGATCGCAGAAGAGTTGGAAAAGAAGAAGTAAGCGATAACCGAAAGAAAAGGGTAAATCGAAAATAGCCCCCACCCATCTTCGGGATCGGGGGGTGTGGCCCGTGGGAGGGCAAAATCCCTATATCAGAAAATCCTAAATCTTGCAACTCCTTGTTCTAACAGTTCCCACATGTAGGAACTCCTGTAATTCCTCTGATCTCTGCAAAAATGAATTCTCCCGATTTTCTTCCAAAACTAGATAAAACCAGATTTCTTTTCCTGCAGTTGGTTCATCTTATTGATAATATGCTCAATATTTAATCATATAACAAATTGTAGTATAAAAAATAAGCTACAAATTTAATTTCTGCTTGTTTATTAGGAGGCAAAATCTCATCTTTCAGTTAGATGGGAGGGATGCCATGCTCCTGACAAACTATCAAACGGATTCTTTTTACGATGAAATGTTCTCTGAGGAGGGCGGGATTCGGCAGAGCTATCATATCTTAAAATCCAGAATTGAAGGGATGGATGATAAAGAACTTCTGAGCAGAAAGGCCTCTGCAGAGAAGGCGCTACTTTCTCTTGGGATCACATTCAATGTGTATGGAGATGAGGAAGAAGAAGAAAGGATCATGCCTTTCGATATCATTCCCCGCATCGTCACTGCTCATGAATGGAAGAAGGTGGAGGAAGGTCTGAAGCAAAGGATCCGCGCCTTGAATCTTTTCATCCAAGACATTTATGGTGATGAGAAGATCATTAAGGACGGGATCATTCCCGCAGAGATCGTTTATAGTAGCTCCGGTTATTTGAAAGAATGTAAAGGAATCGTTCCTCCAAAGGGAATTTGGATCCATATCACCGGAACGGACTTGGTTCGCGATGGGGACGGGCAGATGCTTGTGCTTGAAGATAATCTTCGCTGTCCTTCCGGAGTTTCTTATGTATTAGAAAATCGTGAAGTAATGAAGAAGACCTTTCCTGAATTATTTGCGAGTCTTTCTGTGCGTCCGATCTACGATTATCCGATTCGTCTTCGAGGAATGCTCGAACATCTTTCGGATAAATCGAATCCGAATATTGCGGTACTTACTCCCGGAATTTATAACTCCGCTTATTATGAGCATAGCTTTCTTGCCTCCAGAATGGGTGTTTCTCTGGTAGAAGGAACCGATCTCACTGTACGAGATGATAAGCTCTACATGAGGACTACCAAGGGCTTGAAGCAGGTGGATATTCTTTATCGTAGGATAGATGATACCTTCCTCGATCCTAAAGCTTTTCGCAAGGATTCTATGTTGGGAGTTCCTGGTTTATTTGATGTATTCAAAAAAGGGAATGTTGCTCTTGCTAACGCTCCCGGAACTGGTGTTGCGGACGATAAGGTTATTTATTCCTATGTTCCCGATTTTATTAAGTACTACTTGGGTGAAGATCCTATCATTCCAAATGTTCCTACCTATCTTTGCTCAAGAGAGAAAGATCTGAACTATGTTTGCGAAAATATAGGAAATCTGGTGGTAAAAGCGGCTAACGGAGCAGGAGGATACGGTATGATCATCGGTCCTGTTGCAAGCATGAAAGAAAAAGAGGAGTTTGTGGCGAAAGTAAAAGCGGATCCTCGCAATTATATCGCTCAACCGGTGCTTAGTCTTTCTAGGATTCCTACCTTAATCGAAGATAAATTAGAAGGACGCCATGTTGATCTAAGACCATTCATTCTTTATGGAGAAGAGATCTACGTTATGCCAGGAGGTTTAACTAGAGTTGCTTTAAGAAGAGGATCCTTGGTGGTGAATTCATCTCAAGGTGGAGGCTCCAAAGACACTTGGGTAATGGGTTGATCTCATAAGCACATAAGTAAAGAGGGAAGATTTCCAAGCGGAACCGAAAAATATCATAAAGACTAGAGAGGTTTCCTTATGCTAAGCCGAGTAGCTGAATCCGTATACTGGATGAATCGCTATATGGAGAGAGCGGAAAATTATTCACGTTTCTTGGATGTGAATTTTCAGCTCTCCCTGGATTTGAACGAAGACTCCAATCGCCAATGGATGCCACTCGTTTATACTACGGGTGATAACGAGTTATTTTCCCGTAAATACAATTCTCCAAGTAAGGAAAACGTAATACATTTCATGAGTTTGGATACTGAAAATCCGAATTCGATTATGAACTGTTTAATCCGTGCTAGAGAGAATGCTAGAACCATTCGTGAAAATATTTCTACTCCTATGTGGGAGGTGATTAACGAATTCTATCTTACTATAAAATCCAAACGCAGATTCGATGAATCCGATATGCCTGGAATCGCTGAATTCTTTAAAGCCATCCGAAACCAATGTCTCTTGTTCTATGGTTGCCAAGAGGCTACGATCTCTCACGACGAGGTCTGGCATTTTGCTCTCTTGGGAAGATTATTGGAAAGAGCTGATAAGACCACGCGCATCTTGGACATGAAATACTTTATTCTTCTTCCTCCTAGAGAAGATGTAGGTTCTACCTTGGATCTGATCCAATGGCTTTCTCTTTTGAAATCGGCGAGTGCTCATGAGATGTTCAATCGTTTCTACACTAGGATCACTCCTAAGAGCATTGCAGAGTTCCTGATTTTGGATAAGATCTTTCCGAGAGCGATCCGCTTTTGTCTCTCCAAGACCTTTGATAGTTTGAAGGTACTGAGCGGGACAGAAAAAGATAGCTATGGAGAAGAGACGGAGAAAAAAGTAGGGGTGCTTCTTTCCGAGATGAATTATGCATCCATAGACGAGATCTTTTCCTCAGGAATGCACGAATATCTAGACCAGTTGCAGGTCCGTTTGAATGGGATCGCCTCCCAATTGGATGAAACGTATTTTAGAAATTAATAATGATCAAAGATCCTCTGCGATCTTTTGGATGAAAAAGGCAAAGGTTGCATGTCTCTTTTAGTTTCATTAACTCACGAAACTTCCTACGAATATGATAGGCCGGTAAATTTATCTCCTCATGTGATCCGCTTGAGACCGGCTCCTCATTCTAGGACTCGAATTGTTTCTTATTCCCTCAATGTCGAACCTGCAGAGCAATTCTTGAACTGGCAGCAGGATCCTTTTGGCAATTATCAGGCGAGATTGGTTTTTCCTAAAAAAACGGAGAAGCTCAAGATCCTAGTCGATCTAGTTGCTGAGATCCAAGTAATCAATCCTTTCGATTTCTTTCTAGAGCCGGACGCAGAAGAAACTCCCTTTATTTATTCGGATGCTCTCCGGAAGGAACTCCTTCCGTATTTGAGTGCAACGGATGGAAGTCACGCACTTGCGAATTATATCTCTTCTCTCCGAAAGGACGGCATACTCAAACCAAAGAGGACAGTGGACTTTCTTGTGGGTTTGAATCAAAGAGTCTACCAAGATGTTTCTTATGTGATTCGAATGGAGCCAGGAGTCCAAACCTGTACCGAGACCTTGGAGAGAAAATCCGGCTCTTGTAGAGATTCTGCATTTTTACTCGTGCAGATCCTTCGTCATATAGGGCTCGCTTCTAGATTTGTGTCCGGCTATTTGATACAACTTAAGCCGGATGAAGTCGCTGTCAAAGGACCCGCTGGACCTAAAGAGGATTTTACCGACCTTCACGCCTGGGCGGAAGTTTTCTTGCCGGGAGCAGGTTGGGTGGGCCTTGATCCTACTTCAGGTTTGTTTGCTGGAGAAGGTCATATTCCATTGGCCGCAGTTCCTGAGCCTGTGAGTGCATCTCCTGTTTTCGGTTATTCGGATCCTGCGGACACCAAATTCGGATTTAGGATGGAAGTGAAACGCTTTCAGGAAAGTCCTAGAGTGACCAAGCCGTATTCGGATAATACTTGGGAAAGAGTTCTTCGACTTGGAAAACATCTGGATGAAAGATGCAAGAAAAATGATATACGAATTTCTATCGGTGGAGAGCCCACTTTTATTTCAGATAAGGACAGGCAGGATCCTCAATGGAATACTGCAGCTTTAGGAAAAGAGAAATTAGAGTTCGGTGAAACTCTATTAGAAAAACTGAGAGAACACTTTTCTCCCGGCTCTCTTGTGCAAGTCACTCAAGGGAAATGGTATCCTGGAGAGCCGCTTCCTCGTTGGTCTTTGAATACATTTTGGAGAAAGGATGGGGAGGCTCTTTGGAAGAATAAATCTCTGCTCTCTAGTTCCGAAGAAAAGAAAGTCCAAGACGTCGACAAAGAATTAGAAAAGGCAAAAAGTTTCGGCGAAAAACTTTGCTCTATACTAGGGGTCTCTTCTAAACATATCGTCCCTCTTTACGAGGATGGATTCTATTATTTATGGAAGGAAGGTCAATTTCCCGAATGGGCTGATCCTAAAAATACAGAATCCTTATCTGAGGATTTTTCTTTCGAGGCATTGGAAAGAAAGAAAACCCTTTCTTTGATGGATAGGAATTTCAAATTAAAGAAAGCATTCGCAATTCCATTACAATTTAATTATATATCTTCAGAGTGGGAAAGCTCCGAATGGAAATACAAGAGAGAAAAACTCTTTCTTATTCCTGGAGACAGTCCGGCCGGATTCAGGCTGCCATTTTCCTCCATATCAGATACTTTCAGGATGAGCGCAGTTCTTACGGATATCTCTCGCAAAAAGTCCTTAACTAGCCGAAAAGAAATCGATTCTCGCTTAGAAAAAAGGACTAAGAAGGAGCCAAAGTTCTTTGCAACAGGAAGTGATCTTCCTATCCGGACTACCTTGGTGCTTGAGCCTAGATCAGGTGTTCTTAGGATCTTTCTTCCTCCTGTAGAAGGAGTGGAGCCTTGGTTGGATCTGATCGCTTCTATCGAAGAGGCAGCGAAAACTTGTGGAGTAGAAGTCGTTTTGGAAGGATATGAGCCTCCTTCCGATTCTAGATTGGGTCTGTTTCGCATAACGCCTGATCCCGGCGTATTAGAAGTGAATTTACATCCTTCTTCTAATTTTAAGGAATTAGAAGAGAAGACCCGTATTCTGTATGAAGAGGCAAGGGAACTCGGTCTGAGTGCAGAAAAGTTCATGATAGATGGGAGACATACGGGAACCGGCGGTGGAAATCATATCACAGTGGGAGCGATGTCTCCGGATGATAGTCCATTCCTTAGGAGACCGGATCTGTTGCGGAGTTTGGTAAGCTACTGGCAACATCATCCTTCTCTTTCCTATCTGTTTTCGGGTTTGTTTATCGGGCCAACATCTCAGGCTCCGCGCTTGGATGAGGGAAGGGACGAAAGCCTATACGAATTCGAACTCGCTGCTTCTCAATTGGAACAAATTAAGGAACCGAATCCATGGTTGGTGGATCGGTTATTTAGGAATTTATTAACTGATCTTACCGGGAACACTCATAGGGCAGAGATTTCCATCGATAAGCTTTATCCTCCATCGGGTTCTCGTCTTGGACTCGTAGAATTAAGAGGCTTTGAGATGCCACCTCATCATAGAATGAGTGTGGTCCAACAGCTATTAGTTCTTTCTTTGCTTTGTCGTTTTTGGGAAAAGCCTTATACACATCCCCCTATCTACTGGGGAACCGAATTGCATGATCGTTTTCTGTTGCCTCATTTTGTTTGGAATGATTTCAAGAATGTCCTACAGGATCTGAAAGAACATGGATTCGATTTCAAAGAAGAAGAGTTCCTTCCTTTCTTCGAATTTCGTTTTCCTCTTTATGGTAAGACACAAAGAGAAGAAGTATTTTTAGAATTAAGAATGGCGCTGGAACCTTGGAATGTCTTAGGAGAAGAAGCTTCTTCCTTTGGAACATCAAGAGCAGTGGATTCTGCATTAGAAAGATTGCAAGTAAAGGTAGAAGGTTGGAGTGATCGTTATCTGTTAAGCTGTAACGGTTATGAGGTTCCTCTTAAATCTACCGGAAGAAAAGGCGAGGCCGTTTCCGGAATTAGATTTAAGGCTTGGAATCCTGTGTTCACTCTGCATCCGAATCTTCCTACTCATCCGTATCTTGTATTTGATATTTGGGATACCTGGTCTTCTCGCCCATTGGGTGGTTGTCGTTATTATGTTTCTCATCCTGGAGGAAGGGCGTACGATACATATCCCGTAAACTCTTTCGAGGCAGAGAGTCGTAGGATCTCCAGATTTCATGCGGACGGTCATTCTGTGCAGAACGGTTCGGCTCCTAAAAAGGTAAGTCATTCTGGCGGCTTTACCTTGGATCTTCGTTGGGCAGATTCCATTCGAGAGAAGTAAGAACAATTCTACTTCTATCCTTTACTTGGATGGGAAAACCATCTCTACAAGCCACTCTGATATTTGTCAATTCTTGAGAACCTCTCTCAAAAACAGTTGCAACTAGGCACTTAAAAATAATCCTGATTCTGAGAAACAGCCTTAGTTAGGGCCGGGGAAACTATGCGACCAAAACATACAAAATGGCAGGAAACGATTTTGTTTCCATGGCGTTCCAATCGACTATTGATCCCATTTTGGGTGTTATTCAGTCTTTTTCTTATCTTATTCCTTTTCGTTTCTTGTACTCCTAAAAACTCCGCAAGCGCTGAATCCGGTATCAACGGATATCTATATCGAATGTTCAATTCATTCGATCCAAAAGCAATGTTGAGTAATATGGGAACCAACGTAATGCCGCCTTTGTATGCGGATCTTGGGACTCAAGCAGATGATCTATTAACAAAAACGAATGCGATTGTAGGCGGTTGTTCTTCGGGAGCATTGAGTGGTCTTCAGACTTCCTGGCTTGCTAACATGAGTGCCGTTCAAAAGGTAGAGATGTTCCGTTTCGGGATCATGTCCTCGCCTTATGTTCATGTGGATCCTTTCTCTATCGAATACTTGAGCGAGACTCCTCCTATCAATGATGACTTGGACGATTTGGATCTTTTCAGCGGCTCTAGCTTGGGATCCGCTCAAGTCTATATCAATGGATTGGATAGAGATGCGAGAGGATTGACTTCGATCGAATACATTTTATTCAGTAAGCCTTCTCCAAACTGGGGAACAGCTCCTGATTGTTCCGATTTTACTACGAGCCGCACATATCTACTGCAGGCTCTTGTAGTAGATTATAATAATAATATTCATACCATGTCCGATGCATGGAATGTAAGCGGTACAAATTATGGAGCTCAGATCGCTAATGCAGGAAGCGGCTCGACTTCATTTACAAGTTCAGGAGCTGCGTTAGACGCAATTTTAACCGGAGCGATTCAACTTTTAACCATCATGAAGGATGGAAAGTTGGAGATTCCCGCAGATCTTTCTAAGGGGGGAGACGGCTCTTCTCCAGATTCGAGTAGACCTGAATCCAGATTTTCGGCGAACTCCTTTCAAAATCTCCAAGATAATTTAAGCACTTTCAAGATCGTATATAATGGAAATGGAACCGGAGCTGGACTTTCCGATTATGTAAAATTCTATAGTCCTGATCTGGATACCGAGATCACTAGTACGATCGCCGATCTGGAAACTGTCCTTGCTACTACTAAGTCAACTGGAGGTTGGGGGAGTTCCAATCTTCCTAATATCAAGGCTGCAGTGAAGGACATAGGTCATCTATTAACTATTTTGAATACTGAATTAGCCGCGATCACTGGTGCCGGATCTGTGTCGGGCGGACCTGGAGGGGACGGAGACTGATGTTTCCAAGAAGAAGTTTCCGACTCATCTTATTAGTTTTTGTTTTCATTCCATTCAGTTTTCTTCTTTCGCAACCGAACGACTCGAATAACGGCTCTTCGGATGAGGATACGTCTAAAAAAGAAACCTCTCCCTCGGAGGAATCTGTAAACGAAAAGAGAAGAAGGTTCCTAGAAAGTGGTCAGATCAATGTGATCGGTTCCAAAGACGACGATATCAAAAAGATCCCTGGATCCGCGAGTGTTATCGGAAAGAAGATCTTAAAGGAAACGAATCCGATCGATTCTATGGAAGCCTTGCGTCGGGTTCCCGGTGCTACCATTCGTTATCAGGATGCAGTGGGTTTAACTCCGAACATCGCGTTTCGAGGCGTGAGTAATGAGGAGTCCCGTAAGACATTGATCTTAGAGGATGGGGTATTTACTTCCCTCAGTCCGTACGGACAACCGGAGAGTTATTTCATTCCTCATATTGATCGAATGGAAAGAGTAGAGGTAGTGAAAGGCTCGGGTTCCATTCTATTCGGACCGACTACTCTCGGAGGTATCGTAAACTATGTAACCCGCAAGCCTCCCGAAAAGCCTACATTCAATGCGAAAGTCATCGGGGGAATGAACGGATACGCATCCGGTCTTTTGCAATACGGTGGAACTTCTCAGGCTACGAATACCGCATACGATATCTCTTATCTTCATACGCAAGGAAACGGTTTTAGGGATTATCAGGGTTTCAAGATCAATGATTTCAATATCAAGCTCATGCAAAAGATCGGAGAGAAGGATACTGTCTTTTTAAAATTCCAATCCTATAACCAAGATTCTCAAGCAACCTACCTAGGTTTGACCCAAGGATTGTATTGGAAGAATCCGAAGATCAACCCTGCTAAATACGATCATAAGGCAATCGACAGACAGGCTGCTGTCATAGGTCACGATCATACTTTTAATGATAATTGGAAGATGATCACTAGAGCCTACTGGACAAACGTAGGATTTAAGTTTCGCCAAGAATCCTTCTCTTATAATAGCCAAACTGATTTCGGATTTGCATCCCGTCCGCCGGACAATGCGTTCGGTGTTTATGCACCAGGATTGATAGGGAACCAAGCTGGGGATGTGATCTATATGTTAGATTCCACTCCGAATCGGAACTTCTTCTTTAAAACAGGCGGCTTGGAAACTAAGGTAGAAGGAAAGTTCGTTACCTTCGGGATCGAACATGAAATTGCTTTCGGTGCGAGAGTGCATTCCGAAAATGTAAATGCTGCAAATAACGTATTCCCTTATCCTAATATGACCCAAGGGATCACCACTCAGCAACAGAATAGAAACTCCAGAGCATTTGCTACGTATGTGCAGGACTCGATCAAGGTAACTGGAAAGTTCAAAGTGATTCCAGGAGTTCGTTATGAGAATATCCATCAAAACGTTTATACTCATAGAAGACTTGCTACTTCGGCGGATGTGGTTTCGGGAGCTGCTTCCAGCGTAGGCCAGACTCTTTTAGTAAGCGAGGCGAATGATTCAGTAACCAGAGTTGTTTTGCCAGGGATTGGTCTTACATACGATATCACAGAGCGGTTTATGTGGTTTTCCGGTGCTCATACAGCATTTTCTCCTCCTACTTTCTCTACATTGCAGAACCCTGCAGTCGGTATCGGTTATAAGTTGAGTGCAGAGAGATCTAATAACTATGAGACAGGCTTTAGAGGGAATATTACCCGCTACTTCTATACTCAGGTAAGCACATACGCATTATTCTTTTCGAATCAGATCGTAAACACAAATGAGGCTGGATCTCTCACCGGTGCTGTTCCGATCAATGCAGGTAAGTCTGTGAACCGAGGAGTAGAAAGTAATTTCGTTTTCGACTTTGGAAAATTCTACCAATCTAGATGGGAAGTTCCATTAGAGATTACTTATTCTTATACAAAGGCGATCTCTACTACATACCAACCGATCGGAACTGTGCAGAATGCGGATGGTACAGTTAGCGTCACCAACCAGCCCCAGCTCGCAATCAATTCCAGTGGAAACGTGATCAAGGTAAACACCAACGGAAATTATCTGCCATACGTTCCAATGCATACTTTCATTGGAGGAATAGGCTTTAAGAGTCCCCAAGGTTTTTATGCAAGAATGGAATACCAATACTTCGATAAGCAATACTCCGATTTGCAGAATACAAAAAACCAAAGTACTGACGGAAGCCAGGGAGTGGTTCCCTCGTATGGGATTTGGAATGCGGACTTCGGCTATGAGGTTCCAGGGGGAAGGTGGTCCTTCTTCGTAAATGGAAAGAACTTACAAGATAGGGTCTATATTTCCGGAAGACTTCCTGTGGGGATCCAACAGGGGCCTTACAGGCAGATCAATATAGGATTCACATTGAAGCTGGATTGATATTCTGCGCCTGGTTTCCTTTTTGCATTCCCCCTAATTTGTACGCAAAATGCCGAAACAAAATGGGAGTGGATTTTTTTACAATTCGCGGGTAGAATAAGCGTACTAGAATTTTCCTGTTCTATTTCTGAGCAAAAACTTCTGTGAAGCTTTCGAAAAGATGGAAAAAATCTCCCACTAGGAGAGAATGACTCCCGGCGGATGAATCAGAGAACTTCCCAAACTGCGAATCTTCTCTCCGGATATCGCCCCGGTCCGGGAGTGTACGACGAGGTATGCTTGCCGGATGGAAAATCCCGCGAGAAATACGAGTTCCTTCTTCGTAGTTTCAATCATCTAGGCTCTCCCGAATTAAGACGTAGAAAAGAAGACAGTCTGCGCATCCTAAAGGAAAGCGGAGTAACGTATAATGTTTACGGAGATGATCGAGAAAGAGTTTGGGGATTGGATCTTTTTCCCTTACTCATGGAAAGTAAGGAATGGGAAGGGATAGAAAGAGGACTCGCTCAAAGATCCGAATTACTGAATGAGATCTTAAAGGATGCGTACGGTCCTAAGCGTTTCTTGTTTGAACGAAAGATCCCTCATGAAGTCTTATTTCAATCCGGCGGCTTCTTAAGAGCATGTGCTCCGGTTTACGATTCCGCAAATTTTCGTTTAGCATTCGTTGCGACTGACGTTAGCCGAGATCACCAAGGAAATCATTATGTGATCGGAGATAGGATCCAAGCTCCTTCCGGTTCCGGTTATGCGCTTGAGAATAGGATCGTTCTTTCTCGTATTTTTCCTTCCTTATACAGAGATTCTCAAGTACATAGAGTGGCTCTCTATTTTAGAGCGCTTCGTAAGACATTGAATTCTTTTTCTCCTACAAGAGATAGGGAGCCTCTGATCATTCTTCTCACTCCTGGTCCTGGAAATGAAACTTATTTCGAGCATGCATATCTTGCAGGGTATCTCGGATACACATTGGCTCAATCAGAGGATCTAACCGTTCGTGAAAATAAGGTTTTTTTAAAGACTGTAGAAGGTCTACAGCAAGTGGATGTGATCTTTCGTCGAGTGGACGATTGGTACATGGATCCTTTGGAATTAAAGGGAGATTCTCTTTTAGGAGTTCCTGGGATCTTAGGCGCGGTCCGAGCAGGCCACGTGGTAGTTGCAAATCCGATCGGCTCCGGTTTTCTAGAGAATAGGGCAGTGCATGCCTATCTTGCTACATTATGTAAATTTTATTTAGGTGAGGATCTTATCCTGCCGAATGTTCCCACCCTTTGGATGGGAGAAGAATCTTCTCGCAATGAAGTCTTTTCGAATCCTCATAAATATGTTTTGAAACCTGCTATCCGTTCTCCATTGGATCCTTCTGTTTTCTTATCTTCTCTTAGCAATGCAGAGAGGGAAGAATGGAAGCAAAGAGTGGAGAATCGGCCGGAACGTTATGTGGCTCAGGAAATTCTTACCGGTTCCACCTGTCCTATCTTCTCCGGAAATTCGGAAGAACTTTTGGTCGGAAAATCCGTGCTGCGTACTTTTACCTGTCTTTCCGAGAACGGATATGTTTCTATGCCTGGCGGACTCGTTCGGGTTTCTCCCAAGCCTGACGAACTCATCATTACGAATCAGAGAGGAGCCATTTCTAAGGATCTTTGGATCCTTGCCTCGGAAGAGAAGAAGGAATTCAGTCTTCTCCCTGGTCATGTGGGAAGGATCCCGCTCAAGAGAAAGGGCACTGGGATCCCAAGCCGTGTCGCGGACAATATGTTCTGGATGGGACGTTATGCGGAACGGGCAGAGAACATGTCTAGACTTCTACGTGAAACGGTCCATAAGATCCTTGAGGCGGAAGAAACATACGAGAAGGAACAATTCTCCCTTCTTCTTGGAGTAGTGGATCAATTGTCCGGATTCAGTTCGGCATTCTTCGAGCCGAATGGGATCGATTCTTTGGATGCAGTCAGAGAAAAAGTATTCTCTCTCGTTACTTCTCCTCATTCGTCAGGAAGTATACGTCATGATCTCAATTTCTTTGTGGGTTCCAGCAAGGCCGTCCGAGATAGGATCTCCGATGATACTCGCTATTTGATCTCTAAATTGGAATCGGAGTATCCGAACAATTCCAGTTATGATGAGGTCTTGGAATATCTTCAAAAACTAGTGAATTTATTTGCCTCTCTTTCCGGACTTGCGAATGAGAGCATGAGTAGAGAAGCCGGTTACTTCTTCTTGGATATGGGGAAAAGATTGGAAAGAGCCCAGTTCATTTCTAGGCTCGTACTTTCTTCGATGGAAAGGACTACGATCTACAATAAAGGGATCTTTGAAAGTCTATTGAACGTTACCGATATCCGAATCACCTATCGACGCCGTTATAAATATCGGATAGAAGCAGAGTCTGTGTTGGACATTCTACTTTTTGACGAGAGTAATCCTAGATCCCTTGCCTTTCAGTTGGAAAGACTGAGAGAGAATACTATGTTCGTTTCCGGCGGCAAAGATGGGGAGATCTCTGAAGAGATCCAAATACTTACGGATCTTCTGGCAAGGTTCAGAGAAGAAGACGCCAAAAGGATCTTCGAATATGCGGACCCTGCCGGTGGACTCAAGAGATGGCTGATTGATATATTAGATATTTTGAAATCTCTTTCTGACGCTGTGGCGAGAAAATACTTCCGTTATGTGGAGAACCAAGTCAGACTAGGAGGTCCGTATGGCTGAGTATTCCATTCGACATCTCACGCATTATACGTATGAGAAGGAAGTCTCTCACTGCCTAAATCTGGCTCACCTTTGTCCTACTTCCAATGATAGACAGATCTGTCGTGAACTTAGGATCGTAATTCTTCCAAAACCTACCGTTACCGAATTCAGAACGGACTATTTCGGAAACACTGTTTATTCCTTCGCTGTTGAATCTCCTCATAAGGTACTCTCCGTTACTGCAGAAGCAAAAGTATCCACTTCCGATCCAGTAAAGAAAGCGACTACTTCTCTTACTTTCAGGGAAGTTTTGGAGAAGTTAAAGTTTTCTACGGACAAGGATACCCTGGAAGCGCTGGAGTTTGTGGGAGATTCTCCCTTTATCAATCGTTCTAATCTATATAAGAATTTTCTAGAAAAGTATCTTCCTTCCGATCGCCCATACTTGGATGCAGTCTTGGATTATGTGAAGAAATTCAGAGAAGACTTTAAGTTCAAGGCCGGAAGTACGAATATCTATACTCCTCTGGAAGAAGTGTTGGATAAGAAGGAAGGAGTCTGTCAGGACTTTACCCATCTTTCGGTAGCTGCATTTCGTTCATTGGGTTTTCCCTGCAAATACGTTTCAGGCTATATAGAAACCTATCCTCCTCCAGGAAAACCTAAGTTGAGAGGAAGTGATGCAACCCATGCTTGGATCTCAGTTTATTCTCCTGGAGCGGGATGGTTCGATTTCGATCCTACGAATGGAAAAGCAATCACCGAGGAGTATATTCATACTTCAGTAGGTCGTGACTTCTCCGATGTCTCCCCATTGAAAGGGATCCTATTCGGAGGAGGAAAGCATAAGCTTAAGGTAGAAGTGGACGTTTCTCCGATGGGAGATCCGGACGCGATCGGAAATCATATCTGATACAAAAAAGCCCTCCTTTATGGGGAGGGCCAGTAATGGGTTCAGGTATATTATAATTATTTTAAGCTGGTGCCAGGTCTCCAGAGACGAATCTCTTCCAAGTATTCAGAGCGACTTTGAAATCGGACTCTGCATCCTTGATCGCCTTCTTTCCTGCATCTGCCTCGGCAGCTTTCAGAGTGATCAGTCTTTGCTGGGATTCCTGCACTGAATTTCTCAAAGCTTCCAGTCTTTCTTCAAAGCCTTGGCTTAAGGATTGGGACTTGGATTCCAATTTGCCACGAAGCTGCTTCTCATCCATGATCATTTTCTTGCGAAGGATCTGTTCTTCTGAGATAGTCTTTCTGTCGGAAGCTAATCCAAAGAATGCAAACGTATTGATGAGCCATTTGGTTGGATCGTAATCAAACCAACGGATTCCGTTTCTGTAATCTGCTTGGAACTCGTGGTGGAAGTTATGATATCCTTCTCCGAAAGTGAAGAGAGCGATTAGCCAGTTGTCTTTCGCGGTATGTTTGTCCGAGAAAGGTTGGTCGCCTTTATAATGAGCAAGAGAGTTGATAAAGAAGGTCATGTGATGGTTGACCGCAACTCTAAGAGATCCTGCCAGCAATAATCCACCCAACGCATCTCCCCAAAGAGAGCATAGAAGAGTAGGGAAGATGAATCCCATGAAGATCGCAATCGCATAATAATAATCGTCTTGGAATTTGACTAATTTATCTTCGTATAGATCATTCACGTTCACAGGTGTTCTGTGATCTCTATTCTCGAATAACCAAAGAATATGTGCGTACCAGAATCCTTTTGTGATCGCATACGGATCTTCTTCTTTATCCACGAATCGGTGATGGATCCTGTGATCGGAACTCCATTCGACTACGGATTGTTGGAATGCAGCTGCTCCAAAGAGAATATAGAATAATCTGACCGGCAGGGATGCCTTATAAGCGCGATGAGAGAATAGACGATGGTATCCTCCTGTGATCGCGAGTCCAGTGGCTGCGGTCATGAATAAGTAGACCAACCATGTGTTTAAAGGGATTCCCCGGGTAAGAAGCAATGCTCCCGTACCAATGACTCCAATGATTGGAGTCGCAATCAAGAAGATGGTAGTCTTCAGTGCTAGTTTCTTTTTCGTTTGTTCCATATCGGTTTTCCGGTCTTGGTTTTCCTGATACGAGCCAAAACGGTCCGATTGGTTGCAAAAAAAATCCGGGTCCTGGAATTTTTCTGACCGACCGATCTCCCACCTCAAAAATCTGTTTTTTCCTGAGGAGTTCCTACTAAGATGGAATTCCGGGCTCGAAGCTCGAAGGGAGAATCCAGTGAGGGAAGAATTATTTCGACTCATTAAAGATCACGCGTACAGGTTTCGAGAAGAGCCTTTTACCTTAGCGAGCGGAAGGAAATCCAGGCATTATTTCAATTGTAAAGAGATCACATTGCATCCGGAAAGATTGGAGCTTTTATGCAAATACATAGTTGGGCAGCATCTTCCCGAATCCGGATTAAGCAATTCTGAGGCGTTTGGCGGTTTGACCATGGGCGCCGATCCGATCTGCTTCGGGATCTCTCTAGAATTTCGAAAGCAATCTAAGAATGTGTACCCTTTGATCGTAAGAAAGCAGGCCAAGGATCACGGCACCAAGAATCTGGTAGAAGGCGGAGTGAACGCAGTCAAATCCTGCGTGGTAGTGGACGATGTGATCACCACTGGAGGTTCCACTCTTCAGGCGATCAAAAGTCTGAGAGATGCCGGACTAGAAGTCAAGGCCTGCGTCTGCATCTTGGATAGGGAAGAAGGCGGAAAAGCAGCTATAGAAGCGGAAGGAATACAAGTATTCCCGCTCTTTAAGAAGTCGGAATTCGGAAGTCTGGAATAGAATATGTCCACTTACAAATACGACTCTCCTATTTTTAAAAAGAAACTGCTTATCCGGACCGGGCTCGTACTTCTCGTTTTTCTAATATTTATCGGTGTAAGCGTAATCCATTTAGAGGAAGAGAAGAGGCAGACCTTTCTCACAACGTACTTATTCTTAGGAGGAGTTCTACTTCTTCTTCTGGTAAAGAACTATAACAGGCAATTGAAAGTATTGCAGGGCGCCAGCGTAGAGATTGATGGCTCGATTCTGAAGCAATGGAATGCAAAGGGCCAATGCATGGAGTTTGAATTCTCCGAGTTGGAATCTATAGAGAAAGATAGTTATAGAGGCTACGACCGCATTTTACTCATTACCAAGCAAGGGACATATATTCCTCTTTTGAATTTGGAGAATATGGATGCCTTCTTAAACGAGTTAGAAACCAAATCCGGAAAGAAGGCAACGATTATAGAAGGGGATACAAGAGTCCTCACCTGGAAGACTTTACTTTCCTTTTTGCCTTCTTTTGGAGCCGCGATCGCTTACGGAACTGGATTCTGGAAAGTGAAGCAGGACGGAGTCTTTATCGTATTCATCGTGAATGCTCTTCTCTTTCTAATCGCTTTTCCGAAAGATAGAATGGACTCAGGTTATTCCGCGAGAAGAAGATATATCTTCATTCTTCTGATCCTTCTCGCAGCGTTCATTGTTCGATATTTCGATCTGATCTGATCGTTCAGGAAGTAATGGAGCCGGAGTTGGTGATCCCTTTTAGTATATTCATTTTCTTTTGAGCAAGCCTTCTGAGTTCTGTCATATCGCTTGCATAGGATTGTAAACTCGCATCCAGATTCAGGTGGGTTTCCATTTTTTGAACACTGTCTCGTACGAATTTTAGATCTTCGAAGCTCGTAAGTTTTCCACCCAAGATCAGTTTTCTCACAGTATCGAACTCATATTTTCTAAGATGGATCCGAATTAGGAATTCGACGGAAAACTTAGAGGTCAATCTAGACCATGGGCTTTTCGGATTAAATGAACCCTCATCCGAGGCAACCATATCGGCTGCTCTTTTGAATCCGGGGGTCCCGCTGGAGGGAGTAATCTCATAATCCGGAATATCTCTCGCTACGCTTACCGGAGTGCCTGCCTTCTCCAATAATTCAGAGAGAAGGTTTCTGCGTCGGTTATCATCATAATCATTCGGAGAAGATGTCAGAACCCTTTGGTATTCTTCCAGCATTACCGCTATATTGATGAATCTACCTAGGGGAGTATTATTGTGTTCTTTGATTTTCGGAAAAAGTTCTCGAGTGATCTGAAAGGGAGATTTGCGTTTGTAGTAAGTCGCCTCGTACGCTTTCTCTAACTTCTTCTCCGCATACGCTTTTAGATCCGTTACGATCTTTAGGTCAGCATAAACATAAGCATCTACACCCTGATCCTGCTCCCTTGCATTTTTAGATTGCTCCGGAAGAACGATCTTAATGACGAAAATATACCTGGCTTGCCGAAGCAATTCCATGGAGTGGCGGATATCATTCGCTTCCCTAGAAAAAAACGCCATCATATCTTTCAGAAAAGAATCGGAAGAAGGGATCTTATTGTCTTCTTGCAGATTGGTTTTCTTAATTTCTTCTGCAAGTTCCAGGGCTATTTCGAGAGGTGTAGCCATTGAAGGAATACCTTACGTCGGGCCTAGTCAGGAATCAAGATAGTTTTTCCTTATTCCGGACTGAGCTGGAAGCTCATTTTTCTCAATATCCGGAGAGGATAGATTGAGGAGAGCCAGCCTAGAATAGGGGAGAATACTAAAACTAAACAAGGAATCGTGGGCAGGAAAGAGAAGGTAAGGGTCCATCCGAATGCGTTTCTATTCACTACATACAAAATGATCGGCGACATGACCAGGGAGGAAAGAATTCCAAAGACTGCACCGAAGCTTGTGAGATAGATCGCCTCCGTTTTGAGTATGGTCCCTAATTGTTCGGGAGATGCTCCCAGATATTTTAGAAGTCCTAGGATCCTTCTCTTATCATACAAGGTATGTATCAGAGAAGACAATAGAGAAATGATCGAAATAAAGATCGCAGTCGCCTTGAGGGAATCCAATACCTGAAATACCTTGTTGATCTCGTAGAGATAGATCTCTCTAAGCTGTGCGGAATCGAGCAGATTCAGATCCTTATATTCCGGATTGGAATTAAAAAGATCTTGGATCTTCTTCTTTGCAAATGCTTGGCCATTCTCAGTGGAATATTCCTTATTTAAGAAAAGTTTGATAGAGTTCAGAGTATCATACTCGAAATTCTTTTCGTAAGAGTGGATGTCCATCATGACGGTTCCCCTTTCCGAAAAAAAATGTTCCTTGATCCCTTTGATCCGAAAGGTCTTTTTGCCATGAGGAGTTCGGGATGTCAGTACATCTCCTATTTTCAATTTCTTCAAATAAGCCATATTAGAAGAAATTAAAATATCCGTTTCTTCTTGCACCGAATTCTCGATCCTCTCCGGTTTGTTGGAATAGACTGAAAAATCATAGGCATGAAGAGTAAATGCGCCTAGATCCGTTTCAAAATTCGTATTCACTAAGAATCCGTCCAAATAGGAACTAATTCCTAAACTACGTATCTTTTCCGGAAGATCCTTGGGAACTCCTCCGTGAATTCCAGAATAGAAAAAGCGATCGTTGATAATGGTAAAATCCGCAGGATATTCCGAATCTACCCAATCATTTAAAGACTTCTTATAACTATCTGTGAGAATGGTGAGACACAGAACGAGAGATACTGCGAGCATGACGGTTGCTGCAGTGAGAGTGTTTCTTCCTGGATTCTCTTTTAATTCCTCTAAACCAATCTTGAAAAAAGGAAAACCCTTATCCGATCTGTCCAAGATGCTTGATACTATGCGACTGAAAAGAGAAAGTAAATAAGGAAAAGCGAATGTGATTCCGATTACAACTCCTCCCACACCGGCAAGACCTGGCAGAGGCAGTTTCCAAGGAGAAGGAAGATTGGAGATTAGGATAGAAATTAAGAAGAGAACAAGTCCGTACAATGCCAATTTAGGATTAGAGATCTTTCTCTTCTCTTTTTGAGAATCTCGTAGGATAGAAATCGGTGGGATTTTACCGGCTCGAATTGCAGGATAGAGTGCGGAGATAATGGAGCCTAATATTCCTAGAATGGCCGCAAGTCCAAGATCCAAAGATGAAATCGAATTATAAGTAGATAATAGATTCTTGTCTACGAGACCGGATTCTGGACGAAAGAAATCCAAACCGGAAAAGAAGATCCCTAAGAAAAGTCCGAGTATAGTCCCTAAAATTCCAAGAAGAACGGATTGGCTTAAGAAGAGCAGAATAGAACGATTCACATCCAATCCTAAGGTCCTCAAGATGCCGAGTTCCTTTTCTCTACTTAAGAAGAGGCCGGACATCGTATTCGAGACCATGAAGAATGCAATCAGGAGAGAAATGAAAGAGATAATGAGAAGATTGAGTTGGAAAGAACGAAGTGCATTCGCGGATCTCTCTTTAATCTCTTCTGCAGTTTCGATCTTTAGATTAGCTCCTAAGATCGTTTGGAGTTCTTCCTTTGCTTTTGAAAGATCCAGATTTGAGGTCTTGAGAAGAAAATAATCCGGTCCCTTTAATTCGGGCATTTTTGTCTGTAGATAGGAAAGATCCTCAATGATCAGAAACCCACCTTCAATATCCACTGGAATATAATTCTTAAACTCCAGATTCTTGCCGTTGATCAGAAGGGTAAAGGGAGCTCCGTGAAATCTGTCGGCCAAGGATCTAGAAACATAACTTTTTTCTAATGGACCAGAATTGTTTTGGCCTTTATCTTCCGGTAGAGGGATGCCCAAATATTCCTTTGTGAGGTCCATTCCCAAATATAGAACTCTCGTATTATCAGAAGAAATCCCTTCTCTTTGGATACGAGGTCTGACAAGCAGTATGGATCTAAGTTTTGGATTCTCGTAAATATGAGTTAAGATCTTCCAATCTAAACTTTGGTTAGGCTGAGGCGCTGAGATCTTAAGATTAAATTCCCCTTTTAGATATCCCATAGAAAAATCCACGAGGGACTTTTCTGCCTTATTCGCGTTCGTTGTGGTGGATAGAAACAAGCCCACACCCAATGCAATCCCGAGCAAGGCAAAGATGAACCTGGGCAAATAGGTCTTAAAGTATTCGTAGAGAAAGATAAAATATAATGTCATACTCTAAGCGCTGGATCTTCTTGTGGAAGGATCAGACCATCTTTCATTTTCAATCTGATCTTGCCTTTTTCTCCAATCTCTCTGTCATGAGTCACGATAAAGAGAGAGAATTTCTCCTTCTCCTGAAGCTCCAAGAGAAGTTCCAGAATCTTATGAGCGTGGTATGTATCCAAATTACCAGTGGGTTCGTCAGCAAGAACGATGCTTGGATTCTTAGCTAATGCCCTTGCGATCGCGACCCTTTGCTGTTCTCCTCCGGAGAGTTCGTCTGGCTTGTGTCCGAATCGATGAGCAAGATCTACTTTTTCTAATGCGTTTTTTGCAATCTCTCTCGCCTTCGATTTTCCGATCCCTGCAATATAAAGAGGAAGGGCAACGTTCTCAAGCGCGCTCAAATAAGGAAGTAAGTGAAAGAATTGGAATATGATTCCAGTTTCATTTCTCCTGTAGTTGGTGAGTTCTTCTTCGGAGAAGGTAGCGAGATTCTTGCCGCCGATCCAAACTTCTCCTGAGTCCGCCTTGTCGATCCCTGAAAGAATATTTAAGAATGTGGACTTGCCGGAGCCGGAAGGACCCATCAAGGTCAGGAAAGTATCCGGAACGTCCAATTGGATCCCTTTCAAAACGGAAACGGACTGAGTTCCGCTCCGATAGGACTTAATCAAATTGCGAATGATAATTCTTTTTGTCGGATTCGACATGTGTCTATTTTCAATCTTCCTAAAGATTGGCAAGTGAATTCGGTCAAAGCTCGGAAGAAGGAAGGGCGTCTGTTTTGTTTGGGGGCAAACGACCGGAGAACGAAATGAGAAGGAAGTAATCTAAATATAAGAAAGTGTGGGAGTAGGGCTTAAAGCGCCCCCGCCCGGGGCAGGGTGGGGGGAGCGGTTCGTGGGCTGGCGAAGGAAACCCCATAGCACGAACCCATCATCCTCACAACTACAAAACTAAAACAACTGGGCGCCTTATCGCCTTATCTCGTAATCCTTGCGAACTCGATTCCCTGATAATAGTGACGAAGGATTTCCGCATAAGAATAATTCTGCTTTGCCATTCCGAAACTTCCCCATTGGCTAAGGCCGACCCCGTGACCGGAGCCCATTCCCTTTATTAGAAAACCTTCATGGTCTCTTTTGATCCCAAAGCGCAAAGATTTAACGGAAGCTCCCAATAGATTTCTGAATTCCTTGCCTTTGATCTTGGAAGTGCTTTGTTTTCCGATCACTTCCACCAGATCTACTCTGCCGGAAGGAGTTCTGGAAAGAACTTGTATGGATTGCACGGAACCAACTCCTAAAGAAGAAAGTGCGCTATCCATGCGGTCTTGGGAGAGGATATCTTTCCAAACAAAATTATCACCTGCTTCGTCGAATTTGGAAGAAACAGACTCTAAGTAAGGCAAACGTTTGCCTCCCCAGACTTGGTCAGGAGTCTCTGTCTTTCCGCCACTGTTAGAGTGAAAGAACATGTGGATCGGATCTTCATCATAAATTGCTAATACGCCTTCGGTATCGCGGACTGCTTGCGTAGTCTTAGGATTTTCCTTATCCATTCCAGCATACGCTTGAGAATTCACAGTCGCTTCTACATCATAGTCTGCGTTTCTCTTGTTCAAGATCTCTCGAACTGCATACGTACGAGAACAGATTGCTTGTGCTTTCAATGCTTCTGCGGGCCAGCCAGCCGGGACTTCAGAAGGAACTACTGCGTATAAATATTCTTCGAGTGGAACTCTATTGATCACGAGAAAAGATCCGTTCTTTTCCGGTTGCAGAAGGATCTCTCCTCTCAGCTTTCTTCCCTTATATTCTAAGCCTGGATTATCAGCGACGAATCGGATCGGAGCCTTTAGCTTTCTTATGTCCAGAGAAACATGATCGTAAGCTCTCTTGATCAGAAGGTCGTTCACATCATAGACGAAGATCACTCCGTCTGATTTGACCATAAGATCCGACTCAGCTTTTCCTAAAAAGACGCGGATCTTATCGCTGGATTTGATCGCATGCGGCCCGTTCCAGGGTTTGATGATGATCGTATTACATCCCCAAGCTGCAAGGATCAAGAATGAGAATAAAATAGATTTAAGTCGGTTCATGTGTACCTTCAAAAATGAATGCCTTTGGGTACTTGTATCGAAAGAAATCTGAAATCTCTTCAGCGATTTTTAGGCAGAAAGAGTGCGATCGCTTCCAAATGAGGGGTTTGGGGGAAGGGGTCGCAAAGCTGGAATTTACTCATCTCATAACCTTCTTCTAAAAGCTTGGTATCTCTTAGTAGATTTTCAGGATTGCAGGATACGTAAAAGAGTTGGCGGACAGGATTTTCATTTAAGAAGGAGCAGAGCTCAGGACTCAGTCCGCTGCGAGGAGGATCGGCGATGAGAACGGAGTCTTGCCAAGGCAATTCTGCGGAGCTCATCTTTGCCATTCCTTTCTTATGAAAAAGGTCGAAAGCGAAGAATTCTATCTTCTTGTCAGGGAATTTGCTTAATAAAGTCTCTTCTCCGGCGGCAACGGAAGAAGGAACTATATCGATCCCTAATATATGAGAGAAAGATTCTCCGAAAAGCAGAGAGAAGAATCCGCTTCCACAAAATAGATCTACTAGAACCTTAGAAGGAATTAAGTTCGATCGGATGAATTCTAATATTTGCAAGAATTCCTTCGGGTTGGGTTGGAAGAAGCCGTCGAAAGGGATCTTAAATTTTCTTCCCCAGATCTCTTCTTCCAGAAAGGAATTTCCTCGGATGGCGAGTGCTTCTCCGGAGGCGGAAACTTCTCCCTTTCTGCGATTGAAGCAGAAAACCACATTCTTTGCGAGAGAGATCTCTTTTACTTTTTCGGCAACTTCTTCTAGCAAAGGACTTGCCTTGAAATCTTCCGTAAAAGTGAAAATGCTCATGGAATCGTCTGTGAACACGGACTTACGAAGAGTAATGTATTTTAGAAAACCTGTTTCTTTCTTTCGATCGTATTCCAAATCCGGAAAGTATTCTAGGATCTTAGGGAGTGCTTTCATCTCTTCGTTGGCCCAATCGGATTGAATGGGACAATTCTCTAAAGGGATGATCCTTCTGAAATTTCCTGCCATTCTGAGCCCTATGACCCGATTCGGAAATACGGCAAAATCCATCCGATTCCTATACGAATACTGAGAAGAAGCTGGAGTTATTTGAATATTTTCTAATTTACTATTTTGTAATTCTTTAAGAATCGGATCCGATTTTAATCCGAATTGGATCGGATAGGAAAGATGCTGTCCCGAGCAGCCGCCACATTCTCCGAATTTGGCACATAAAGGAGAAGCCGATCTTTCTTCCAGATGAGTAGGATCCCATTTGAAGAATATCTTTCTCTTTCCGAATTTATAAACTGTGTATTTGTCTCCGGGGATAGAGTAGGGGATCTCTATCTTTTTCTTACCCACGAAACCTTCCCCTCTTAGATTGGGGAGAAGGCGATCTATTTCTAAACTACCAAATGGCTCCTGATCGAACATGAGAAGAATCGTTTAAGAACGAATCTCCACATTCTCCAAGCCTTGGTTTGTAAATATCTCTTCGTATTTGCTGATATAAGGAGCTTCTTTTTCGATCCTTTCTTCGATTGCCATGGCAGCAAGTCCCGACTCTCCATACTCTTCTAGAAAATCTCTACGAGCCATGCGATGGATAAGTTCATCCCAAAAGAGTTCATTGTCATAATCTGAAATGATATCGAAGATATCCGTCTGATCTTCGAATTTGCGGGTAGGATAATAGATATCATCCGCTACATCGTAGTCTACGAATTCCTGCTTTCCAAATTCTTTCGCGAAGGAAAGTATGTATTGCTCGAGTTCTGCGTAGGAGTTGGATTCTTCTTCCCCTTCGTTGAATGCGTTGATCATCCAACTTGAAATCGCGATGGATTTAAGCAAGGTTTCGTATTGCTCGGGTGTGAACTCAATTTTCATGAAAAATCCTCGAATTAAGGTCAATTTTAACCGGCAAGCCCAAGGGGCTACCAGATTTTTTATGAGGCACTCGCTCGTTCCTATTCTTCTTTGTATCTTTTGGAACTGCTCTGGTTCTCAAAGATTCGAACAATGGAAGAACGAAAAACCGGATGTTTCTTCCGTTTATATACTGAGACCTGCGAGAGTCGCACAGTCCCTTTTTTCCTTCCGGATCGAATTGTATCGGTATGAAGGTTCCTTTAAATCCGATAAGAGAATACTCGTTGGAAACTTGTCCTTAGATTCCGGAGAATACAAGCTATTAGATCTGGAACCCGGATTTTACCAGTTGAAGTGCAGAGATGTGGAGAAGATCTTCTTCGCAAAGCAATCTACAAGACAGTTCTTGTCTCTCGAGCTATTCAATACAGGTGTGTTTACTCTTCCAGAGTTAGTGATCCAAGAGTTAGATGCGGAGAAGGCATTGCGACTTCTCTTAGAAGGAAATCGAATGTATTCGGTCACTGAAACTTCGGATTCTGGGAAGTGAGCTCATCCACATATTTTAAAAAATTTCCGGCGCCCTTAGATCTTCCCATTTGCATCCAATCCAAATGTCTGGCGCCTTTGATCTCCCAGAAAATCTTAGGATCCTTTGCCTTTTCAAAAAGCTCCATCCCATTCGGAAAAGAGACTACTTCGTCTTCGGTTCCATGAACCAAAAGAAGTCTCACTGGAGAGATCTCAGCGATTACATCTCCCGGGCTGAATTTGTCAGAGAAAAATAATCCCACTAGATAACCGATCGGAGTAAAGAAAACCTTGTCAGCTATCGTTTTTGCAACATGGGAATAATACGCGAAACTTCCGTCAGCGATTACAAGAAGCAGTCCTTCCTTACTCTTCATTTCACCTACTCCTCGTAAGGCGATTGCTCCGCCTAAACTTTGTCCGTAGACGATCCAAGGAATTCCAGCCTTACGAGCTCTTTCTTGGGCAAAATCGAGTATCTCTTTAGAATCTTCATAGATCTTTTGCTTGTCCGCTTCTCCTTCCGATTCCCCGTAACCTCTATAGTCCCAGGTGATGAGTTCATAGCCCCTTTCTACCAACCAAACGAGGGTCACATAGTGGCTGCTCATATTCTCCCCATTACCATGAAATTGAAGAATGCTCGCCTTCGCTTTTCCTTTCGGTTTGAAGATCCAAACTCTGACCAAGTTCCCATCCTTCATTTTTAAGAAGAATCTCTCCGGCTGGAATCCTAACTTCTGCGGTTCAATATAAGTATCTCTCGTTGGATGGTAGAGCATGCTACTGCACCCCGAAGAAAAGATAAGAAGAAATAAAAGTAAGAGGGAATTAAAATTGATACACATAGGAAAAGCTAGCCTCATTATAATTTCTTTGGGCCTTGGCCTCTATTCTCAATTCATGATTAGGGTGAATTGCATATCTTAAACCCAATTGGGCCTTATAATCGTTCTGTACATTATATATTCCAAAAGCATAATAATGTAATGAAAGCACAGCCTTGAACGAATCGAAATTCGCGATGAAATAGGCGGCACCTTGTGGAGCTACGACTGCATTCGTGTCGTATTTTCCATTGTATCTTCCCTTAAAGCCTGCTTGAACGGAAAATAGAAAACGCTTCGGTCCCGGAGAAAATTCATCCTGAAAACTGTAACCTGCAGTACCTTCCAGATTTGCGTTTGTGACCCTCTCGAATCTATCCTTTCCGGAATCTCGTTCGAATTGAGCCAAGGAATACGAACCGTAAACAGGATTTACATAAGCTTCATAGCGAAGAGCATTTCTTTGTCTGTCCTTATCCTTTTCATAGACGGAAGAATCCGCTCCTGAATCCACGAAATAAGAAACGGATTTGCTTAAGGAATTGTAAGGGGTCAAGGAGAGGAGTCGAACGAAATGAAAATCTTCTAAATGAAGCTTCTTCGTATTTTCGTAATATCTTGCTTTAAACGAAAAATAATCAACGGAAGAATTCGGAACGTAACCGGTATCCGTATTCAATAGATCATGAATCGCTGCCCTATAACCGAAACCGTAAAAATTCCCTAAATTGGAAGTTCCGACTTCGTTATACAACGCAGAACTTCCGTGCGAAACATGAGGACTTTGTGTTATCGGATCATTCTTGGAATCATCGTAATCCGTATTGATCTTACTTCTGAATAGAAGTAGTTTCTTGTAATTTTCGTTTTGGTTCGGATATGGATCTCTTTCCATTTTTCGGAATTGAAAGGAATCCATAAGAGAATCCGTAAGCAAGGAAATTCTAATATTCTTGTTCTCTTGCTCTGAGAATAGAGGAGAGACGTCTCCGTTTCGAATAACCTTAAGATATAGATTCCTTTCTTCTTCGTTCATGCTTCTTACTTTCTGCAAGATCTTGCTATGGATAGAAGGACGATAATGGATCTCTTTGACCAAATTAGCCTGTTCTATATATTTCTTAACTGTATCTCCCGGGATCACAAAAGGAGCCTTATTCCTAAGATGAAGACTCGGTCTTGCTACTTCTAAAAGAGAAAGAAGATGATAAGAGCAGTTCTCATCCAGAAAATAATAATCGAAAGAAGCAGAACCCAATTCCCAAATATGACGTGTCATCCGAATGACTTCATCTTGTTCCAAGCCAAGTTCATATTCCCATAGATCCCTGCTTTCTGCGTCGTTATATTCTCCAATCTTAATATAATATGGAAAAAGAGAGAATACTCCCGGGTAGCCACCGAAAAGACCACCAACCGCATAGACGATTGCATTTGTAGAATTTGGATCTGCGTTTGCTGCATAATTCACTGCATATTCCAAGATATCCTTTCTGTCTTCATTTGCTGAATCTATCTTTAAAAGAGTATGCCCGAAGATGGATGCAGGTGCGTTCATATAATAAGAAGCGAATATGATCTTCGCAGCCTTAGGATTCAGAGTACCTATCCATTTCTCGAAACGAGAACAGTCAGCGACCGCAAGATCCGAATTCGGAATTCCTAACTCTTGTTGCAGCCATCTTGTCCTTTCCGGAAATTTACAACGAGGATGCATCCAATTCTTATCTTCCGGATTGGGAGAAGAGGCCGGAGAAACAATTGCGCTTAACGTTGCTAACAACTCCTCTTTAGGATTCTTTCTTCCCTTCTCCGATAAGAAGAAGGAAGGTGAATCTGCCTCGCTTTCCCAACCGAAAGTCGTCTTGGTATAATGAATGAGAAGGGTCCAGTATCTATCTTCCCAGAGTTTCTTGGACTCAGCGATCTGTTTGTATTTTGAAAGTGTCTCCGGCTCTATCGCAGAAACAGAATATATATGAAAGAAGAAAACGGATAGAAATACGAGGTATTTCGATTTGAGAGGCAATCTTGGATTCTTTTATGTTTTGGATTTAAGGAAACCCTTCTCCCTTTCGGAAGAAGGGCGATTTAGATGCTTATAAAAAGCTTAGATCTTGCAGCTGGAAGCCAGAACTGCGTTGGAAGCTACTTCTGCTCTCATTCTTTCTAAGAAAGAATCAGGAGTGTTTTGGTTGAATAGATCAGAGAATTTCTCTTTTCCTACTTTTCCAAAAGTAACTTTGTCAGAGCATCCCAAAAGAGAAGCGAAAGCTTCCATCTTCTCACCGGATCCTTTAGCAAATTCTTGCTCTAAGGATTGGTAGTTCATGTGAACGAAGATTTGTTGTTCCATTTCTTTTTGGCTGAAGCCGCTAGTTTCACAATTCAGAGTTCCGGTGGAAATTCCGAAAGTCTGGTTTCCTAAAGTTGCGTTTACGGTAGCTCCGATGACTTGGTGAACTTTTTTGTTCTCGCTAATCACGATGGAACCTAAACCGCAACCTGCTGCTCCGTATTTAGCGGAAGCAACATAAAGAGGAGAAGCAACTAGAGCTAAAAATAGAGATAATGCTAATATTCTTTTCATGTGTTAGCTCCTTATAGTTTGCAATTCTTAGAAAGAACTGCGTCTTTTTTGATCCCTTCTTTCACTGCGCTGAGTAGAGAGGAAGGAGTGGTTTCTTCTTGGAAGAAATTGTTGAAGTTGGATTTAGTGTAAGCTCCGAGTGCGCTGTCGGAAGTGCATCCGAGTAGGCTAGAGAGAGCTTGTAGTTTCTCACCTTTGCCTTGAGCCATTTCCATTTCCAAAGAGTTGAAGTTCACAGAGACGAAAACCTCTTGTACTTTTTCGTTACGAACTAATCCATCAGTTGCGCAATTGGAAGTTCCGGTGGTGATCCCGAAAGTTTGGTTTCCAGATGTGCCGTTTGTAGTAGCTGCAAGAATTTGCAAGATCGCCTTGTTTTCTTTGAAAACTATAGAGCCTAAACCGCAGCCGGCAGCACCATACTCCGCAGCGGAGACTGAAATTCCCGAAGATAGTCCAAGCAGTCCTGCTAGTCCTATCGCTAGAAGTTGTTTTTTCATAAACAAACCTCTCCTTCCTTTTAATTGGCGAATATTTGCTTCGAGAAGAGACATTATGTCAATCAAGAAACCCCAGTATAAATGGAAGCAAAGCGCTTGTTTGGCGGCTAAATCGTAATTCCGATTCGAAAATAAAAAGTTTACAAATTAGATAAGAATAAATTTCGGCCTAATTTCATTACCTAAGTATCGGTTTGTTCTCCGTAGGATTAGGAGAGTCATATGTTTTCCATTTCTATATCCTAATTAAGGTACAAAAAAGCCGAATTAAAATAGAACTAAGTTGTCTCTGACCAGATTCGTATCCCTTGAGGCAGAAGTTTGGCAGTTATAATTTTATATCTCATTTTAGTGAATTTTTCTTTTCAATTATGGTAGGTGCTAAAATCGATGTAACCAACAAATTCAGTTTGAATTTATGGAGATTCAATAAATGAACAAAAAAGGGATTATTGCTTTGTTGATTGCGTTCGTTGCATTCGCTTCGAATTGTACTTCTACACAAGGTTCCAACCAAATTGCTGGTGCTAAACTTGGGTCCTTCTTGGACATTCGCGCGCTTTCTAGAAAAGACTACAAAGTTATTGGTAACGTAAAAGGAGAAGCTTCCTTTTCTCGTACTAGAATTCTACTTCCAATCTACCCTTTGACTTTCTACAATTTCGGTGTTCCTGGTCTGAGCGATAAACGTGAATCAGGAAGCATCTCTGGTTATCCAACCTGGGCAACTCCACTTTCTCCTCTCGATTACACTCAAGAGCAAGCTATCTACAACGCTTTGGAAAAGTTGGACAGTGCTGACGCAGTTCTTCAGCCAAAATTTAAATGGAAATGCGAGACAACTCAAGCATTTCTCTATAGTGATGAAAAATGTACTGTAACGGTCATCGGAAAAGCTATCGCAGTCAATGAAGGCTAAGATTTGCATTTTCTTGATAATCGTTATCGGCCAGGCTTCTTGTGTCACGTCCGGGTTCTTTGGAAAAGAATATAACGAGAATCGAGAGATAAGTTACGGAGTGCAGGAAGCACGTTTGCTCCAAGCGAATAATCCGGATTTGGCTCTTAGGTCAACTTCGGAAGTAGTCTTGAGAGCTTACGGTGATCTTTTCTTCTTTGTGCCGAATGTAATTTATTACGTTTTTGCTCGGCAGACCTTTTTTGGTACGCTCGGGAATGGAACGGATGATGTTGACTTGAATCGGGCCGATTCTGCTGCTCTTGAGCGTTATACCGCTTTGCAAAGAGGAGAAGGTGAGGATAGAAGCCGGAACACAAATGCCGCTGCGCAAGTTGCGACAAATTGGGGACTCAACACTGTCTTCGATTTGATCTTGTATGTGCCTAACTTAGTATACTTCCCGATAGCGGATAAAACTATCTTTGGGACTTTCGAAGTAGTAGGTATAGATGTTCGGGACAAATATTACAGTGCGAGAAAGGTTCGTGCTCGGGATTTGTTGAGGTTATCCGCAATTCGCAGAAGTCCGCAAACCGTGCAGGTGAGTTTTCTTGGAGTTCGTTCTGATGTCGAAGTTAGCAGATCATATCTAGCTGGATTAGAAAATGCAGATGCAATTACCAAGTGGAGGACAAGTTATTACTTTTCTTCAGATGGAATTATGCGGGCTTTCGAACCAGAAGATTTTGGGAACGCGATGAAAGATGCTGAATGGATCCTTGATGATTTAGATTTATCTACTGAGGATATTGAAGAGTTAAAGCAAAACGGATACTTGGAATTTTACGATGAAGAAAGTAATGTTCCTGTATTAGATAGTCAAGCTCCCCCGAAAGGGAAAAAGAAGTAAGATAGATAAATTTAATCTTTATTTTTTAAAGCCCGTCCATCATGGACGGGCTTTTTTATATCTAAGCTTATTCTTTCCTACAACTGCCCGATAAACGGATGATCATAGGAAAGAATCTTCAGATTTGGATGAGATTTTATTCTCCGTAAACCATTACGCACTCTTGGGAAAAGAGAGGAGCTAAAATCGAGAAAACGCTCTTGTCTACAACAGCGATTTTTTTGATCCCCGCTTTTTGCGCCGCTTCTACAATGCTTCCTTCTCCACCCGAATAGAAGATAACATTTACAATAGAGTAAATATTACAAGACTTACCGCTTTTTAGGATTTTTGCGTCGGTAGGTCCTCCCGTCGGAGTTCCGGAAACATGATACTCAGCTGAAGCAAAAATAGCTGCAGGTAAGATACTCGTTGCACAATTGAACGAAGCAAAGGAGCTAAAGGAAATTAATATCAATAATATTGTCTTTTTCATGTATGTTATTCTCCCGTGACGATCGTACAATAATCTCTATAAACCAAAGTCAGAACAGACATGGTCGAATGATCGATTGTTGCTATTTTTGTAATTTTGTTTGCTAAAGCGATTTGTCCAACCCCTGAATCTCCCCAGGTAAATAGGCCGAGCACACTTTTAGTACAACCTTCTGCTTTTTTTGTAGAGGCTACGTTATTCAAAGTATTGAATTCTCCGGGGAATTCAGTGCCTGTATAGATAAAGCCTCCCACTGGTCCATTCGCGCAATTCATGAAAGAACCAAGTATAATCCCTACACCAATTAATATTTTGATCGTTATATGTTTCATTGTCTTAGCCATCTTTAGATTATCTTTTTTTAGGGGTTAGAGCTGGATCGGCTGTGAGTACCGGAGTAGTACCGCCAGGATTGCTAGAGATAGAACCAGCATTTCCTGAAACAACAGTGCAGAAACTATGATAAACACCTTCTAACACTGCAAACTGCTCATAATTCACTGCTGCGATCTTAGTGATCTTTCCATTTGCTTTAGCAGCTGTTAATGAAGAATCACCAAAAGCAACTAAGCCGAGGATACTTCTGCTGCAAGCTGTTCCAGTTAAAGTCACTTCCGCATTGAAACCGATTTGACCTGGTATATCCCCGCTGTGAATCAGATATGCACCTTTCGTAACGAGTGGGCTTAAGCCTAGAGGTAACCCATAATTTTTAGTAGGATTTGTGTTTGGAGTAGCACCTATGACGTTTCCAAAATTCGCTCCAGTGCAATTAACAAACCCTAGTAATAAAAAACAGCTGAAAATAAGTAATTTAATCTTCATTCAACCTTTATCCTATTATAAACTCGTAATTTCCTAAATTAAAATCTCAGAAATTACGGCTAACGGGCAAGTGAAACCTTTAGAATATTGTAATCAACTTGAAATTTCCTTTAAATCTTAAAAAACCATGGATTTTAATTTGAACAGAACACTTTTTGAAAAATTTGCGAATAAAACTATAGATGTTCGAATATGTAACCAAGATTATACTAGTTGGCAAAAAGAGTTCGAAATACAGGATTGCTTCGTGAAATTTTTCCGAACGATCCAATTAAAAAAAATCTGTTTTATAGTCTCGATTGCCTGCATAAATTTGAGTACATTCGCATTTTGTAATAGAGAACAGGATACGGAAAAGAAAGCAATCCTTGCGAAGCTTTTTTATGAATCTGAGGAGAGTTTGACTAAGGATTTGCAAGAATCAATTCGTAAGAAGGGAGTCCTTGCATCTCTTGATACCTGCCGCACTTTCTCAGAAGAGAAGGAAAGATATATCGCCGCTTCGTATCCCAAATTGGTTATTCGTAGAGTGTCTGAAAAAAGTAGGAACCCGGATCATTTACCCAAGGATTGGGAAGGGAAAGTATTTGCAGATTGGAAAGAATTTGCTTCCAAGGATACTCCTGCCTTTGTATTTTCTGACAGCTCTGCAAAATCTCTCTATTTCATGCGGCCAATCTACGTGAATGATCCAGTTTGCTTAAAATGTCATGGAGCTGCGGAAAAAATCTCTGCGGAGTTGAAGACGGAGATAAAAAGGCGATATCCGGAAGATCGATCCTTTGGATATCAATTAGGAGATCTTATTGGCGCTTACTCAGCGGCCTGGCAACGCTTATAGTTGATAGATTTCACTTTATTCTGCCAAAGCGTTCTCTAAGTAGAATTGAAAGCTCTTGTCCAGATGATAGGGGCCGGCAAAACGAGAGAGATCCTTTTCTAATTCCTGCAATTTTAGATTTTTATACGATTCTCTCCATTCTCTCGAAATGATCCTGACCTTTTCGTCCGGCTCGAGTTCAGGCAGAGCCTTTAATGCAAATGCAAGTACTTCCCAATTATAGGAAGAATGATTTAAGAGTACGCTCCATTCCTCTGTGCTTAAGTTCTTTTTGTTGCGAATGACTTCTTCCAAAAGCTCTGTTGCCTGGATCCCTGAATCAGAACCGATCTGTATATAATATCTTCTTAATGGAAGAAGATAATCCTTATCCGGAAATGGTGCTTTTCTAAGTGCTAATAGCAATGCTCTTCTCGCCAGGGCCGCAGATTCAACGAATCTTCTCTGGTCCAAATATTCCATGCTTAAAATATGATGATAGATGGGTTCATCTCTAAAGATGACGGCTCTTTGGATCAGTCCTTCTTCGTATAGACTTGCATCCTTGGATTTATAAGAGAGTAGGCAGAGTCTGTGTAGATTCTTGTTTCTCGGAAAGAAGGGGAGGAAGCGTTTGCATCTTGCGATGGAGTCGTCCAATTTTCCTGCTTTTTGAAAACCGGTGATCTCGTCTAAGAGGGCCTGTTCATCTGCAAGATAAGGATTGTTGGTTTCTAATTCTTGAAGTGCCGCTCTATAATATTCCAAATTTCCGATGCGAGAAGACCAAAGAAGAGCTCTGTATCTCAGCTCTCGATTCTCCGGATCCTTAGCAAGAAGAACTCTTGCAGTATCCAAGGCCTTATTCGGAAAACGAAGAGAATCATATAGATCCGTCATCTCCTGCAAGATCTTTGGTTGGTCTGGATTCATTCTGAGGCTTGTCTCAAAACTCTTGAGCGCTTCTAATTCGTCTCCCTTTCCGTGCAGGGTCTTCCCCAAGATCCAATAGTATCTGAAGTCTCTAGGCTCTCCGGTCTCGTCTGCGATTTGTAATTTTTCTAAGGCTTGTTGGTATCTTCCCCGCAAAGCCTCCTCGGCTGCCTGCTGGATCAGCTCTTCCCAAGAAAAGGTTGAACTCAAGGCCAGGACCGATTTTATAGTGCAAATAACTAAAAAGAACCAAACGGAAAGTGTAAGTCGCACTGTTTTAGACAAGCTCGATCCCATCTTTTTAAATCATCGGAAATTTTAAAAAAAACAAGAGGTTTCCCAGAATGAATTCTGTTACGATTATTCTGTCTTTTGCCTTCCTGGCTATTTTGACCGCCGTAGTTTATACATTGAAGGTCACCAGGATTACCATTGGCACAGAGGGCGGAAAAGACCCAGAATCCAAGAAATTAATCGAAATTTCTTCCGCGATCTCCGAAGGTGCAATGGCCTTCCTCGTGAGAGAATATAAGACTATCTCTCTCTTCATCGCCTTTATGGCAGTTTTGATCTTCTTCCTTTTGGACAATCCGGAGACTCCGGATTTTAATGATGGTCTATTCACTGCTCTCGCATTCGTTGCAGGAGCCTTGATCTCCTGTCTTTCCGGTTTTATCGGAATGAAGATCGCGACCGCAGGGAACGTAAGAACCGCACAAGCGGCTAAGACTTCCATGAGCAAGGCATTCCGAGTCGCTTTTGACTCTGGAGCAGTTATGGGATTCGGTCTCGTAGGACTTGCAGTTCTTGGAATGATCGGACTCTTCTTGCTTTATACCAACTTATTCCCGAATGTAAGTAAGCTTTTCCTAATGGAAGCTCTTGCTGGTTTCGGTTTGGGTGGCTCCGCAGTGGCTCTATTCGGTAGAGTAGGCGGCGGTATCTATACCAAAGCTGCAGACGTAGGCGCTGACTTGGTCGGAAAAGTAGAGAAAGGAATTCCTGAAGATGATCCTCGTAACCCTGCTACAATTGCGGATAACGTGGGCGACAACGTAGGTGACGTTGCTGGAATGGGAGCCGACCTATTCGGTTCTTGCGCAGAGGCAACTTGCGCGGCTCTTGTGATCGGTGCTACCGCTTCTGCTCTTTCTGGAAATGTGGACGCTCTTTTATATCCTCTTCTTATCTCCGCTTTCGGGATCCCTGCTTCTCTTTTAACTTCCTTTATCGCTTCTGTGAAAGAAGGAGGAAATGTGGAGAAGGTCCTAAAAATCCAACTTTGGGTTTCTACTCTTCTCGTAGGCGCTGCAATGTATTTCGTTACTGACAAATACATGGTGGATTCTTTCGAGATCGCCGGAAAAACCATCACCAAATGGAACGTTTTCATTTCCTTGGTAGTAGGTCTTTTCTCCGGAATGTTTATCGGTTTGATCACAGAGTATTATACTTCTCATTCTTATAAGCCTGTCAGAGAGGTTGTAGACGCTTCCAAGACTGGAGCTGCTACGAATATCATCTACGGTTTGGCTTTAGGTTATCAGAGTTCTGTGGTTCCTGTTCTTCTTCTTGTGATCACTATCGTGACTGCGAATATTCTCGCAGGAATGTATGGGATTGCGATCGCAGCGCTTGGAATGATCTCTACAATTGCGATCGGACTTACTATCGACGCTTACGGTCCTGTTTCGGATAACGCAGGTGGGATCGCTGAGATGGCGGAATTAGGAAAAGAAGTTCGTAATAGAACGGATACCTTGGACGCCGCAGGAAATACTACTGCTGCTATCGGAAAAGGTTTCGCGATCGGTTCTGCGGCTCTGACCTCTCTCGCTTTATTTGCGGCATTCATTACGAGAACAGGAACTCACGGTCTGGACATTCTGAACGCGGAAGTGTTCGGAGGACTTCTCTTTGGAGCAATGCTTCCTTTCGTATTTACCGCTATGACTATGAAGTCTGTCGGTAAGGCAGCAGTTGACATGGTCGAAGAAGTAAGAAAGCAATTCCGCGAGATCCCTGGGATCATGGAAGGAAAGGCGAAGCCTGACTACAAGCGTTGTGTAGATATTTCTACTACTGCTGCACTTCGTGAAATGATCGCTCCGGGACTACTTGTTCTTCTCACTCCGATCGTAGTCGGTTATCTGTTCGGGATCAAGTCTCTTGCAGGAGTTCTGGCAGGTGCATTGGTTGCTGGTGTGGTTCTCGCAATCTCTTCTGCGAACTCAGGTGGCGGTTGGGACAACGCTAAGAAATACATCGAGAAAGCGGCTGGTGGAAAAGGTTCCGACCAACACAAGGCTGCTGTTGTGGGAGATACCGTAGGAGATCCTTTGAAAGATACTTCTGGTCCTTCTATCAATATCTTGATCAAGTTGATGGCGATCACAAGCTTAGTGTTTGCGGAGTTCTTCGTTCACCAAGGTGGATTGCTACTTCGCTTATTCCAATAATAGAATATTCAAATTCTGGAATAGAAGAAGGGGTCGTAAGGCCCCTTTTTTATTGAAACTTCCAAATACGCAAAATCTCTCTTTTAGGCGATAAGGCGCCCAGTTCCAATTTTCGGATTTTTCTTGTTAGAAAGCGAGATCTGTGATAGGGATTTTTTTGCGAACCCACGGGCCACTCCCCCCGATCCCGAAGATGGGTGGGGGCCGTCGCATCGAATTAACTAAATTACTGTACTAGCTTCCTGAATCTCACATAAAACGGATCGAATCCCATCTTCTTCCAGAATTCTACTGCGCCTTCATTCTCAGAGATTGCTCTGAGTTCGATTGCTAAGATCCCTTTTTCTTTTGCCCATCGAAAGGTTTCTTCCACGAGAGGTTTCATGTAGCCTGATTTTCTTTTGCCTTGTTTGGTGATTGCCAGGTCTATGAATAGATTCTGTTCTTCCTCGAGATAGGGTTTTTCTTCTACCCTTGCGATCAAAATAGAAACCAGTTCTTCTTCCACAAAACCCCCGATGAAAACGATCTTATCCGTTCCTCGAAGTTTGAGATAAATATCTACCATTTTGGCGGCCGCTCTCGGGCGAATCCGAAAGACTCCATCTAGTTGAAAACGATTCACCATTCGAAAGAATTGGTTTACGAGTTCGATTACTGCCTCTCTGTTTTCCGGTAGGATTTGCCGAATCGTTAAAGTTTCTTTTTGCATCTTCTTGATCTTCTAAAACTGGTTTGATCTGTGGAGTATTTTTTACAGGTTCGTTGGAAACTTGGATCTTCCCAAGTCCAAATAATTGCAAATCTTCTCTTTAGATTTGTTATCTAAATAAAGCATTATGTTTTTTCGTGCGCTTTTACTTCTCCTTATATTACTCTGTTCCAATTGCGAAAATCAAAAAGGGGAAACTTCTCCCATTTTGCAAGGCCTGTTGGCCCTGGATTATTTGATCCTAAGCGACCCTGATCGTTCTTCCGTCTATTTCTCAACCACCCGCTCTGCAAGTGTGGAGATTGCATACGAGGACGGAGCGGAGCCTAATACTGGGAATTTTGCCGTTGCTCCTACGACTTCTGTGTGGAGCGTGACTGAGAGTAATCTAATAAATGCGTTCGCAGACAGGGGTTATACTGTGAACGTAACAGTTCCCACAGATCTAAGCTCCATGTCGGAATTTCCGGACCAGGGAAGATCTACTTGGACGATCAATCAACTCTTGGCACTCGTTCCAAAATACAAGGCAGAAGATTCTAACTTTCAATCTGCAAAATTCTTTGTAGTGTTCGTCAAGGGTTCCCTGGCGGAAAATTCGGGAGTGATCGCAGTTACTGTTTCCGGGGCATTCGGGATAGGAGCTCCTACCGTTTTTGTATTTAAGGAAATTATAAACCACTTCCAAGATAACCTTTCTCCGGACAAGGTAAGAAAAGCGGAGCAAATGACTGTGACCCATGAGTTGGGTCATGCTCTAGGTCTTGTGAATACCGGGATCCCTCTTTCTTCGGATCACCAGGATACTGCTCATGGAAATCATTGTACGAATACGAGCTGCGGGATGTATTGGGCTTTAGGCGACGACCGAGTGGATAGTTTTAGTCCAGGTACAAATCCTTTGATCTTCGGATCGGAGTGCATCACGGATATTCGTGATTACACTCCGTAGGAAATTCTTAGAGAAGCCTATCCGCAAAATAGGATTTGAGAGAAGAGATTGCGACCCTTTCCTGAGACATGCTATCTCTTTCTCGAACCGTTACAGTTTGGTCCTTTAAGGAATCGTAATCCACAGTAATGCAATACGGAGTTCCGATCTCGTCTTGTCTACGATATCTCTTACCGATTGCGCCTCCTTCATCGTATTCCATATTTCCTAGATTGGAAAGATCAGCGTAAATAGATTTTGCGAGTTCTGGGAGCCCATCCTTCTTCATAAGAGGAAAGATACCGACTTTCACAGGAGCGATCTTAGGAGAGAATCTAAGTACAGTTCTTGTTTCGCCATCAGCTAATTTCTCTTCGGCATAAGCATCTGTTACAGTGGCTAAGAAGAGTCGATTCAATCCTAAGGCAGGCTCTACTACGTACGGAACGTATTTCTTATTTGCAGCCTGATCTTGGTATTTCAGATCTTCTCCGGAGAATTTCTCGTGCTGGCCAAGATCATAGTCCGTTCTGGAAGCAATGCCCCAAAGCTCTCCCCAACCGAATCCGTATTTGTATTCGATGTCGGAAGTGGCTTCACTGTAGAAGGAGAGTTCTTCCTTCTCATGTTCTCTGATTTTTAAGTTTTCCTTCTTCAAGCCTACTTGCTCAATGAGGAATCGAAGGCAATAATCCACCCAATGAGAGAACCATTCTTTTTGGGTGCCTGGCTCGCAGAAGAATTCCATTTCCATTTGCTCGAACTCTCTGGTTCTGAAGACAAACTGTCTGGCCATGATCTCGTTTCGAAAGGATTTTCCGATCTGAGCGATCCCGAATGGGATCTTATTTCGAGTAGTAGATATTACGTTTTTGAAATTAATGAAGATACCTTGCGCAGTCTCGGGACGAAGATAGATATCCTGTGAATCTTCTGCGGAAGCTCCGTGAGAAGTCTTGAACATCAGGTTGAAGTCTCTGGCTTCCGTAAAAGTGCCTCGATTCCCGCAACTTGGACAGGCGAAATTTCCTGCCTTAATGACTTCGTTCATTTTTTCCAAGGTGAGTCCGGTTGCGGCACCTTCTCCCTTTTGGTCTTCTAAGAATTTGTCTGCGCGAATTCTAGTCTTACAATTCTTGCAATCGATAAGAGGATCGTTAAAATTAGAAACGTGTCCGGAAGCTTCCCAAACTTTCGGATTGAGTAGGATAGAAGAATCCAAACCGACTACGTCCTCTCTCAGATGAACGAAGTGTTTCCACCAGAGCCTTTTTAAGTTATGGAGAAGCTCGGCTCCGTACGGACCGTAATCGAACGTGTTAGAAAGACCTCCGTAGATCTCGGATCCTGGGTATACAAAACCTCTTCGTTTGCAAACGGACACGATGTCCTTAAGAGAGGCGTCTAGGGTTTCTTTTTTCTCCATGAGTCCAATGATTCTCGCATAGGATTCGCGATAAAGTATTAAATTCCCAGGAAGTTTGCCAATTCTTGTTTGCTTCCGGAACGTGATGGGGTCCAATGGACAAGGATGCTCGCGACTCTAACAGCCGATGCCCGAAAAAGAAAAGTCGTCGCATGGGGGATCAACTTTCTCTCATGGATTTCCCCGTTTATAGGCTTTGGTATTTTCTTTCCTCTCGGAGTCTTATTTGCATTTCCTCATCATAAGGAAATCCGAAGGACCGCATTTTCTTCTATCGTATTACAAATTGCGATCGCTTCCATTCTCTATCCGTTGGAGTTCCTTCTTCTTTTTTCTCCCGAAGCAGAGCAGATCTTTAATGCCTTAGTCTTACTCACTCCAGAAGAACCAAAATTTTACGGAGTTGGAGTACTTGCCGTTCTATTTATTGCAGGTCTTGCTATTCTTTTACTGCAAGCCAGGTTCGTTCGTAACAGATTAAGATCGAGAGAAGGAAATCCTCCGATCACAAATCCGATCCTGGTTTTTATCGCTCTTATCTGTTTGATCCTGTTCACGGGATATTTTACCTACGACGATATCTTCCGAACTAAGATGGCTACCTTTGTGGTATTCTCCGAGAGCCTTTGGGTCTTTTTCCCTTGGACAATCGCGTTAGCCGGAATGATGTCCGCCAAGAGACCGGTCTTTATTTTCAGAAGACCCTGGGCCTGGTTCGTAAGACAATCTAAAGATGCCCGCGCTTCTGAAACGGGAAATTCGCCTTCTTCATTACGCAAGCAAAGGAACTCGAAGATCAGAGATATGATCCTTCCTGGATGGGGGCATATCTATAACGGAAATCTTTGGAGAGGATTCCCGATCCTATTCGTATTCCTTCTTCTTCTATTATTGTTTGCCACATTCTTCTTCTCCTTTTTAGAGCCTGCATTCGGGATCCGTTTTTTAGCTGCTCTAGGTTTGAAGCCAGGGATCTCAGACAAACAATTCTTTGCCTGGGCGTCCACTCTCTGGCCTTGGCTTGTCACATTGGTATTATTCATCTCCGTTGGTCTATTCTCTGGATGGTTACTTAGAAGATCCTTCCATGCCAAGGCTCCTACCACTGGGCTTAGACCTGGATTTGCAAACAATCTAGCGTTAAGCGTGCTTGTGCACCTCATCATTCTCTGTTTGATTCTTATCATCCCCACCATGATGAGCCGCCAAAAACAGGAAGAGAAGGGAAGACCTAACAGCCATTATACTCCTGAGAACCAAGTAGAGTATTGGTTTATAGATCCAAACCTTCCTGAAGAAACGGAAGGCTTGAACGGAGGAGTGATCACAGGCACGGACACTCCTAATTCTGAAATGGGAGAAAAACTCCCGAACGAAAAACCCACGGAAGAGGGAAGGGTAAAAGGAGAAGTCAAGCGGGTCCGTGGAAAGAAACTTCCTCCTACATATTCGAATTATATTTCCGCGAAGATGAGAACCTATGAGTCCTTTATGGATTATTGGAGAAGCGCACCTCAAAACTATTCTTGCGTGGTTGCTTATACGATCACTCCGGAAGGGGAAGTGGTGGATGTTCAACTCGTAGAGCATTCCGTATATCCGGACCAGGATCGACGAACCTTGGAATTGATAGAGAATCTTTCTCCCATGATGCCTCCTCCGAATATGAAAGGTTATATTAGAGTAACTGAATTATTCTGGAACGGTGCCATCAATCCGGACGCGATGCCAACAGAATTACAAAAGGAACTAGTGACCATGTATGACGGACGCTATATGGAGGAACTATGAATATAGGTCTTCTTGCTGTCTTGAGTATTCTTCCTTGGGCCTTCTTTCTAGTTTATACTCATCCTAAAACGAACCAAACTCGATTGTTTGTCGCCATTATTTTTTCCTTAGTGCTTGGTTGGATCTCTACTGAATTGGTCTTAAAATTGAGCGCCTTTCTCTGGCCCGAGACTTCTTCCGTGACGGCTAAGGTGAGCAAGTCCATACTCTCTCAAACCGTTTTTTTGGCATTCATCAAGGCAGGAATGATGGAAGAACTCTGCAAATCCATTCTGATACTGATCCTTGCATTGCTGATCTCTTTTGACAGACATACTATGACATTTTTGCCGGAGACATTTATCATTGGTGGTTTCGTTGCACTCGGTTTTGCAGGAATCGAGAATTACCAATATATCATGTCCGCAAACGAGCAAGACAGAGTTCCCACATTTATAGTAAGAACATTAAAATCTTCGAATGCACATTTGCTCGTGAACCTTTGTTTCGCACTCTTTCTGATCAAAAGCAATTATAAACCTTACGGAGAAAAAATCCTGTATATACTGAAAGGATTTCTTCTCGCGGTGGCCCAACACGGATTATTCGACTTCTTCGTATTCCCAAGCGGAAGGTTCGGCGTCTGGATCGCTATGGCATTATTTGTCGGGATTTGGGTTTGGATCGTGAAGGATCGTCGTAAATATATTTTAGAAGCTTCAGAGACTTCTATTCCTGAGGAAGAAATATTGAAACCCAGCTTGCCTGAGATAATCCGTTGAGATACAGAGAGATCAAGGTATCTATACCCAAAGACTTTGCGGAAGATTTCTCCGCCTTATTAGATGAATGGCAGGTCGCAGGATATTACGAAATCCTGTTTGACAGAGAGGAACCTCGAAAACCGGGAGAAGAAATCATCTCGGACAATACTCCAATCCGTGTTTATCTGGCAGAAGAAGATACTGCTTCCGAAGCAAAGATATGGATCTATCTACAGACAGTAGCAGCAGAGAATTCATTTGCGGAAGCTCGCTGGATAGAGACCAAGGAATACGAAGAGGCATATAAAGAATTTTATAAGCCGTTTTCTGTCGGAGTCTTTTGGGTGGTCCCTACTTGGGAGAAGGAAGACTGGGAAAAAAACAAAGTCCCCGAACGAAAGGATTCCATTCCGGTGTATATCAATCCTGGCCTAGCCTTTGGTACTGGACATCACGAAACGACTCGACTCGTTCTTTCCCGATTGGGTTCTCTTTCATTGCAAGGAAAGAAGGTTGCGGATATAGGAGCCGGCTCCGGAATATTATCAGTTGCAGCAGCAAAACTCGGGACTTCCAAGATCATTGCAGTAGATATAGATCCAAATGCTGTCCGCTCTTCGGTATTCAATCGAGATGAGAACGAGATTACAAATGATCTCTTACAAGTAGAAGAGGGCGGCTTCGATCATCCTTTAATCAAGGAAGAGGAATACGATCTTTGTGTGGCCAATATCACTTTCGCTGTCTTAAGAGCGAATATGGACCGGATCGCGGCATTGAAAACAAAGCATTATTTATTTAGCGGAGTGATTACGGAGAGAAAGGAAGAATTCCTGGAACTCCTGAAAACGGAAGTCGGAGGAAAACTCGTATATGAGGATTCTAAGAACGGTTGGGAACTCATAGAGTGGATCCGCTAAAGATTTAAATATTAAAAAATCCTAATAGAAAATTACGGAGAAAAAATGAAACATTACGATGTATTCGGGATCGGGAACGCGCTTGTGGACATATTGGTCCCGACAGAAGAAGCTTTCTTAACTAAGTTGGGCTGGACCAAGGGTGTGATGACCCTGGTAGATGCGGAGGCACAAGGAAAAGTATTAACCGCTCTGGACAGTCATAAGAAGGAACTTAGATCCGGAGGAAGTGCTGCGAATACAATGATCGCTCTTGCGAATTCGGGCGGGACTGGAACGTATACCGGAAAAGTCACCGAGGATACTTATGGAGAATTCTATAAGCAAGACATGGAGAAGGCAGGAATCCTCTTCGAAGTAAAACCTTCCAACGACGGACATACAGGGACTTGTGTCGTTCTCACTACTCCAGACGCTGAGAGAACCATGCTCACTCACTTAGGGATTTCTACTACTCTGACTAAACATGACTTGGATCTTGAGAAATTAAAGGCTTCTTCTTATAGTTATGTAGAAGGATATCTTTGGGACGGACCTTCTACCAAAGAAGCATGCGTTCTTACTATGGAAGAATCCAAAAAGGCCGGAGTCAAAGTAGCTTTCACTTATAGCGATCCTTTCTGTGTGAATCGTTCGAGAGAAGATTTCATTCGATTAACGAAAGAATATTGCGATTTAGTTTTTTGTAATGCAGAAGAGGCGAAAGCCCTTGCAGGAACTTCTTCCAAAGAAGACGCTTTGAAATTTGTGTCCTCTCTTTGCAATCATGTGATGATGACCGACGGATCCAATGGCGCCTTTGCCGTTGAAAAAGGGGAAATCAAACATGTAAGCGGTTTTTCCGTAGAGAAGTTATTGGATACTACCGGTGCAGGGGATTGCTTTGCAGCCGGAGTATTGTATGGTCTCACTCACGGATTCACTGCTGAAAGATCCGCTAAATGGGGAAATTACGTTGCTTCTCGTATCGTCCAAGAGATCGGACCTAGACTGTCCGTTCGACTCATGGGACGCCAAGAAGAAATATTAGGAAAATGAAAGCCTAATATTCAAAAAGCAGAATGTAAAACAAAAAGGCCGAGTATGAAACTCGGCCTTTTTTATAAAGAAATCATTCAATCGGATATCAAGGGCAGGAATAAGTAAGAGAAATCGTTCCCATATTTCCGTTTTCCGGAGCAGAGAATGTGAGGGGAGTTCCGACGATAGTGTCCGGAAATCCGTCCACATAGGCTGTATCCGCCAAGCAATACATTGTATGCAATCCTGGATTGATATATTTGAATTTAACCACTCCGTTCCTCGCAGGAGAAGCGATCAAAGGAAGTTTTTTGAGAAGATCTGCATGAGGTTCCGCAGCTCGATAGATCGCAAGATAATGAGTTAAACTTCCTGTTCCGTTCGTGACTTCCAAAGAAGAGGCGCTGCTCGGATAAATTGTTCTGGATCTAGATAAAAGTCCTCCTCCTATATCGGATTGGCCTGCGTGATTCGTATGCCAGTCGCTGATGGAGATTAGAGTTGCAGCATTCGATCCATCCGTTGCAGCGATGGAATGGATCATTAAGTTTTCCTTAAGGTTCATTCTTACTTCGAAGATATAAGGCTCATATCCAGGCTTGAAATCCATATCTGCCTCTCCAGTTTGCATGGAATACAAAAGAGGAAAGATCAAAGGATAGGTGGACTTATCTACTGTGCCAGCAGGATACGCTAATCTAGGCACAATATTGAATCCGTTGATCCCATAGTTATCGAAGAAGGTTACAGTGGAAAGAGTCACCCCTGGAGAATTTCCCCAAACAGTGACTAGATTTCGGATATATGTTCCTGTATAATAATACTGGCTCGGCTGCCCGTCGCTTGTTCCTGCAGTCGGATCGTTAGAAGGATACTCGGCTCCTTCTCCATTTAGGAATTGGATCATTTTATAGATCCCATTCTGCTGGCTACAGGTATTGGAGTTCAATGTATAAGGCTGAGTACAGAACACCTCTCGGTTGGGTGCGATATAATTCCAGAATGCCTTTGCTTGTGCAGCAGTTCGGATCTGAGAGAGGCCTCCCACTCCTTCTTGTAGTTTGGAGGAGATACGCACCTCACCTATATCGATATAGATAGGTAAGTTATACGCCTTTGGAAGACCAGCCAAATTGAACGCTGGATCTCCGGAAGGATCCTTATAAAAAGTACCTGTCCCATTATTATACTCCGTGAAATCCAAAGGATTATCCGTAGCATAAGTTCCTTTCATCAGTAAAAGCATTCTTGTATTGAATAAGGTACTGACCACAGGATCGCTGGTGGCATTTCCCATCCAATGGCCTACTTTGCAATTCGCCCCGTAAGCGATAGTGAGGAGATACAAGAATAGAAGTTTCAGACTCTTTTGCTTCATAAGAATACACTCACCATCAAACCAAAATGAAAGAACTCAGTATTTACCGTTTTATAATAATAAGGATCGTTTAACCTGGATTCTACGGTTGGACCCACATAAGGATACTTGGTACCTGCAGGAGCATTCAAGTCGGATTCATAAATTTTATTATAGTCTACTCGGACACCAATTCGAATTTTCTTTCCGGCAATAAAACTCGCCTCAAAGCCAGCATACATCATGTGGTCCCAACGAGACGTATTGGCAGGTCTTGCCACAACGTATGCTTCTCCCATTCCCGCCTTGGCCATGAACGAGATCGGAAGTTCGATCGGGATCTTGTAAACGAGAGCACCGTAAACTGGAATTGTGGTAAGTGCTCTCTCTGATCTAGAAAGATAATTAGAATAAGAAGAACCGAACTCAAGATAGAAGAGCCAAGGCCAAGGAACTCGAAAGAATAATCCTCCGCCCAAAGTTGTATTCAAGACTTCTTGGGCAGCGGAACCCGGAAATGGATTCGAGGCACCGATCCAAAAACCAAGTTCCGGTTTTCGGTTATCGTAGAAAGTAGGAGCGGATTCCTCTTCGAGGGCTTCTTCGTCCTCATCATCCGTTTTTTCTTTTTTCTCAGTACGAGATAGACCGGAAGAAGGCAGATTTCCTCCACCTCCACCGCCCTGTGCTAGGACAATTAGTTCACCGTTCTTGAAGCTATTTCCCATCTTCAAGTAATCCATGGGTCCATCTATCTTATTGCCTCCCAGATACTTTACGGTTTTCTGATCCAATTCCGTAGGAACTGAGAAGATAGCCGTCCAAGGCAAAAATAAGAAGGTGAGGGGAAGGAAACGTTTCATCGAGGTACTCCCTCGAATTCGTTCCTTTCCTTATAGAGACGATCGATTTGAGGATAGGAATCGTAATAGGCTCGTAAGAAATACAATCCATAAGGAGGCAGAGTGATACCGGCGATTGTTCTGTCTTTGGAGGAAAGTATTTTCAATATATTCGTCTCTTTGCGCTTCTCAATGGCAATTTCAAAAAGGGTCCCGGTCAAAATGCGGACCATATTATGTAGAAAACCGTTGGCCTTGATCCTCAACCTAAGAAGCCCAGGTTCCTCTTGGCTTTCGATCACGCTTGCATCGTAAATGACCCTGGTAGTTGTCCTACGGTTCCGCATAGAAGTCGCTTTTGCGAGGCTTCTGAAGTCGTGTTCTCCCTTTAGTAGTTCCAGTTCTTCCCTTAAGCGAGAAACGTCAATCCGATGTTGGTACCAAAAAGCGCGGTTTTTCCAGATAGGACGTGGGAACCTTGCGTTAATAAGTAGGTACTCATATTCCCTTGCGCTGCAGGAGAATTGGGAGTTGAATTCGAAAGGAACTTCAGTGATTCCTAAGATGGACAGACCCCGGTCGGTGAGTGCGTTCATTCCTAGAAGGAACTTGGAGAGATTCTCGATTGGAAAATCCGTTTTAAAGTTCACGATCATTCCCCGAGCATGAACTCCTGTGTCCGTTCTTCCTGCTCCCCAGATGCGAACAGATTTTTTAAGAAGAACTAAGAGTGCCTTTTCGATTTCTTCCTGAACGGTCGGAGACTGTTTTTGGCTTTGGTAGCCGAAGAAACAGCCGCCGTCGAACTCGATGAGTAAGGCGTAATTTCTAGGATCTTCCGTCATAGGGCAGGGAACGATTTCGTATTAGAGATTCCAAATAAAGAAGGCACAAACGGAAGAATATTCAAAAAAGCGAATGCTTATTTTTCTCCGCCCATCTCTTCGATGATCTTATTATATTCATCGTAGAGTTCTTTGGCCATATCGATAATGACGGAAGGTTTGGACTTGGAAGCCTTTCCTGATCCATACAATCTGGAAAGAGTTCGTTTTGCTCGAATGAGAAGATTCAATTTAGAAGCTTGGTCTGTGGACAATTCTTCCTTGAACTTCATAGTAAGATAAGCGGAAAGATAAATGACTCCGTCAAATCCCCAGTTCTTGTCCGTATCAGGACCCAATAGATAAGAAGCTGCATCCACTGGTTCGGATCCGGACTGCATGATTTCCATTGTATCCGTGTACCAGCCTGCCGATTTTTGGTAGAGAAGATCCCGTACCTTATCGTAACCCATGCCCGGAAATTCGGTATTCACATCATCGAAGTACCAGGCGCCACGCACTGCACAGACTGCCTTTTTAGGAGTAGGGGCCACAGTGACCTTGCGGCTTTGGTAACATTCAATGGCTAAAAGATAGGAAGCGGCTCCGAGGATCAGGTTTCTTTCTTGGTAGAAGTCGACCGGTCCCATGATGAGCTCTATATTCTTGCGACGGACCTCTGCGGACTCTCGGAGTTTTGCGAGTTCATCCGCATCCATGCTGCTCCAGTCCTTAGGAAAACTGGTATAAAGACAACGAGGGCAAACATTCAGAACGTAATCGTTCGGCGAAACCCGTCCGAATTTCTTGTTTTTCTCGTAAAGGCGACGTAATTCCTGGGTGAGCTTGCCTGCGATCAGCCTTCCCCCGCCCTGGAACATGCTCTCCCTTTGGTGCACTTCGTTGCAGATTGGACAAACGGTATCTTCTTTGTTTCGGAAGGAGATTTTTTTGCCTTGGGCTAATGCAGTTGCTGTCATAGGAAGAAATTCCGGAAAAATGCATCCGGAAGCGTCAATTCTCACCGTATTCTAACCGATAGACTAAGAAGAAAAGCACGATTTTCGGGTTGAACCCGATCTCCGCACGGAGAAGCTAAGGAAAAGGTCCGCCAATGAAGAAACTTCTCGTTTTCATGATTGCGATGTTAGTCGCACCCGCTCTATTACACGGCGAAGCCGTGTCTATGAAATCGTATAAGAAGCGGATAGAGTTATTAACCTATTTGAGATCGATAGAGCCTATCGTAAAAAATTATCCCGGCGATGTAAAACAAGCCGGAGGTGGGGCCCAGAACCAAGCACAGGGAGATGGGGATAGACTCATAAAATATAAGGAGCTAAAAAGACTCTACCAAGAAGGATTATTGTACTTCTTCGAAGGGAATCATGTGAATTCCTATCGCAGATTCTTAGAGGCTCAGTTGGGAATGGAACTTCTTCTGGAAGAAATGTCCCAAGCTTACGTCGAGCGTACTGAAGAAATCTTAAAGACCGCAATCGAGAAGAAGAATCCGAATAGCCCTATGGACAAGGCGCTCGTGGATATCTCTGTCGAATACGGAAAGACTAGTTATATTCGTGCGGATATCAAAGAAAATCGTGAGGCTCCATTCACTCGTAGGATGTACAATCCTAGAGAATTCCATTACGTGGTGAATAAGTACACCATCGAAAAGAATATGGAACTAGGATATCAGTTCTTAGGAGAAGCTAAGGAAGCTAGAAATAACGCACTCAAGATCGAAAAGCATTTGGAAAAACACCAGAAGCTTCAACCTGAGCATAGAAAGCATCGCATCGAAATGTATTTGGGAGCGATCAATCTTTGCAGGGATGCAAGATCCAACGCAATGAACATCTTCAAGCTGAAGTATCCTTATGATAATTACTATCTGCAAAGATCCGATGCTAAGACCGAAGAGGTGAGAAACGAATTGGGAGAGATCACTCCTGGAGAAGTAGTTTCTATAGAAGGAGTCACTTACGATTTCTCTACGAACCCTTTGGTAAGAGCGGATGCTAAGATGAGTCCGATATTCGATAAGAGAATTCCGGATGATTATCGCAGAGACGCAGTGGATATCCTCGGAAGAGTTTATGACGACGAGGTCGATAACAAACTCTATCTTCGTTGGGATGCAGACACTCGTAAAAAACTTCTGGGAGATAAAGTCCCTCCAGGCAGTAAGAAAGCGAAGCAAAACGCGCAGCAACCTAGCAACAAATAAAACAGATTTTCAAGACGCCGGTGTTTCACCGGCGTTCTTATTTCTTCTCAAAACTTGCAAGCGAACGTCGTAAGTTATAGTCTCTTCCTTCCTATTCATCTCTCAAGAATTTGCTTTCCCTGCCTACGGGATTCGTAAAGCATAGTAAGCATGAATCCACTCAAGTTTATGGAAAGCCGATTGGGCAGGTTTTCCAAGAAGTATCGTAACCTAGTATTACGCACCTATGTTGTAACATTGAGATTGGTCCTTACGGTGGCCTTTCCTAATATGGTTGCCGGGATCTTCTACGCGATTCTAGGAAAGAGGGAAAAGCAATACAAAGCCTTCTTAAAAGGTTCTAAAACTTGGGGACGCGCCGTGATCAAAATGACAAAGACGGAACTCATCATCAAGAATGAGATCCAAGTCCCAGAAACAGGACATTTGATCTTCTTGAACCATGTGAATGAGATCGATTTCCCTTACGATTGTCTGGTCGTGAATAGACCCTATCTTGCAAACCAAGTCATTAAGAAGACCTTAATCGCGTATTGGTGGATGAAAGCAATGGGATCTCAGGTGTTCGAAACATCTAAGGCGACCACTATTGCAGTCTCCGTTCGAAATGTGATTAAAGGATTATCCACTAATTCTTATATCGTGTATCCGGAAGGTCATAATTCTTATTCTGAGATCATTCAACCTATGCAAAAAGGAATGATCAAACTTGCATTCGAGAACAAGATTCCGGTAGTTGTGATCTTAAAATCCGGAATCACTCGTTACCAGACAGAACCGATGCATACAAAGGTTGGTTATAAATTCATCGGTAGATACGAGCCATGGACCTATGGGACTTGGGAGGCGTTCAGGGACTTTCTCTACAAGACAATGAGCCAGGCCAAAATAGATCTGGACGCAGAGATCGGAACCGTTAGAGAAACTACTACAGTCGGTCCAAAGTGATCCAGAAATTACTCATAGCAAATCGGGGAGAGATCTCTCTTCGCATCCAAAGAACCTGCAAGAGGTTAGGAATCAAGACTGTTGCCGTTTATTCGGACGCAGACAAGGACGCACCTTTCGTAAAGAATGCTGACGAGTCCTATCATATAGGAGGATCGGAACCCTCCAAATCTTATTTAGCTATTCCTAATATATTAAAAGCGATCCAAGCCACTGGAGCGGACGCAGTACATCCTGGGTATGGATTTCTTTCCGAGAAAACCGAATTTGCAAAAGCATTGTCCCAAGCGAAGATCGCATTCCTCGGACCAAGACCGGAAACAGTAGATCTCATGGGAGACAAGATCCGTTCCAGAGCCGCGATGGAAAAAGCAGGAGTACCTGTTGTTCCAGGATACGAAGGAGATTCTCAAGAACCTTCCGTGCTATTAAAGGAAGCGGAGAGGATCGGTTTTCCTGTGATGATCAAGGCGAGTGCCGGCGGAGGGGGAAAAGGAATGAAAAGGGTCTTCTCCAAAGAGGAGTTCCTTCCTTCCTTAGAATCTGCGCAGAGAGAAGCAGGAAATGCTTTCGGGGACGCGCGAGTCTTCTTAGAAAAGTATATTATAAATCCTAGACATATAGAAGTGCAGGTCTTCGGTGATTCTTCCGGAAATGTGATCCATCTTTTTGAGAGAGAATGTTCCATCCAGAGAAGACACCAAAAGGTAGTAGAAGAATCTCCTGCTCCAAATTTGGATCCAAAAATCAAACAGAAGATCTGTGAGGTGGCAGTGCAAGCTGCAAGTTCCATCGGATATCTGGGAGCCGGAACGGTAGAATTCATTTTAGGAGAAGATGGGAATTTCTACTTCTTGGAAATGAATACAAGGTTGCAGGTAGAACATCCTGTGACAGAAGCCGTGACTGGATTCGATTTGGTAGAATGGCAGGTCCGGATCGCAGAAGGAAAAACTCTTACGAGTCTTATGGGTGGAAAGTCACTTGGACAAACGGGACATGCGATCGAAGTCCGTCTGTATGCAGAGGATCCTGAAAATGAATTTTTACCTTCTATCGGAAGGATAGAACTCGCTAAATTCCCGGATCTCCAAAATCTAAGAGTGGATTCTGGAGTGGTCACCGGTTCTGAAGTATCTCTATATTACGATCCGATGCTTGCAAAGCTAATCGGATACGGAAAAAATAGAGAAGAGGCAAGAAAGAACCTGATCGCAGGACTGGAACAGACTGTAGTCTTTGGTCCGATCACTAACGTAAATTATTTAAAGGGAATATTAGAACATTCTGAATTTGCATCCGGACATACAAACACTCATTTCCTGGAAAAGCACAAGATAGAATGGGAAGAAGCCGGAGAAGAGAAAGAGGCACTCGCAAAGACTGCTTCCTTTTTAGTTTCAAGAACTGTTAAGTCTTCTTCCGTTTGGGAAGCGGTTGGTCCGAAAGGACTTTGGGGAGAAATTCTTTGAATCGTACATTCAGACTTCGCTGGAAAGAAAAGGAATACGTTTTGGATCTGGGAGAAACTTCTTCTAGATTGCAGGATCCTGAGAACGGATGGGAATCCTTACTCACTCATTATTCCTGGACGAGAGAAGAAGACGGATCTTATTCCTTACCGGACGGCTCTGTTGCTCTATTAAAAAGTGGTAAATTATATATTCATACCAAAGGAAAGACGTTTCAATTTTCCATCAAAGGAAAAGAGTCTTCTAATTCCGAAACTGCACAGTTCGAGATCAAGAGTCCTATGCCTGGCAAGATCATCAAAATGGAAGTAAAGCCGGGTGATCCGGTTAAGAAGGGCCAAACTCTCGCAGTCGTAGAAGCGATGAAGATGGAGCATGCCTTAAAGGCCGGATTAGACGCGAATGTAAAAGAAGTGCATTCCCAACCGGGAGATATAGTGTCGCAAGACCAGCTCTTGGTTCTACTTTCTTAATATTCTTTTCATCAAACAAAGTCTTCCTCCAAGGAAGAAAGACAGAGCTCACCGAAAAGATTTCATTCCGGTGAAAAATTACTTTTTTATTTCGAACGATTGATCGGTGAATTTTAGAATATTGTTTAAAGATCCAAGATAGAGTTCATCCGATGAGAATCAGTCTTAGGAATAAATTTGACAGTGGTTCTTATGCTAATATAACTTGCGAATTCCATAAAAAATTCAGGTTTTTGCATGAAGCATATCCTCCATAGCATAGGGGTCATCGCTATATTGGCCATAATTTCTTTACAAGAAGCGTCTGCACAAGATGTGCTCGCTGGTTGTGAGAAGCCTCCAGAAAGAAAAGATCTTCCGTTTTACGTCAGCCCAAAAAGACAATTATGTAAGAAAGATTTAGATAAGAAGAAAGAAGGTTGGTTCCCAACTGGACTTCCTCTTTTGAACTCGGACCCGAATACCGGGGTAGGTTACGGTGTTCGCGTATTCGCTTATAATAACGGAACCAAAGATGATCCGTTTTTCGAATATACTCCGTACAAATTCAGGATCTATGCTCAGTATTTCAATACGACTAAGCATCGTCAGTACCAGGATATCGCCTTCGATGCTCCGTATGTTTTCGGAACTCAGTGGCGTTTGCGCGGGGAAGGCGTGTATGACGCAAACCCGAACACATTGTTCTTCGGAATCGGGGAGTCTTCTCTCCATACTCTGAGCTATCAGAACAGGGATCAGAATGGCGGTCAGGTTTACACTAACGCAACTTTTGCGGATCAGCAAAAGAACTTAGCGTATACTAGACCTGGGGGACCTGGGGATCCGGTCGCCTTAGGGGGAGGAGTCTATAGTGGGCTCCAAGCTCAACCAGGATTCAACACCACAAACGCATTATACAATCGTTATAATATCATTTCTCCTACTGCTAACTTAAGTGGAGAAAGAGCGTATGTAGGTGGAACTGTTCGTTTGGTAGCAGGGATGAGGGTTTCTCAAAACATCATCCGGACCTTTGACGGAACTCAGACCACAGGAACGGATCCTCTTTTAGGAGGACTTCCTGTGAACTCCAGTGGAACAGCGTTTAACGGTACTACCAAACTTACTGAAGACCAAAACGCAGGAAAGATTCTCGGATACCATGGAGGTGCAGTGAACACTCTCCGCTTGGGACTCGTATATGATACCCGAGATCTCGAGCCTGACCCGAACCAAGGGGTTTTCTTAGAGGCAACATACGAAAAATCGGCTAAGACCTTCGGATCGAATTACGATTATTCTAAGTATTTTGCCCAAGGAAAATTCTTCTGGAGTCCGTTTCCGAAAGTATTTGATAAGTTAGTTCTCGCAGGTCGCGGAGGTTTCTCTTTAACAGATGGAGATGCTCCTTTCTTCGAATATAGAAACATGTGGGGAACAGAAGGTGTGATCTCCGGTTTGGGAGGAAGAACAACATTAAGAGGTTATAAACAAGATCGTTTTGTTGGTCGCTCTATGGGCTGGGGTAATATCGAGGTGAGATGGCGATTCGCTCAGTTCACCGTTTTAGGTCAGCACTTCGCTCTGAATTTAGTTCCATTCTTTGACTTCGGTAGGGTTTGGGATGATGAGCATAAGGTCGGATTAAAAGGATATAAATACTCTAAGGGAGCAGGTTTGCGTATCGCTTGGAACCAAACTACTCTGATCATTTTGGATTATGCTGTTTCCAGAGAGGATAAGCAGCTGTTCATCAACTTTAACCACGCGTTCTAAGGAAAGGGAAAATGAGAGTATTATATTTTGTTAAATTAATCGCCTTTCTATCCATTGCAGTCCTTGGCTTCGTAGGTTGTGAGGAAAAGATAGATCATAACCGTTATGGTTTTGCTCCAGAAGACAATAATCAACTGATAGCAGGAGCCTTGTTTTTCGAGAACTTCACGAATAATGGAGATGGAAGTACAACAGACAGCATAAGCGGCTTAACCTGGAAGACCTGCTCACAAGGTCAAACTTTCAGTGGCAATGCAAGCCAGTATGATTGCCAAGGTTCTTCCGGAACAGTGATCAATCCAGGCACGTATGGAGCGAAACAACTACAATACTGTAGTGTGAACTTAGAATCTTGCAATACCTTAGGTATTCCTCAGACATTAACTGCAGGGGGTGGTGCTAGTTCCGAAGCATTTGATTCTTGTGCAGCAGATGGAACAGCGGGAGGAGGCTGGAGAGTAGCTACCTTCATAGAATTGAAGTATCTAAGCTCAAACAGCCGTAACTTCATGCTACTGAAATTTCCGAATACAATGGATGATTACTATTGGTCTTCTACAGCCAACGAGCAGGACGGAAGTGGTAAGACAGCTCGAGCGGTTTCCTTTTCTCTAAGCAACTTTGGAGATGATGAGGATTTCACCAAGATCACTCGTTACTTCGTTCGCTGCGTGAGATAGATCGATAACGCTTTAAAGAAAACTAACAGAAAGAAGATGAATGTTATAATGATCTTCTTTCTGTTAGAAAATTTCGCGTTAAGTGATCTCTTTTTTACTTATAACTCACTTATATTTCAGAGTGAACGCAGGTTTACGGATCTGTAATCATTACAAAAAGTTAAATTTCAATGCTTTGTCATGGAACTAAAGCATTTCATCCCAGGTCTCATCAACTTTTAATTCGGAATTTTCAATTGACATAAGTGAAAGCTAAACTGATAACGAACGAACTTAAAATCTTACGTCGGAGGACGCATGAGGATTAGAGGATTTCATTCGTTAGTATTAGCTGCTTGCTTTACCACAGCAGGAATCGAACTGAAAGCCCAAGAAGGACCTCCTACGCCTGGTTGTGCTAAGCCTGCCCCAAGAACGAATCTACCTTTTCCGATGGACATTACGAAACAACTTTGTTCCAAGGATTTGGCGATAAAGAAGGAAGGTTGGTATCCTACAGGTCTTCCTCTCTTGAATTCGGATCCGAATGAAGGGATTGGTTACGGAGTTAGGGTGTATGCTTACAATAATGGAAAGAAAGTAGATCCTCTTTTCGATTATACTCCGTATAGAACTCGATTCTTTGCTCAATATTTTAACACGAATAAGAACGCTCAGTATCACCAGTTAAGTTTGGACATGCCTTTTATAGGCGATACTCAATGGCGTTTGCGAGCAGATGCATTTTTAACGATTACTCCTACCACTCTGTATTTTGGAATTGGTCAGGATTCTATGAAGACCCTGAATTATACGGACAGGAACCAAGCTGGTGGCCAGCAATACACGAATGCTACGTACAATGACCAAGCAAAGAACCTGAGTTATTATAGACCGGGCGGGCCGCAGGATCCTGTTAACTTTGGTGGAAATACATACTACGGAGTTCCGAGCCAACCTGGCTTCGTGGTAACGGATAAAATGTACAACCGTTATCAAATACAAACTCCAATGGTCAATTTGAGTACGGAAAGGTCCTTCTTTGGGGGAACGGTTCGTTTGGTAACAGGTTTGAAGGTTTCTCAAAATATTATCACTACCTTCGATGGCAAAAAGGCCATGGGTTATGATCCTCTCTACGGAGTGGGTTATGGAGCAGAGGTCCCGAATGGAAAAACCCGTTTGACCCAAGACGAAGAAGCGGGTAAGATCAAAGGTTACCATGGAGGATATGTAAACTCACTTCGTTTGGGACTTGTATATGATACTCGGGACTTTGAACCGGATCCAAACAGCGGGGTTTTCTTAGAGGCAACGTACGAGAAGAATAGCAAGAGCTTTGGTTCTGACTTCAACTTTCAGAAATACTTTGCCCAAGGAAAATTCTTCTGGAGTCCGTTTCCGAAAACATTCGACAAGCTTGTGCTCGCCTCTCGATTCGGAGCTGGATTATCCGATGGTGACGTTCCCTTCTTCGAATATAGAAACATGTGGGGAACAGAAGGTTTGATCGGAGGACTCGGAGGTCTTCGTACTATACGAGGTTATAAGCAGGATCGATTCGTTGGTAGAATGATGGGCTGGGGTAACTTAGAGATCCGTTGGAAATTCGCACAAACCTCGATCGGAGGAGAGCATTTCGCATTCAATTTAGTTCCTTTCTTTGACTTCGGTAGAGTTTGGGACGACGAGCATAAGGTCGGACTGCAAGGATATAAATATTCGAAAGGGTTAGGACTAAGGATCGCATGGAACCAGGCAACCATCATCATGATCGACTATGCGAAGTCCAGAGAGGACGAGCAATTGTTCGTCAACTTCAGCCACGCGTTCTAAGGAAAGGGAAAATGAGAGTATTATATTTTGTTAAATTAATCGCCTTTCTATCCGTTGCAGTCCTTGGCTTCGTAGGTTGTGAGGAAAAGATAGATCATAACCGTTACGGTTTTGCTCCAGAAGATAATAATCAACTGATCGCAGGAGCCTTGTTCTTTGAGAACTTCACGAATAACGGAGATGGAAGCACGACAGACAGCATAAGCGGTCTGACCTGGAAGACCTGCTCCCAAGGGCAAACTTTCAGTGGCAATGCAAGCCAGTATGATTGCCAAGGTTCTTCCGGAACAGTGATCAACCCAGGCACGTATGGAGCAAAACAACTTCAATACTGCAGTGTGAACTTGGAATCTTGCAATACGTTGGGTATTCCTCAGACATTGACTGCAGGAAGTGGTGCTAGCTCGGAAGCATTTGATTCTTGTGCGGCAGATGGAACAGCAGGGGGAGGCTGGAGAGTCGCTACCTTCATAGAGTTGAAGTATTTAAGCTCAAACAGTCGTAACTTCATGCTATTGAAATTTCCGAACACGATGGATGATTACTATTGGTCTTCTACTGCGAATGAACAGGACGGAAGCGGTAAGACAGCTCGTGCAGTTTCCTTTTCTCTAAGCAACTTCGGAGATGATGAGGATTTCACCAAGATCACTCGTTACTTTGTTCGCTGCGTAAGATAGATCGATTGCTCCTTATAAAGGAGCCTGCAGATCCCCATGAACTAAATCGTTGATCAAAATAGTATCATGACGAGAAGGAGAACGATTCTCCGGATAATCCGTAGAATAATGAAGTCCTCTGCTTTCCTGTCTTGCTAATGCGGACCGAATGATCAGTTCGGCTACCAGAACTAAATTACGAAGTTCTAATAGAGGATTTGTGACTATCGTGCGATTGTAGTAATCCCGTACTTCTGCATAGATTAAATCCATTCTACGTTTTGCTCTTTCTAAACGAAGATTGGAGCGAACGATCCCCACATAATTCGACATTGTGTTCTTGATCTCGGAAAGATCGTGAGATATGAGGACCCATTCCTCCGTATTGACCAGGCCTTCTTTATCCCAGGAGGGAATCTGCTCATGTTCCGGAAGAAAAGAGGGAGGATGAGCCTTGATCTCTTCTGCAATTCGATTGGAGAAGACTAGGCATTCTAAAAGACTATTGGAAGCTAAACGATTGCCTCCATGCACTCCTGTGCAGGCAGCTTCTCCTGCAGCGAATAAATTCTCTATTCTTGTCTTTCCGAATAGATCGGTTGCAATCCCTCCACACATAAAATGGGCCGCAGGTACCACCGGGATCGGATCCGTAGTGATATCTATTCCAAGCTCCAAGCATTTTGCATATATAGAAGGAAATGCTTCTTTAATCTCTGCTGCAGGCTTATGTGAAATATCCAGCCAAACATGCGGATGTCCGGACTTCTTCATCTCTGCGTCGATTGCACGAGCGACTATATCTCTGGTTGCGAGATCTCCCATAGGATGATACTTTTTCATAAACGGTTCTCCGTCCATGGTGAGTAGCACCGCTCCACTTCCTCGTACCGCTTCCGAGATCAGGAAGGAATCTCCCTTTTCATGATAAAGAGAAGTAGGATGGAATTGGTAGAATTCCATATTTCGAATCTCAGCCCCGGCCCTATAAGCACAGGCGACTCCATCTCCTGTGGCAATCTTTGGATTCGTGGTATGGGAATATACCTGTCCGGATCCTCCGCTGGCAATAATCGTCTTCTTTGCCAGAATAGGGATCACTTCTCCGGTATGATTAGAAAGAACATAGGCGCCGAAGCAGACCAGTCCCTTCTTCTTTAAATGGTGGGGAGTGATTAGATCTACTACGGTATGATATTCTAATATACGAATATTCGGATTTTGTTTTACTACTTGTAGAAGGGTCTTTTCTATCTCATGCCCAGTGCGATCATGAGCATGCACGATCCTATTTGTGCCATGACCACCTTCTCTATGTAGATCGAATCCTCCCTGAGGATCCATATTGAAGGGAACTCCGAATTCCAAGAGCTCCTTCACTAGAGCGGGACCTTCTTCTACCAGGATCTGAACAGCTTCCGGATCACAGAGTCCTGCTCCGGATTCCAGAGTGTCCTTGATATGATCTTCGAATTTATCTCCCTGAGCGAATACGGAGGCGATCCCGCCTTGGGCATAATTCGTGTTGGATTCGTAGTCTGATTTCTTAGTGACGATTACCGTCTCCCCGACGGTAGAAAGTTTTAAGGCCTGGAAAAGTCCGGTAATACCGCTTCCTATGACTAAAAAATCGGTTTTGATTCTTGGCATTTTGATAATAAAGAAGCGGCTTCAAAGGAAACCGCTACGACGATCTTACTTGCGTTTTGCGTTTGAGTTTAAAAGCGCCTCTACGTAATCAATAGAACGAATCAGCTGGAAGTCAGGTTTGATCGGATCATTCTTATGTTCGTGAATGAACTTTTCTCCCTTACCGTTTGTCTTGACCCAAGATTCTAATTTCTTCACGTCGAAATGGCTTTTCTCTTCTGAAGCAGAAGGAAGTTCCGGCAAGTGATTCCACATATTCTCTTCTCTATAATGAAACGGAAAAGAGCCGTCTTCTTCGGAAGAAACATCCACATCCGGTTTTACTCCGACTACTTGGATGGTGTTTCCGGAAGGAGAGTAATATCTGGATTGAGTTAACTTAATATAATACGCGTTGTTTCCTCGGAGTTCCTGCAATTTCTGCACGGTCGCCTTTCCGAAGGATCTTTCTCCCAAGATTAATCCTCTACCATGATGCTTCAAAGCAGAAGCAACAATCTCGGAAGCGGAAGCAGACTTAGCATTGATTAGAACTGCAACCGGAAGATCGGTAAGATCTTTTTTGCCGGCATTGGAATCTTCAGGACTTCTATTCGGGCTTTTTACGGAAACGATGAGTCCGTTCGTAACGAACATATCCGCAAGATCGATCGCGAGATCCAGATAACCTCCAGGGTTATTTCTAAGATCCAAAACGAGAGCTTTTAGTTTGCTTCCTTTTGCTGCGGATTGTTTTTCTAATTCCTTGAAATGTTGCACGAATTCTCTATCAACTGGAGGATCGGATTTCACGAAACCTGTCAGCTTGATATATCCGATGTACGGATGATTATCGATTAGCTTGCTTGTGATATTCTTGATCTCAATCGTATCGCGAATGACTTCGATAGCAAGAGTTCCGGAGACTCCCTTTCTACGAATAGTAAGAACTACTTTGGAGCCTTTCTTTCCTTTGATCTTTTCTACTACCTTGTCCAGGATCATTCCTTTTACGGATTTTCCATCCACAGCAAGGATCGTATCTCCTGCGCGCACACCTGCATTGACTGCAGGTCTTCCTTCCAAAGGATTTTCTACGACGACTTCTTTATTTCCGCCACCGCTTAAGATGGCTCCTATTCCTTCAAAGCTTCCGTCTTCTATTTTAGCCATGGATTCTTCCCAGGCAGCTTTTAAGAAGACTTGGCTATGAGGATCTAAAGAGGAAAGATACCCGTTTGCAGCGGCAAGATACACATCCTTGATAGAGAACGGTTCTTTTTCCTTATTGTCCTCTTCGCCAAACGGATCTTTGAGGGGAGGAGTGCTGTAGTTCTGGATACTTTTTTCTATATAAGCAAGGATACGATCGAAGTCTTTCTTGGAAAAATTGGTTTGTTCCCATTTTGCAGTGAGCACTTTCTTTCTCACTCTTTCTCTTTCTACAAGTTTGAGCACTTCTTCGTTGGAAAGTTTAGGTTTATTCGATTCTTCCTTTAACTTTCTGTCTCTGATCTTTTCGACTTCCTTATAATCCGGATCGAATAGAACGAATTTGTCGTCCGGAGAAAGCTTGAATGTCTTTCCTGGAAAAATATCATCCGATTCTTCGTATTTTTCCCGATCGTTAAAATAACTTTCCGGGTAAAGATAGAGCCCGTGAGGAAGAGAGAGTAGAGCAAAGACCGCCGCGTCCTTATAGGCGCGGTTTTTATCTATGTTTTTATCTATGTAATTTCCCTCAACGGTCTTGACTACGCTGTCAAAATCTTTGAGATTGAAATCTGCCGTAGTCTTGGAGTTTCCGGAAGAAGGCTGGCAGAAGAAGATGCTCGTACATAAAATAACGGAGATAAAGGATAAAGAGAGAGATCTCATGCTTTTCAAATCGGTTCCTCTTTGTGCACGGCTGATTTTCGATCATTTTCCACTTGGAACGAGCATTGTCAATCTATTCCCCCGAAAACTAGCGTCCGACGTCGGCTTGGGGACAAAAGCCGGTTCGTTTTTTAAGTATTCTATTCTTATTATTTTTTCCATCGTGGGAACCTTGGATTGCACTTCCGTCTCGGTTCCCGGAGGGGGAAGGTTCGGTTCCGAACTCATCCAAGAACAGGCCATCTTGGATTTTTACGGTTCGGAAGAGGAAAGAAATTCTTCCCTACAACTTTTAAAATCTACCTGTAGATCTCTGAGAAAAGATAGGGGTCTCGCTTGTTATAATTTATCCGTTTTATACGATTCATTAGGAGACTCTGCCTCCGCTTGGGAATACGCTTCTAAAGCAAAGAGTTCCGATCCTAAGGATCCTCTGTATGGAGAGCTAGCCTTCTCCGCTTCTTTAAAGTTAGAGGCCGGGAAAGCGAGTCTCGCCGATTCCGAAGAAGCATTGTACAGAGAAGCATTGGATTCTTGTAAGAAAGGGAAGAAGGAAGAGGCAAATGCTTCCGTTTCCAAATTGATAGATCTCGGAAGTATTTCCAAGGAATCCTTGAGCAAGGGAATTTTTTCGGAATGCGGACTGGATCCTTCTCTTCTTACGAGAGCAAAATCGAATTCGATCAAACCTTCTGTAGAATATTATAAATCCTTGGAAAAGGATCATTCTTATAAAAAAGTCTGGGATCTTTCCGGAGAATTTGGTAGGACACCAAAGGATCTTGTCTCTTCGAACAAGGCTACCCAATCTTGGAAGGAACTGAAGAAAGCGTTAGGCACCCGAGATCAGGTTTCTGCCAAAAGGCATCTGCTTTCGTTCAAAGAAAGCCTGGATTCTATGGCCAAGGAAAATGCTCAGTCCTCTCTTCTCGCATCCAATCTGAAAAAGGCAGCATTTCTACTTTTATCAGAGGATTCGAATTATTCCGCCTTTAAAGAACTCGCTAAAGAATTGGATGCAGGATACTCTCGCTCCGCACAGCTCGCGAAACCTTAGAATTGAATTCGTTGCCCTAAATCTCGAAGAAAAGAGAAATTAGATCTTTGAATTTTTACCTTTTTTTCGAGATTGCTTGTAAGTAGACTTCTACGGATTTTTGGATCCCGACTTCTAACGCGTAGGACATGAGTCTGTGACCGATAGAGACTTCTTGCAAGCAGGGCAAATCCGAAAACAAGGGCAGATTGAATTGGTCCAGATCATGGCCGGCATTGATCCCTATCTTTTCCTTTTCTAAGAATTCCGCAGCCTGCCGAAAAGACTCGAAGATCTCCTTTCCTTTTTCGGGAGATTCATCGAACGCTTGCGCATACGGTCCGGTATAAAATTCTACTCGATCCGTTCCGGTTGATTTGACCAGTTTCAAGTTGTCTAGATCGGTTTCCATGAAGATGGAGACCCTAATTCCTGCGTCTTTGATCTTTCGGATATACTCAGTTAAGCTTTTTTTTTCCTTCTTCAGATCAAAACCGTGATCGGACGTGATCTCTCCCGGTGTAACGGGGACTAACGTTGCTTGGTCCGGCTTCGTTTTTAAAACTAAATCCAAGAATCTAGAAGAAGGTTCTCCTTCCATATTGTATTCTATGCGAGTTTTGTTTCTTTCATTGTATTTTTGGAGAAATTCCTTTAGATCGAATACGTCCTGCTTCTTGATATGCCTTTCATCCTCTCTGGGATGCACAGTGATCCCGTGGGCACCCGCTTTTAGGATCAATTCTGAGATTGCCAAAAGATCCGGATGATTTCCGCCCCTGGAATTTCTTAAAGTAGCTACTTTGTTTACGTTTACGCTCAAATGGATCATACAGAATCGCCAAATACTCGTTGTTTATTGTTTCATTTGCAAAATACGAAAATTTAGGAAGGATTTTCTCATTTTGCGAATTCCTGCTTGAATCGGAATATGTGTCTTCCAGCATGGTCAATTCCGATGGCAACAGCTAAGAAAACAGCCAAAAAAAAAGCTGCACCGAAGTCTTCCGCTTCGGCCAAAAAATCGACTCCTAAGAAAAAAACTGCGGCCAAGAAGAAGGAAGTTACCTCTTCGGCAAAGCCCGCGAGTACTAAAAAAGCATCTTCAGGCTCGAAATCTTCTTCCTTAAATCCGTTAGGCAAGAAGTTCACCTGCCATACTTGCGGAACGAAATTCTACGACCTGAATAAGGAAGAAAAGATCTGCCCTAAATGCGGAGCAGACCAAAACAAGCGTCCTGTCGTAAAAACTAGGACCCGTCCGAAAGTAGAAGAAGAAGAGTTTCCAGAAGAAACCAATGATTTCGATTCGGAAGCAGGCTTCGAAGATGAAGAAGGCATTGTAGAAGAACCTCTTGAAGAAGAGGAAGAAGAGGAAGAGGAGGAGGAATAATTCCTTCTCCAAATTCCATATTCATTCTTACGGCTCCGACCGGAGCCGGAAAAACGGCTCTTGTAAGAGAGCTGGATCCTTCTCGCTTTGAGATACTTTCCTTCGATTCCCGCCAGATCTATAAAGAACTCAGCATTGGGACCGCAGCCCCAAACGCTGAAGATGTTCAAAAAATTCCACATCATTTAACCTCTTTGCTTTCTCCGTCGGAATCGGTGCATGCAGGAATGTACACCCGACTCGCCGAAGAAGCCTTGGACGGAGTTCTTTCCAGAGGAAAGATCCCGGTTTTGACCGCAGGCACAGGGTTCTATTTGAATGCCTTTCTATTCGGAATGTTTCCGGTGCCTTCTATCAGCCAAGAGATCAAGGAAAAGGTAGAATCCCTTTCTATGGAAGAAAGGATCGAGGAATTGAAACGCCTGGATCCAAAGGCATTGTTAAAAATCTTTCCGAATGATAATTACAGATACGGACGCGCCTTGGAAGTAAACCTAATGGGAACTGTCTGGTCCGAATTGAAATTAGAAGAAGGTGGAGGGGTGATCTCTTCCAGGAATCTGAAAATCCAAGGAGCTTATTTCTTGGATCTGGATCGAAAGGAATTGTACTCCAGGATAGACGCTAGAGCCAGGCAAATGATCGAGGCGGGAATGGCGAAGGAAGCCGAAAAGGTTGCCGAGAAATATGGCGAAGATTGTCCTGGGCTTCAGTCTTTAGGTTATAATTTCGCGCTTGAAAATATTAAAGGAACGTCCAATCTTGAGACATTCTTTGGGAATCTAAGCCAATCCCATCGGAATTACGCCAAACGTCAGATTACTTGGTTTCGAAAGCAGAAGTTTTTGGAACCGATTCATCCGAAAGAAGCGTACGATAAGATAAAAAAAATATAAAACGGATAAGTCTATGTCTGCTAAAAATAATATACAGGACCAACTACTCAATACGGCTAGAAAAGAAAAATTGGAATTGACCATCTATCTTTTAAACGGAGTTCCTTTAAAGGGCAAAGTAGTCAGCTTTGATAATTTCACAATCGTCTTAGAGCAAGAAAACAAACAAAGTCTTGTTTATAAGCATGCGATCTCAACGATCATTCCTTCCAAAGTAATCAAACTTTATACAGAAGAAGCGGCCAAAGAAGCTCCTTCCGCCTAAATGTTTCGAAAGGTAGGCCGGGCTCTTTTCATTCTATGTTTGTTGGCCGGGATCGGTATCATATCCTATCCCGTTTTTCTAATACATGAAAAAGAAGCTCTGGTCGTCTGGGGAAAAGATGATCGCCTAATCTCCTTTATACGGGGACCTGGTTTCGTCTATGAACTCGGAGCCTTACAGTTTTGGGAAAAGAAGGTAACGAAAGAACCCTTAAGCTCCCTGACCCTGGATCTGGAACTTGGCTATGATCTTTCTTCCGGACTATTTCCAGATAAGTCCGATGAGGGAAAGATCAGAGCCAAGATAGACCTTTCCTTTCATTTGGAAGGAGAGGAGGCCAAGAAATTCTTTCTCTCTGGAGGAAGGAGCAGTTCTGGCCAATCTAGATATGTAAGTGGACTTTTTCTTTCTAAGCTTAGATCTGCGATCGAAGACGATAAGAATCTAAATCTGAACAAGGATGCCATCTCTCTTTTTTTGAGACGGGATCTTGGCCCTGCCTTAAGTAAGGAAACTGGATGGTTCCAAGTCGAATCCGTCCGCATCGTTAGCCTGGATGTTCCTGATCCGATACTGATCGCGAACATATTTCGTAATCCTAATTTTATACTAGCTAAAAAACTAGAGAAAATAGAAGCCCTGAAGAGGGCGGAATTGCATTTGATACAAGAAGAAGCGAAACTCTCCGTTTCTCGAAAGAAATGGGAACAATATAAGGATTTTTTAAAGAAGAATCCGGATATGAAAGAGTTTCTTCTCTACGATAATATCGGAGAAAAAACGGAGGTAATCCTTCTTCCCTCCGATTCGATTTTCGGAGATCCTAAGACTTTGAGTAAAAAGAAACAATCCGCCCCAAAAGCCAAAGAGGTGGAATAATACATGAGCCAAGAGAAACCCGTAGTACTGATTATGGCGGGAGGAAAGGGAGAAAGGTTCTGGCCTAGATCCAGGGTCTCCACTCCTAAACAACTTCAGAAAGTATACTCCAAGAACACTCTTCTTAAAGAGACCTTGAACAGAGCATATACAATCACAAGTCCTGATAGAGTTTTTATCGGAACCAACGCTACTCTAAAGAAAGCGATCCTCGCTCAGGAAAGGAATTTTCCTGAGAATAATTTCATCATTGAACCGGAAGGAAAGAATACAGCTCCCATCATCGCGTTAGCTTCTCTTTATTTTCAAGAGAAATTCGGAGATCCAGTGCAAGTGGTTTTATCCGCGGACGCTTGGGTGAACTCCGATAAGGAATTCGCAAAGACGATCCAAAAGGCTCTGACCGAAACCAAGGAACATCTAGTTCTTCTTGGGATCAAACCGAACCGCCCTGAAGTTGGTTATGGGTATATCGCAGCGGGCAAACCTACTCAAAAAGGTTTCGAAGTGAAGTCCTTCTTTGAGAAGCCGGATGTAAAGACTGCGATGAAGTATATTAAGAAATCCAACTTCTATTGGAATCCTGGAATCTTTCTCTGGAGAACTAGTTTGATCTTGGAAGAGTTCTCTTCTTATTCCCCTAAGATACTTAAACCTTTGAAAGATAGATTTCCATTCAAGAAGATGGGAGATCTGGGAGAAGCGTTTAAACTTCTTCCTTCCGAGCCAGTGGATATCGCCATTATGGAAAAGAGTGCACGTATCCGAATGGTAGAAGCAAGCTTCTCTTGGGATGATGTGGGTTCATGGTTGTCGTTAGAAAGAGTTCTTCCCGGAGATAACCAAGGTAACCGTCATATCGGTAAAGAAATTCTATTTTATAAATCCGGAAACAACGTCACTCAGACTCGAAAGGAGTTCACTGCACTTCTTGGAGTGAATGATATCGTTGTAGTCGAAGAAGAAGATGTGCTCTTTATCGCTTCTAAAGAAGGAGTAGGAGATATCAAGAGTATGGTTGCCGAGATACGTAAAAATAAAGGTTTACAAAAGTACACCGAATAATTTGCTGGCAAGTTAGGAACAGACTCAGGAGAACCGAATGCCTTCCGGTAAAAAAAGAAAGCGAAGAAAGATCGCGACTCATAAGAGGAAGAAAAAAAGAAGACAGAATCGTCATAAGAAGAAAGGCAAATAGATCCCATTTATTTGGATTCTGTTAGACCGGGAAATCGAAAGATAACCCGGTCTTTTCGCCTAACGATCGGGGGCTCCCCTCGAAATTCGCAAAACCTCCCCTCACAAGATCTAAAGCAAAATTTAAAAACGTCCGATAGGTTGGCTGTATGGCCTCCTTCCAGGATTATTCCATTCTAAGACGATGGTGGAAACCTGAGTTTCCTCCCGCCAAAGGTTACACTAAATCGTACCAAGCCAAGACCCCGGACGGAGACGTCTTACAAGCGGACTTTCATTTTCATGATCGTAAGATCAGACTTACTTTGGAAGTCGCAGGCGAGAACGGTAGGATCTACGTCGCTACGATCAGAGATGGAGCGATCTTAAAAGAAACCGATCTGACTACCGGAAGATCGTATCCTCTTTATTCCCGCTTTTCTCCATTCAGAGATCTTTTATCTTCTCTTCCTGATAAGGACGCTCTTCAAATTTTGGGGGGAGCCTATGGAGTTTCTCCCGAGCCATTGGGCGGACCCGAAAGAAGGGAGCCGAGGCCTTGGGAAGTTTCCACCAAATACGATCATATTTTCGGGATCAACAGAGGACCTTCCTACTGGGAAAGAATTTTTAGACGAGAAAGAAAAGAGCCCTTATGGACCAGGATCCGCAGAAGATTTTGGGGAGATTTCCAAGACTATACTTTAGGAGCTATCTCCGCCTTAGCGATCTGGTACGCGTACATGGATTTTTATTTGCTCGGTTTTGCCTTGGCGGTTTTCGGTTTGCTTTTTGGCGGATTGGACTGGATACTGAGGAAACGCGATCCGCTGTTCTCTAAGGTAATATTATTCTTGGGTTCCGGATCGTATTTTTATTATTACGGATTCACCCGTTTCTAAGGAGGGGGAATGTCCGCTGAAATAGAACACCAATATATTCTCTTCAGTTTGGGAGATGAGGAATACGCTCTGCCAATCGTGTTGGTAGACGAGATCATCAAGATCAGTAACCTAGTTAAGGTTCCTCGCTCCAAAAATTTCTTTGCCGGGATCATGGACATTCGCGGCAAGGTTGTTAAGATGGTGGACCTAGGCGTGAAGCTGAATATTCCCCATACTCATGAGCAAGGATACGATCGTGCCATCGTGGTCAAGATCGGTGGAGAATCCGTCGGAATTATCGTGGACAAGGTAGCTAACGTGGCTCTCTTTCCTCCGGAAAGTGTGAATCCTCCTCCCCCTTCTATTAAAGGGATCTCTTCGCGTTATATCACCGGTGTGGGAAAGAAAGACGATCGATTTATCATACTCATCGATATCGAGAAGATTCTCAGTTCGGAAGAACTTGTGGAGTTGGGTAGCGCGGCAAAATGAATTCGTTCCGTTTGAGACAAAGCGTCTCGGTCCTTCTGCTTTCTTTAGCGGGATGGACTGGCGCTCTCCAAGCGGACGAGCAAGATCAAAGGCTGGATCCCGCAGGGATCTATAGACTTCCTCACGAAGTCATTCCACCAGCAAATTTACAAAGACTCAGAGAATCACTTCTCAACGAAGAATCAGTAGCGGACCCGATCAGTTCGATCCGAGCCGTATTGGATCCGTACTACGCTCAGTTCGTGGATCCGAAGCGAACGGAAGAAGAGAGAAGGTTAGGTCGCATCTTCACGGAGAAGACAGACAGGAACACTCTTCGTCTTTTGATCTTAAAGATGATGGGAAAGATCACTCAGGCAAATGTGCTTCGAGATTCTCCCATTTTGTACGAATTGCATTGGCTTCTCAGCAAAGAATATTCTAAAAAAAAACAGAACTTCAAGGCAATGGAAGAAGCAATTACCGCCTTGAGGTATAGAGACTTTGCTCATACCGAAGATTATTTTATAGAAGAAACTCGACTCAAAGAACTCTACGATACGAATGAAATAGAAAGATCCAAGGCCCACGCTCAGGCAAAGAAGGATTTAGATAAAGCAATCGAAGAACAAAAGAAGGCAAAGGACAATGTCCATCTTTTGGAAGCAGCGAACGTGAGAGGCAAAGAACTTCTGTTCGATACCACATCGAGTGCAAGGAAAGTATCTCCGAACGATATCTCTCAAGCAAAGCAAGGTGCAAAGTCAGCAGAGGATCGTCTCAGGGCTGCCGAGAATTCTTATAAGGATTCCTTTGAAAAAAATTATTATCCTTATTTCAAACGCAAGTCCAGAGAGGATGCGGATGCAGTTCTCTTATTGGCAAACTATATAAAGACTTCGGAAAATGAGAATAAGGAAAGACTGAAAGTTGTGAACAAGGCTTCGGTAAGCGGGCAGGGGATCTTCGTATTATTCGATTATAAAAGAAATACGGACTTCTTTGCGTATGCCGCTTTGCTTGAGCTTGCGTTTCGCTTGGATCCGGAGTATTCTCCAGTTGTTTTAGCCTTGGCAGAAGAGTTGAAGGCCTCCGGCAAGAAGGGAAAGTCCTTGGACTTCTTCTTGAAATATCTAGCTCTCGCTTTGAAAGAGAACAAGACTCCCGCAGAGATCGCGTATGTTTACAGATCGATCGCTTCTCTTCATACTGAATTGAAGCAGTATGTTCTCGCGGGGGAATATTATGAAAAATATTATCTATCCGAACCGGATCCAAAGAAGAAAGGATTGTACGCGTTCGAACTGGGTGCCTTCTTCGATACTAAGGTTGGAAACCTGGAACTCGGAAAGAAATATTATACTGAATGGCTGAACGCAAGAGAGCAAGAGAAGGCTACTGCGGATCTTTCCTTTCCGGATTCGCAAGAAAGGATCCGAATGGAGACCTTGGCTTATCTTGGGATCTCAAGGCTCTATCGTTATGAGAAGAAGCCTGCATTAGAAAGAGATTGGCTTCTGAAATCGGTGCAAGCCTATAATCGTTTAAGAGAGAATTTAAGGTCGGAAGAAGAGAAGTATTCCCAAGGAAAAAAAGAATTACTCACGATCAAGAAAGGACTCTTGGAAAGAACAAACGACCAGGACATGGCCCAGTATAGATTGAAAAGCCTGGAGTTGGAAGAATCCAAGGAGAAGATCGATATTATCAGAACCAGGTTGGATACTTCTCCTGGGGCGAGAGCGATGCAGAGACTTTCTATTCTATATGAGTTCGAAAAGAATTATTCGGAATCCAAGAAGGTAAACGAAGAGATCCTGAAAGTAGGGAACCAAGTAGAGATCAATCTTGCTCTCAAGAATATTGAAAGGATCAACAAGATCTTAGAAGACGGAATTCAAAGAGATCCATATCCCAGAGATCCTCTTGCGGGAGATACGTATTAGTTAGCGTTCTTTCTTGCCTTGGTAAATTTGCCTATATCATCCGAGGTCTGCTCTTTCTCTTCTTCTTGCGGTTCCGGTTCGATTACCTTAAATTCCACATTGTCTATGACGTCTCCTTCGTAAGAGACTTTCATTAGGTATTTTCCTGGGATCAGTTCCTGAAAGCTTCCAGTAATGCTGGAAGTGGATGTTTCTGGGCGTTTGCGTTTTACTTCTATCTCGTTAAACCCGACTTGGAATCTGCTTAGGCTCACATAGATCTCCGCTTCCGGATTCGGTGTCTTGGAGAATTTGTATAAGTACACTAAGGTTTTGTCGGAAGGGAATACCAGCTTCTCTCTGGTAAGGGTAAACTCTTGTACATTGCTAAACTTCTTCTCCAATGAGCCAAGCTTGGACTCATCTAATATTGCCCAGCCGAATTCTCCAGTCATTCCCAAGCAAGAAGTGAACAAGAAGATATAACAGAAAATCGTAAAATAGAAAAACCGGATCTTCACTTGGAATCTTCTCCTTTGCCTACCACTTTTGCTCTGTCTGAAATATCTTTTTCTGCAGGAGAGGATTCTCTCTCTGGAAAGATGACTCTGAATCTAGCGTTATCCGCTTGTTTGGGATAGAAAGCATTTTGGATCAATCTGTAGGTCAAATATGCGAGTAGTATAAAAATAAGTAATTTCATGAAAAGTCTGAATCGTCGTTCCGCCCTGAGCCTAGAAAAAGGGCGATAGGCCGATACTTGCCGGAAAAGTGATTCCGGCAACCCGATTTCCAAAAAACCGACTTGCGAAACAAGGTAATGGTATTACCAATTGAGCAATTGCGGGAATACCCGAATGTGAGCCACTCGAATCCCACTCGGAACAAAATCTAAGTGGGATTTTTTTTCTACTCTCGTTTCATTTTGATCGAGTGTGAAAAGGATATTATGAATTCCGAAATAATTGTAAGGGAATAAATAGTCCGGATCTCACATGAGCCCGGATTCGCTATATATATAATTCTTTAAGTTTTTATTCTCTTCTTCCGTTTTTTCAATCTTAGCCTTTACCGCATCTCCGATGGATATGATCCCTACCAATCGGTTCCCGTCCAAAATAGGCATATGCCGAATTCTCTTTTTAAGCATGATCGCGAGAACATCATCCACTTGATCGGTCGGTTGCATGGTAGTCAATTGCGTGGACATCACATCGCCCACAGTTTTATCGAATACCCCATCCCGATCCGTCGAAGCAAAATGCAGCAAATCCCTCTCCGTAAAAATGCCTGCGAGTTTACCCGCGTTTAGCACGATCACGGAACCTATATCATACTTGGTCATAAATCGGATCGCTTCCCAAACGGTGGTTTGCGGTTCCACCGAAAGGATCTTGCGGTCCTTTTTATCCAAGATATCTTTTACCAGCATGGCTACCTCTAGGCCAATGAGTGTAGTAATTTGGGACCTCGGATTCAAGGACTTTTTCTAAAAAGAAAACCGTACTTATATATGCTTTTAGCCTAATTTAAGGTAAATTAAGGACGAAAATCTCGCAAAATTACATGAAAATCAGGCCGAATATGGAATTAGATCATTTCAATGATTTCCTGATCAGAATCGAATTGATAAAATACCATCGGTAGGTTTTGAAAATGATACGGATTTACTCCGATTCTCAAAAAAGGATTTCCCAATTCTCTCCTAACGTGGGAGCATTACGGCGTAGGGAACTTTTTCGTTACTTCAGGAATATCTTAAATTACTAACCCATGACTCTTTCTTCGTCCGAACAACCGAATATCCTGATCGTTGAAGACGAATGGTTGCTTTCCTTTAATCTTCAAAAGACTCTTCAAAACCTAGGTTATAAGATCGCCGGTGTGGCGGCTAACGGACAAGATGCGCAATCCATCTTTAAGGAAACGAATCCGGATCTCGTACTTATGGATATTTCCATCGAAGGAGATATGGACGGGATCCAAACTGCGCAAAGCATCCAAAGGATCAAAGATGTTCCTATCGTTTTCATGACGGCGTATACGGATGATTCTACGTTCATGAGAGCCATGGATGCTGCTTCTACTTACGCTTATATCACGAAGCCCTTTCAAAATCACCAACTCAAGTCTTCTATAGAGATCGCTCTTAGACAACAAAAACGCTTGGGAAGAATGAAGGAGAGCGGCAAGGAATTTAAGAACGTAATCCAAAGCATTTCAGAAGGTGCCGTCTCCTTGGACGAGGACGGTAAGATCATTTTTCTCAATCATGCTGCGGAAGATCTCACCGGTTGGAGCTTGAATGAAGCTATTGGAAAGCCAGGAGACCTGGTGCTTTCCTTTATCCAAACCCAAATCGGTTCTGCGGAACATCCGGATCATTTAGGTCATAATCTTAGATATATTCCTGCAGTTTTGATCCGAAAGGATGAGCGCAAAGTTCGAGTAGGATTTAGAGTTTCTCCCATCCGAGATGAGGAAGGAAGGATCGTAGGTAGCATCGTTACATTCTCCGAGTTGGATCTTCTTTCCGTTTCCGAGAAGAGGATCTCTGAGATGGAGAAAGTGATCCAATCCGAAATGCGTTTGGAGTCCATTCAGAAACTCGCCGCAGGGATTGCGCATGAGATCAACAATCCTCTTATGGGTGTGATCAATTACGGAAATATTATACGAAATCGGACCGATCTCGCTCCGGATATTCGAAATTATGCAAGAGTGATCATTGAGCAGGGAGAGAGGATCTCCGGAATTATCCGCAACCTGATCCTATTCTCCAGATCCGACAATGAAGAACCTAGTTGGGGAAGGCTAGACGATATCATTTTCGGCGTGGAAGGAATGATCTCCGAACTTCTCAAGACCAAGAATCTGGTGCTCGCAAAGAATATCGCCGAAGACCTGCCTGATATTTTTCTGAAGCAAAATCAGATTAAAGAAGTTTTATATTATTTACTCTATTTCTACGCGGACGGCGTAGGTTCCGATCTGAAGGGAAGCACCATTCGTATGAATGCTTTCTTGAGCAAAGGAGAGACAGAAGATGAATCCGTTTTGGAGATTCGTCTCTCCGGCTCCATGAAAGAAGAATTGGATCCAGAGAATGCCTTCCAACCTTTTGAAAGGATCCAATCGGATGATTCAAGGATAGGGATGGGACTTTCTGTTTGTTACGGGATCATTCAATCCAACCGAGGCAAATTGACAGTGCAAAAGACGAATGCAGGCACTGATTTCTGCGTTCGTTTACCGGTTCAAACCAAATAATCCTCAATGCCTTAGGCCCCTCCTTTCTTTGGAAAAGCGATGGAAATTTTAGGCTTTTCCCCAAAACTAGTCACCAGATCGATAAATCCATAAGGTATTAGGAATGTTAGATAAAATCAAGAGCGCGCTCGGCGCGGAAGCGGATTCACTGTTAAATCACGTTTCCAAAACGATCCCTAAGGAGCATCTCACCATCCCGGGACCGAATTATATAGACGAAATCTTCTCCAAATCGGACAGAAGCAACTCTGTTCTTAGAAATTTCCAATCCATCTACAATACTGGTCGTTTAGCTGGGACAGGTTATCTTTCCATTCTTCCGGTAGACCAAGGGATTGAGCATAGCGCTGGGGCTTCTTTCGCTAAGAACCCTGCGTATTTCGATCCGGAAAATATCGTGAAGCTTGCCATCGAGGGAGGATGTAACGCTGTTGCTTCCACTTTAGGAGTGCTCGGTCTCGTTTCTCGTAAGTATGCGCATAAGATTCCTTTCGTAGTGAAGATTAATCATAACGAACTCTTAAGCTATCCTAACAAATTCGATCAGATCCTGTTCGCTAACGTTGAGCAGGCTTTCGACATGGGAGCTGCAGCAGTTGGAGCGACTATCTATTTCGGTTCCGACGAAAGTTCCAGACAGATCCAAGAGATCTCCGAAGCATTCCATAGAGCTCATGAACTCGGACTGGTAACCATTCTTTGGGCGTACCTCAGAAATGATGGGTTCAAGAATGATAAGGCTGATTATCATATCGCTACTGACCTTACGGGACAAGCAAACCATTTGGCTGCTACCATCGAGGCAGATATCGTTAAGCAAAAGTTGCCTGAGACTAATTTAGGCGGATTTAGAGATCTGAAATTCGGTAAGAAGGATGATAAGATGTATACTGATCTTTCTTCCGATCATCCGATCGATATGGCGAGATACCAAGTAGCAAACTGCTATATGGGCAAAGTAGGACTGATCAACTCCGGCGGACCTTCCGGTTCCAACGACTTAGGTGACGCTGTTAAGGCCGCAGTCATCAATAAGAGAGCGGGTGGAATGGGACTCATTTCCGGTAGAAAGGCTTTCCAAAAGCCTATGAAGGACGGAGTGGCTCTTCTGAACGCTATCCAAGATGTGTATCTTTCTAAGGATGTTACCATCGCTTAATTAGAAGATTCTAATAAAGAAAAGTCCCGTTTGGCAAAACATACAAATCGAACGGGATGCGAGGGGGAAGGTTAATCGCGAAGAATTGCGGTTTGCTTTCCCTTTTTTATTTTGTGAATTTAGATTATATTATATATTTTTGAAGGAAAGACATGAAGATCCAAAAAGGTTTCGTAGACAGCATTGGAAATACTCCACTTATCCGTTTGAACTATTATTCAGATCTCACTGGTTGCGAGATCCTAGGCAAGGCCGAGTTCTTAAATCCGGGAGGTTCCGTAAAGGATAGGGCCGCCTTATTCATTATCCAAGAAGCGGAGAAGAAGGGTCTACTAAAACCGGGAGGCACTGTAGTCGAAGGAACTGCCGGAAACACCGGTATAGGTCTTGTTCATATTTGTAATGCGAAGGGCTACAAATGTCTAATCGTGATCCCGGATACTCAATCCAAGGAGAAGATAGATCTTTTGAGAGCCTTAGGCGCCGAAGTGAGGACAGTTCCTGCGGTTCCCTATAAGGATCCTGGAAACTATGTAAAGGTGTCCGCAAGAATCGCAGAAGAGACTCCGAATGCAATTTGGGCCAATCAATTCGATAACGTTGCTAATAGGCTTGCTCATTTTCAAACCACCGGCCCGGAGATCTGGGAGCAAACAGAAGGCAAAATAGATGCATGGCTCGCTTCTCTTGGAACGGGAGGAACCTTTGCAGGAACCGCTATGTTCTTAAAGAGCAAGAATCCTAAGATCAAAACGATCGTTGCGGAGCCATTCGGTTCAGCAATTTATAATTTTGTAAAGAAGGGAGAGTTATCTTCCGAAGGAAATTCTTTTACGGAAGGGATCGGGAACGGAAGGATTACCGAGAACATGAAGGATGCTCCCTTTGACGACGCGATCCGGATTTCCGACCAGGAATGTTTAGAAACGATCTATACTCTTTTGAGAAAAGACGGACTATTTGTAGGAGGATCTACTGGGATCAATGTGGCTGCTGCGGTGAAATTGGCTAAGGAGCTTGGACCGGGCCACACTCTTGTGACTGTTCTTTGTGATAGTGGAGCCAGATACCAGTCCAGGCTATACGACAAGGACTGGTTGGCTTCTAAAGGGTATTCGATTCCTGAGATCTAGAAAGCGCTTACGTATCTAAGTTCGCTTCGATACTCGCGCAATGCTCCACCGCCGCCAGAGGCAAGAGTGGTCATATTGCTCTTGAAATTGAATCCTTCTTGGACGGATTCTCCGGAAGGAGTTTGGATGATATTATGAGTGGCCCATTGTTTTCCTAAGAAGTAACTTTGTGCCAACTGTGCTAGATACAATCCTACTGCGAGTCCAAGGCCTGTATGGCTATAGGTCTCGTATTGGTGTTGGTTATGTTTATCCTTATTGTATTCGGAAAATGCATCCGTCTGTAGCTTAGCAATGTATACGGAAGAATTCGGGATCCCTGCCGCTTGGATCTGAGCATACGTAACAGGATCTTCGAAGAGCATTTTGCTCATTCTGTTTTCTGCCTTATTCTTTTGAACGGTGGCTGCTTGGCTGCCTCCGATAGCTACGATGATGGAAAGTCCGATGATCACCTGATATGTTCTTGCATAGGTATCTTTCTTCATGAGAGAAAGTCCCCAGCCAGGGAGGATCGCAGATTTCCAAACAGGTTCCCAAGGATTGCGGTTCTTAGAGATGTACTCTTCCCAACCGCCGTCTTGTTCATCTATATATTTTTCGATGAGTGCTAATCTCTTTTGAACAACCTTATAGCTGTTCTCTTTGATCATTTGCTCGAGCACTAACGTATCTAGTTGCTCTTCTTTCTCCGTCTTCTTTCCATCTTTGTTTAATTTCTTTTTCTCCGCCTCGAAGATCTTTCCGAGTTCACCTTCGTCCTTGATGTCTTTGAAGATGATTTTTAGGATCTGTGATTTCGGGATGGTTTGTCTTTTAGTATCCTTTAATATCGTAACCGCGTCTGTGGATTGGTCTATGACCGTTCCGTAGGTTTTTTCTCCGTTCTTGAATAGAACGGTTTCCGAAAATATTTGTCCGGAAGAAAGAAGCACAAGTAAAGTACCGACCAGGGTGGCCCTTTTTCCCAGAATGGAACTGCGAGGATTCATTATTTTATTTCCTATTTGTGAATAAGTTTAGCTTTCGCTTTTCTTTTTCACCTTCGGAAGCGGGGAGAGTCAACGTAAAAATAAGATCCTATTTTTGGAATTCAGGGATTTTTCCTTGCCTAGGCAAGCTCTTGAGAAATAAATTCATTCGTATGAGACGAGTCTCGGCGTTTTATCCGATCTTGCTATGCTGTTTACTCCCCATCTGGCTTTTCGCTCAGGGTTCTTCCCCAAAAAAAGAAGCGGGACCTAATCCTTCGGAGAATTCTAAACCTAAGAAGGAAGGAAAAAGCCAAAAGCAGGGATGTTGCAGGATCAAATACGAAGGCGGCGGCATCGATTATTTTCCTGCAACGGAAGAAGAATGCGTGGCTAAGCCCGGCTTTCAGAGTTTTCAGCAAGATTCGGCTCTTTGCTTTCAATCTCTCTGGGATTGATTCCACTACTTAGAGTTCCGATCGGGATCGGATCACGCGACTCTATTAAATAGTTATTTTCTATATTATAATTTACTTTTTGTTAAAGTTTCTCCGAGGCTTCTTTATCTACCTTAGAAACCTTGTATTCGGGAAGTTCAAACGAGATAGAAGCTGTGATCGCATAATCGTAGAGTCTGATCTCAGGATCTCGGATCAGAGGAAGTCTTCCTACAAGTGTTCCATAGACTCCTTTTACGATTCCTAAGTTGAATCCAAGGCTTGCTTCCTGAACGGATTTAGGAAAAGTTCTTTTGTTATTCTCTTTTTCTTCCAAAAGACTCCCGCCTCCGATCACATTCACATAGGGAGTTCTATAAAGATATCCTGCGAGAAGGCTGAAATCCTTATTTACGAAATATGTAATGTAAGCAAACCATTGGGTCACTTTTTCCGTACTAGGGTTTGTTTCTGTTTGAGATCCGGGAGGATTTTGGGCCCAATAAGGAAGTCCTGATTGTGCTTCGAGACTTGCATGATCCTTAGAAAGAGGAAAGATGCCCGAAGCTCGTACCAAGAATAACCATTGCTTCCAAGTGGCACCCAGGGTAAGATTCGCAATCCCTGAATAATAATCTCCTCCAGCGAATCTATCTGTATCAGCTCCCGAAGGAAATCCTAGTCTTCCCTCCAATAAAAAGAAGAATGGCCAGCCCGTATCTATCAAAGGATTCCATTTTGCTCCTAGATATGCTTTTCCGTATCTCGCGGCATCTTGTCTGTCCTTCTGTTCATAATACGTCCAAGGAACGCTGAAGTTCATGGCAAACTTTCCTTCTGCGAAATTCAATTCTGTAAATGCAGTAGTAGTGTATAGGTTCGAATTATCTAAGGTCCCTTTTTGAAAATCTTCCGTGATCGTTACGTAGTCCGCGGGCCTTTCTTTCTTTCCTGCAAAAGGATCGATAAATCTCGTAGAGGAGGTTATATTTTGTCCTTCTCCTGCATGGTGAGCGAATAAAGCAGAACTTCCCAATAGAAGAAGGGGAAGCAAAATGATTCGATATGATATGAGATTTGCTTTGTGTATATTTTTTAAAGACATGAATAAAATACCAGAGTTTGGCCTTCGTATCCTAGGTTATTTAGGATTTCAGAATATAGGTTAGAGTTTTGAAAGTCGTTGATGGTGAGTTCTGAAATTCCTAAGGAATAAACGGAATCCAAAAGAGAAAAAGAAGAGCTTGGTCTGGATTTTAAGAGTCCATCTACTCTAAATCCCAACGATAAAGGGACAGACTGTTTATACGGAGTTTCTAAATTACAAGAAGGTTCTATTTGAAAACTCACATCTCGCAGTTCAATATGGATCTTTCTTGTAGAAGAATCGGATATCCGAGTGATTATTAGGTCGAGAAAGACTGCAGAATATTCCCCATAAATATGAGAGATACTTCCGTACGGAACTGGAGGGAAAGGGGAGAGATTCTGTGATTTTACAGGACCAGTGAGAGATTCGAAATCAGAAATGGAAATATCTCCTGATTCGAAACTACCGCGAATCCCATATCTCTTTGCATACGAACCTGTTCCAACACTTCCGGATCCTTCCGAACCTCCTGAATGCAAGGAATGAAAATCTGCCTGATTCGAATGAGAGAGACCGAATAAGGTATCAGGAGCTTGGAATAGAAAATACAAACTCTTTAACACCAATGTATTCTCAGCGATACTCACTGAGTAGTTTGTAGAATTTCCGGAGATTTGAAATGAGGAAAGATCGGTATCTCCTTGGTCATCCGAATAATAGATCCAGGGAGAAATATTCGTCCTCCTTTCATCTACAAGTCGCAGAAAGGATTGGAATATTTCCGAACGTTCTTCCGTTGCATTTCCCAAGTTTCCGAACGCGCAGTTCTGGAGAAGAGTTGCTGCTAAGATCGATTTGCCAAACGTCAAATAAATCGATTTTGAAAAATCTAAAAATATCGCTTTCGCTAATCTAAGAAGGATTGGTTTTGTAAATTTAAAGAAAGGCAACCCTTCAAATTTTAATAAAGCCTTCCTTTTGAGCGAAATAGATATTGCTCTGCTAAGAGCAAAGATCCATTTTAAAATTATATCAATAAAATTGAATATATTCTTCTTCATGTCAAAAAGGGCTCGCAAATGCCGGGTTCGTAACGAAGTTCTCGTCTGTGAGACTTTTTAAGAATTCCACAAGGTCCAGTTTCTCCGATTCTGATAAGGAAAAGCTCCTTACGAAAGGATCCTTGTTTGGATTTAAGGTTCCGTCCCCACTTCCTCCGTTTGCATAATGGTTGATCACTGATAGAAGGTCCGGAAGAGAACCATCATGCATATAAGGAGCGGTTAGCTCCACGTTCCTAAGAGAAGGTGCTCTGAATTTTCCTCGATCAGCTTCGGAGAATGTGAACTCATACAGTCCTCCGTTCGGACTCGTGAAGTTAGAAGAATCTAAGCCGTTATTATGGAATGTAACTTCTTCAAAAACCGTTCCGGTATGTAAGATTGTATCCGTAAAATTAAAGCCTCCATGGCAATGAAAGCATTCTCCTCTTTCTCCGAAGAATAGGTTCTTTCCTCGGATGGCAGATGCGCTGAGGGCGCTTATATCTCCGGATTGAAATCTGTCATACGCTGAATTCCCGGAGATCAAACTTCTTTGAAAGCTAGCTAATGCTTTTGTAATATTCAAAATAGAGAATGGGTTTGGATCTTTCGGGAATGCTGCATGAAATAGGGAAGGGTAGATAGGGTCGTTTTCTAGTCTGGAAAGCAAAAGATCTTCCTTGTCCTTCATTCCTAATTCGATCGGATTGTCTCCGAACATGGGAACTCTCGCCTGATCCTCTAAATTCTTTAAGAGAGGATTTGCCCAAGTTAGTCTTAGATTATAGACGGCATTGGAAAGATGCTGCGCATTTCTGGGATGAGACTGTCCAGTAGAGCCCGAAGAGACAGCAAGTCCGTCCGTAAATGCCTTGTCTTGCTGGTGGCAACTGGCGCAGGCCTGGCTCTTATTCTCTGAGAGTTCTGTTTCGTAGAAGAGATGCCGCCCTAAGTTCACCTTCTCCAGAGTCATTGGATTATTCTCCGGGATCTTTGGCCTGGGAAATCCGTTGGGAAGATCCCAGATATAAGGAGTTCCTTCCGAAGATTCTTGGCCCAAGAGCAGTAAGCCTGCCTGCAGATCTTTTCCTTGTTCTTTACCTATGCCTATGGATCCGCATCCTATGACAGAAAATAATAATATTGTAATGAGTAATATTTCTTTCATCCTGGGTTTCGCCTCGGCCGCATTTTAAAGACCGAGGCTCTCCTTTATTTGGAAACTATGCTGAATACGGATTGGGCCGTGGAACCGGAGTTGCCGCTAGAATAATCCAATCCGAAATTAGGATACACAACAGAGCAGTTGCTATCCATGGCTCCCATGGAATGACAGGACTTGCTTCCTCCTCCGGAAGTGCTGATATCCCATCCTACAAATGCTTTCTTGAGATCGAATTGGATCTCTTGCGTGATAGGATTGAATCCTTCGATAGGACTGAGTTCAATCCGAGCTCGATTGGAATTCGCACAGCTATAAGTTCCCGGAGAAGGTTCTGTGCAACCCGAGGATCCTAAATGAAGAACCGCAGAATTTCCGGGAGAGAGGGAATCGTTGGAATAGAATTCTCCCACGAAGAATCTGTATCCCATGGTCCAGCCCCAGGCCATTCCTGAAATATTCAAAGGACTAGGAGATGTGCTATAGTCGATATGATTCAGACTTTCGGGAACTCCTAATGTGAATCGGATGGTCTTGTATTGTTTATTCTCCAGTGCCGTTTGCACGATCTTGTTCATATCGCTTGTGCCGGTGCAACTTCCTGTTGCATTCTCGAAATCTAATAGAGTCACTCCAGAGTATTGCCAGGTACCGTTATCCGGAATGTTTAGAACGATAATATTATCATTCTCATCCACTAACTCGAATTCGGAAACGTAGAATCTCAGATCCTTGAGCCCGATCGGCATGACCCCAGCCACATGCAACGCATGTACCGTAGAACTCGAATGGCTTTCACCATGCCCGCTGATTTCCTGTCCGCAAACTGCTTCGCTATCTCCTACAACGGCGTGAAAGGAAATGCCTGTGGGTTTGGAAGATGAGCCTAAGGCCTTACTTCCGGCTAAGAGAGCTAAGCTTGCATTAGAGCTTGAAGATCCCTCGCAATTTTGAAAAAAGAGCGCGAAAGAAAATACAAGCGCGCAAATATATATATATTTCATAATATTCTCCTGATGTGGGGGAAGGTATGTTTCTTCCGCCACGCAATAGTTGCATGTTAGGAGGTTCCAATAGGTAGAATAGGTATATGAGGCCCTTCCCATCCAAAAAGAACCGTTCTATTTTATATCTTTATAAAGGGTTAGGAGAATCGAGGGGGCTTTTCTAGATCGGAGGTGAGTTCTATTCCCAAATCTCTTGGGATCCAAGAAAGAAGATCCGAATGAAGAGCGATCGGAAGTAGAGAACTTCCTTTTTCATAAGAAGAATAGAATTGAGCACAGATCGTTCCGGTAAATAGAGCAAACTTATCCTTTGCTTTTTTACAAGCGCATTTATGAGTCTCTCCGGACTTAGCGGAATGGCAGTCGGGCAAGCTCTTGGAATGATGATCATGATCTTTGTGATCATCTGCGGATGCTAGTTTGGACTTGAATTTGGAATCTTCTTCGCTTGCGTGTTTTTCTGTTCTGCTGGCGTGATTGCATTCGCAGAGTTTGATCTCTCCTGCGAGAAGACCAGAAAACCAACCGCTACCGAAGACTAAACTTTGAAATATAAGGCAATTTGTTAGAACGGCGCAGATTCCCTTCATTGTAAGGAGATCTTTAGCCTATTGAGGACTGCTTTGAGTCCCTCGCTCGTTTTGATTTCTACCGGGATGGATTTGGACTTCAACTCGGCGAGCAGTTTCAGGATCCGATTCAATATGAGAGAAGGAATGGCAACGACGCTTTCTAGATCCAATTCAACCAGGCTCGGTTGGGTCTCCTGGATCTTTTGTAGGATCAGGCTGATCTCTTCTGTTTCTACCGCGCAGACATTCCTGACAAAAACCACTCTAAAGCGCTTTTTGTCGGCATATACATGAGTCTCGGTAAACTGTATCGCGGAGGAAGTCATGGCCACTTACCAGATTTTGCATTTCGAATTTCCAAGGGAAACAAAAAAAGAACTAGTTCTTTTGATTTCTACATGCTTCTTCTGTACTGACCGCCTACTTCGTACAGTGCGTTGGTCATTTGTCCGAGGGAGCAAACCTTGCCTGTTTCCATTAGGGCTTCAAATCCGTTCTCTCCGGAGAGGCAGGACTCTTGCAATTTCTTGAGAGCATCCTGAGAGTTTGCCTTATTCCTAAAATGGAAGGCCTCCAATTCGCCGATCTGAGCCTTCTTCTCTTCTTCCGTAGAACGAATGACTTCGTCAGGAAGAATAGTTGGAGAGCCGTCTTTCCCGAGGAAGGTATTCACCCCAATGACAGGAATATCTCCCGTATGTTTCTTATGTTCGTATTCCAGGGACTCTTCTTGTATCTTATTTCTTTGATACATTCTCTCCATAGCGCCCAAGACTCCTCCTCTTTCGGAGATTCGCTTGAACTCGGTAAGAATTGCATCTTCTACTAGATCGGAAAGCTCCTCTATGATGAAGGAACCTTGGATAGGATTTTCATTTTTTGCCAAGCCCAGCTCTCGGTTGATGATGAGCTGGATCGCCATTGCCCTTCTTACGGATTCTTCCGTAGGAGTAGTGATCGCCTCGTCATACGCATTGGTATGAAGGCTGTTACAATTGTCATAAATAGCGTATAATGCTTGAAGTGTAGTTCGGATATCGTTGAAGGCGATCTCCTGAGCATGTAATGAGCGTCCTGAAGTTTGGATATGATACTTCAGCATTTGAGAACGCTCTCCAGCCGCATACTTGTACTTCATACTCTTTGCCCAGATCCTTCTCGCGACTCTGCCGATCACAGCATATTCAGGATCGATCCCATTCGAGAAGAAGAAGGAGAGATTCGGAGCGAAGTCGTCTATCTTCATTCCTCTGGAAAGATAATATTCCACAAACGTAAATCCGTTCGCAAGAGTGAATGCAACCTGAGTGATCGGATTTGCTCCCGCTTCCGCGATATGATAGCCTGAGATGGAAACAGAGTAGAAGTTACGGACCTTATTCCAGATAAAATATTCCTGGATGTCTCCCATGAGTTTGAGAGCAAATTCTGTGGAGAAGATACAAGTATTCTGGGCTTGGTCTTCTTTCAGAATGTCTGCCTGCACAGTTCCTCTCACAGCAGTAAGAGTTTCTAATTTAATTTTTTCGTATGTATCTTTGGGAAGGATCTGATCTCCGGTCACTCCCAAGAGCAAAAGTCCCAATCCGTCGTTACCGTCAGGAATACTTCCTTTATAAATTGGTACTGGTGCTCCTTTTTGAGCGTAGATCTCTTTGATCTTTTTCTTGGCTTCTTCTGCTTTTCCTTCTGCGTGCAAATACTTCTCACAGGTTTGGTCTACAGCAGCATTCAAGAAGAAGGAGAGTAGCATGGGAGCCGGTCCGTTGATCGTCATAGAGACGGATGTGGAAGGATTGCAAAGATCGAAACCGGAGTATAATTTCTTAGCATCATCGAGAGTCGCAATACTCACTCCTGAGTTCCCGATCTTACCGTAGATGTCGGGGCGAAGTCCTGGATCTTCTCCGTACAAGGTGACAGAGTCGAAGGCAGTACTCAAACGTTGTGCGGGCATTCCTTTGCTTACATAATGGAATCTAGCGTTTGTTCTTTCGGGTCCACCTTCTCCCGCAAACATACGAGTTGGATCCTCTCCGGTGCGCTTGAATGGGAATACTCCAGCCGTATAAGGGAACTCTCCCGGAAAATTCTCGGAATAAGACCATTTTACGATCTCTCCCCAGTTCCTAAACTTGGGCACTGCAACCTTGGGAATATTCAGATTACTTAATGATTTTGTAAAGTTCGGGACCTTGATCTCTTTGTCCCTTACAGTATAGCTAAAGAATTCGCCCGAGTATTTAGCAACCTTCGCATCCCAATTTTTTAAGATTAGTCTAGTCTCAGGATGCAATTTGGATTCTAGTTTGGAATATTCCTCTTCCAGATCGGAAGAATTTTTTCCTCTTTCTTTCAATACTTCGATGGCGCCATGGATTCGATAGAGGATTTCAGCGTTTTTAGATTCCTTCTGGACAAATGTATCGAACTTCTCACATTCTTCTGCGATCTCGGATAAGTATCTTTGTCTGTCTGGGGGAATGATATGGATCTTTTGGCTGGATTCAGCACTCGATTCCAAAGAGGATTTCCAACCCAGATCGAATTTCTTATTTAGCTCTCGGATCAATGAAACGTATAGATTATTCGTTCCCGGATCGTTGAATTGGGAAGCAATCGTTCCGAACACAGGCATTTCTTCCGGTCTTTGTTCGAATAATTTGCGGGATCTTTGGAATTGCTTTTGCACATCCCGAATCGCATCCTGAGCTCCTCTCTTGTCGCATTTATTGACCGCGATAAGATCTGCATAGTCGATCATATCAATTTTTTCTAATTGAGTTGCCGCTCCGAATTCAGGTGTCATCACGTAAAGTGAAAGATCCGAAACCTCGGTAATCTCAGAGTCGCTCTGGCCGATTCCTGCAGTCTCTACGATCACTAAATCAAACTCGGAACTTCTTAATACTTCTAGACTTTTCTTTACGTTTCGATTGAGAGCGATATTTGCCTCTCTGGTAGCAAAGGATCTCATGAATACTCTTGGATGAGAGATTGAATTCATTCGGATCCTATCTCCGAGTAATGCTCCTCCTGTCTTTCTCTTAGAAGGATCTACCGAAATGATCGCGATGGTCTTGTCTTCGAAGTCATGAATAAAGCGTCTGACTAATTCGTCAGTAAGAGAGGATTTTCCTGCTCCTCCTGTTCCTGTAATTCCTAAGATAGGGATCTGTTTTTTGGAAGTAGGGAAGTCCAGCTTTTCTGGATTCGTAGGATTCGATTCTGAAAGAGTGTTTTCAACGAGAGTAATGGATTCCGCAATCGCTATCGGATTTCTTTTCTTCAACTCGGCAAATAAGTTCCCATTGAATTTATTGGGAGGAAGGAAATCGGATTTGAGAAGAAGATCGTTAATCATTCCTTGCAAACCCAAGGAGCGTCCATCGTCCGGAGAATAGATCTTTGCTACTCCATAGTTTTCTAATTCACGGATCTCACTCGGAAGAATTGTACCTCCTCCGCCTCCGAATACCTTGATATGACCGCATCCTCTCTCTTTCAAAAGGTCTATCATGTATTTGAAATATTCTACATGCCCGCCTTGGTAGCTTGTAACAGCAATCCCTTGCACATCCTCTTGGATCGCGCAATCGACTATTTCCTGAACGGAGCGGTTATGGCCCAAATGTACCACCTCTGCTCCGGAGGATTGGAGTATCCTTCTCATAATATTGATGGAAGCATCGTGTCCGTCGAATAGAGAAGCTGCGGTCACGAACTTTAATTTGTTCTTAGGGATGTAGATTTCTGGTTCCATATTAAAAACTCCTAATGTATTCGGTAAGGACTTTGGGATCTTTTGATCCGTTCTACCGGATTTTCACATTAGCTGAACTTTGTTTGTTTTGTTCTTTAGAAAACGATCGTTCAATAATTTCAGTGCTTATTTCTATCTTGTAATAAGAATCCGAATCTATCAACCGAGATTTTGGTTTCGGGTGTCTTTGCCCTTAAATACTTTTTGCAATGAGAAGCCGATCCTTATACTTTCGTTTTTATGAATTGGGAACAAGTTTTATGGAAAGAGTATCTCTTCTCCAACTCTCCTTTGGAAGCGCTTCATATTTCTTTTTTGAAACCGCTTTTAGATCCTCTAACTATAACATTTCATTATTTGGGATCCAGCCTATTCTTCATGGCCTTGGTCTCCATTGTTTATCTTTGCATAGATAGAAAGCTTGGGATCAGAATGACTTTAGGCCTTCTTCTTGCCGGGATCTTGAATGGGACCTGCAAGGCGCTACTTACTTCTCCCAGGCCGATCGGTTTGCCTTATCCTGCCGAGTTAGGTCTCATGGAAAGTTCGTATGGATTTCCATCCGGACATGTGCAGACTGCAGTGGTTCTATACGGAACTTTGTTCCTTCATCTTAGAATAGGTTGGGTCCGTGGCGTCACTGGATTTGCAATCCTGTTCATGCCGATTGCAAGGATGTATGCCGGACTTCATTTCTTAGGAGATGTGATTGGGGGATTCCTTCTCGGATTATTTGTGTTATTCGGACTTGAGTTCTGGTTCCAAAGAGATTCATCCTTATTAGAAGCTTCTTATCAAGGAGAAGGTCCAAGCTCGAGTAGACTCAAGTCATATCTCCTTCTTCTCATTGCACTGACTTTTCCAACAGTGCTTCTGCAAGATGTAAACTTGCCGGAATCCACAAATAAATCTTGGGAGCAGGTGATCGCAGCCGCCGGTTCTCTTGCAGGCTTTGGGATCGCAATTCTGCAAAATAAAAAGTCAGGTGTGGACTGGAAGAATGTGACCGGAGTCTTAGAATTTCTGGTTCGGATCGGGGTAGTGATCCTGGGAATCATCGTCTTTTACGTAGCGATCGGAAAACTTCTCTCCGTACTTCTACCGGAAAATCCGGTTGCCAGATACCTGAGGTACGGGATCGTATGCTACTATATCGGCTACCTCTCTCCCTTTCTCTTAAAGAGAATTCGCGGAGGAACCTATTTGATTTGAAGAATGGTCCGGCTCTCTACTCCCTTACAATCCTTTACGGAAACCTTCAAAAGACTAAGGGCGTCCGGATTCATCCGCAGCTTCTTTTCGGTAGGCTCATCCAAGGTAGTAGCCTCTCTACTGAACTTCGTTTTCATGGTGTATTCCGTTCGCATTCTGAGCAAGAATGAGAACGGATTCTTCCAATATTATTCAGGCTTTCTTCCCGTATTATTAGCGATCGCCGAGTTCGGACTTCCTGCTGCGATGGTCCGTTATCTCTCTCCGATGACGGAGGACAAAAGACGAATAGGAGTACTACTCGCTTCTTCTCTTTGGATCAAATGGATGGCACTATTCGTTTTGATCGTGGTAACAGTGGTTGCTGCATTTTTCTTGAGAGAGAATGCGTTAGCCGCCTTTCTTTTAGTATTCGGGAGCTTTGTTCTTTCTTTCAATTCTTACTTTGAAAGTATCTTTGTTTCCTTCGGACAATACCAATCTCTTTCCATTTGGTATCCTCTTCCGAACTTGATTCGGCTTTTGATCCTATACTTTGCGGATCAGTTTAGCGCTCGTGCTCTGAATCACTTGGATATCTTGGCGGTCTTTTCGATTGCACCTGCATTCACGATCGTACTGTTCTTTTTCTTATTCCCTCGCGAAAAATTGAATTGGTCCGGGGATCGAGCTGAGATCCAACAGCAAACCAAGGACTTAGCCTCTTTCAATCGGTATGCGTTTCTTGCCTCCTTGTTTGCAATCGTATCCGACAGAATGGAATTATTCTTTTTGAATAAATATCATTCCAACGAATCCGTTGCCGCTTACGGAGTTGCCTTGCAACCATTCAGCGGGTTTGTGATCTTATTCTCCGTATTGAATTCGATCATTTATCCGAAATTATCTAGGCTTACTGAAAATAAGGAATTCACCGGATACTTGGCCAAGTCTATGCTAATGGCCTGCGGTTTCGCACTTGCTCTTGCGCCTTGGGTTTTCTTGGGAGATTGGTTTTTCTCCGCGCTCTTTTCCGGAAAGTACCCTGAATCTGTTCCTGTCTTTCAATTGCTCTATCCGAATTATCTATTTCAGTTGATCTTCTCTCCTTTGGGCATGGCTCTTTTTGCCCTGGGACAGCCCAGACTTCTTGCCATGCTTGCATTGGTGAGATTAGTATTCGGATTGGTATTGGATAATTTGCTGATTCCTGAATATGGGACTATGGGTGCCGCAGGTGCATTCTTCTTAGGGCAAATCCCTTCTTGGCTCTTGCTGAGTGGGTATTTCTTGGCGTACTATAGACCTTCTCAAAAGTGAAGCCTGATCTAAATTTAAAATTCATAATATTCTTATGTATTCTCGGAACTGTTTCTGAATTAAGCGCAGATTCCTATCCTAAATACAGGATGGATGACTCCTCCTTATTGGGCGACGGGATCATTAACGTTAAGTCGAACGGAAGAGCCGCAAATACCACGGCCGACTCCAAGAGTTTTTCCTCTCAATCCGGATTCTATACATCTCTCTATGTTTGGGGAAGGAGCTATTCCCAGAAAGGTGGAGTGAAGGAAGACGCAGCCAGAAAATGGTATGGAAGAGCGACGTTCAGTCCGGAGTTCGGTTGGCAGGGAAAAACAGATCGTACGGAAACATTAGTTCTGGTGTCGCCTATCGTTACCTACGCGGAGAAGGACGATACTCGACTGAATACGTATCGGTTGAGTGACGGAGAAGCATTGGTTTCTTCTCGAATTACTATTTCAGAGTTTCGTTTTCGTGCAGAAGGGGGAAGGGGATTCCAGCGTTTGGACAAGAACGGATTTCTATTCGCTAACCTTGCTAATTACGGAGAGATAGGTTGGGAATACATGCCTTGGAATATAAGAGGCGCATTCATCGGAGCGGAGTTCCAATCTTCTATCGCTTATTCCAATCGAGACAGAACGGAAGCTCCTTTAAGGATCCAAGGTGGAGATATCGTCTGGGAACCTAAAAAAATCCTCAGTCATTTGAGAGCCTTTCATTATCAATATTCGGAGCCGAGGCAAGAGGCACAGAGAGCGGACTTGTTTAGGAGAGAAGAGCCGTTTCGTCCCTACGGATTTTTTAGATATTCCGGATTGGAATGGGAATCAGAGACATTTTTGAAAACGAAATTAGAAGGCTCGGCCATCCAAGTAGAAGGAAGAAGAGAGAACGGAAACGGTCCGTTTAATTCCCAAAATTCAAGACAGAATACGAACGCTTGGCTTGCTACTTTGGGAGCAACTTGGAAGGAAGAAAGTTACTCTATTTTCTTAAGAGCGTTATACGCCACCAAGGACCCTACATTTCATACGGACCAAAACTCGAACGGATATGCGGGAATAAAAGGAGATCCGAGAGGATACCTTGCGCCTTTTTCTATTCTTCTATTAAGAGATTGGAATGCGAAGCAAGATGCAGTATTCTCGGGAGTGGATTCTCCTAGAAAGCCGATCTATGAGAACTCAGGCCTGCAATACTACCAAACCGGAGTCTCTAAAGAATGGGGAAAGGGTTGGTCCACCACACTCGGAACTGGTTTAGGAATTTCTTATATAGGAAGAGGACTAGAGATTATTGCCGCAAGCGGTTGGAAATCCGAGTCGGGGTATCTGGTCGCAGGAGCAGCGTATGCTTGGGTCCGTCCCGGAATGGACGAGTCGGTAATCTTGGATGAGATTCGAAGGCCGATCCCTACGAGAGAATATTTCAGATGGTATGCTTCCGCAGGGATTCGATTTTAGGCCGGCTGTTCTTTTAGTGCCTGCAATTTTTTAGTGAAGCTGACTTGGTTTCCCTTTTCGTTATAAGAAAGAGAGTCTACATTCATTCTCACGAGGAAAATTCCTCTTCCTGAAAGTTGACTCGCATTCGGATCCTGAACAGGATCTGGAACTCTCGAAGGATCGAAACCTTCTCCCCCGTCTTCTAAGACCACAGTGACCATTGTATCATCATAATCCACTTCTACCTTGATCCATTCTTCTTTTTGTTCGCAGATCTTATCCACATAAGAGAAGTAATCATTTTCTTGGAACATTAGCTCTTGCTTTTGATGATAGGTAATTCTCGCACAACCGTGTTCGATCGCATTTCCGATCAATTCGTACAGGGCAACTTTCAAGGAAAGAAGATCCTCGTTATGCAAGCTTGGAAGATGAGCTAAGGATTTTAGGATCAAATGAACATATTGATTTAAATTACCGAGCCTAGGAAGAAGAGCGAATTTCTGCTTCGATTCTTTGACCTGGAAGAATCTCTTATCCACCAGGTCCTTGCCGGAATAAAATAAATTCTTAAAGCGTAAGAGAGAGTAACGGATCGCCTCCATTCTGAACGGCTTCAAGAAGAAATCGATCGCACCCAGGCGTAATGCGTTGATGGAGATCTGGATATCCTGATTTCCTGTAATGACTATAAAAGGAGTTTCTACTCCTTTCTCTCTCAATTTAGTGATGAATTCTATACCGTTCATCCTGGGAAGGCGGATATCGGTGATGATCAGGTCGAATGTTTCGGATTCTGCCAGACTTAAACCTTGTTCGGCAGTTCCTGCGAGAACTAATTGGTACTCGCTTCCGAAAATTTCCTGGAATAGATCGCGTATGACTTCTTCGTCATCGACGAATAGGATTTTCATAACAAATTCCTAATTCAGAACTTTCGCCTTGCGAAGCAGTTCAGAAACATTTAATGGAAACATAAGGAAAACCTCAAAAGGAAATCCAGTCAAGGATTTTGTCAGCGAATATTGTCTAACGAATCCAGAGAATAAGAGGACTTAATCTTCTCGTCCAGAGTCTTGAGTTCCGATTTGTCAAAGACTGCCAATTTATTTCCTGAGAATCGGAAGACTAAAAAATTCTCCTTATTCTCTAAAATGGCAGCTTTTAAGCCTTCCACGGAGTCCACAGTCTTATCATTCACTGATTCTAAGATCAGATCTTGGAATTCTTGGTATGCTTTGTTTTTTTCATCGGGGAAGGTCCTGGAAAGTAGAACGATCCGATTCTTTTCCGGATGCATTTTACGAGAAAAACTTTCTGTTAAATATACAAGCTTGCGATCGCTAGAGGATTTATATTTTTCACCGTATTCTTTCAAATACGCACGAGTAAGTTCAGTGAACAATAGACCTCCCGAGATCAGATATTTGGGAGCCATTTTATCGGAGCTATCCGGGATCAGAAAAGAATCTTCGTTATAAGGTCTGAGAGGATAACGGATATTTCTTCTTGCTCCGTCTCTGTAGAGAGTTAGTTCAACATGATCTCCTGAGTTTATATAATTTCCGTTTCTAGTCAGAAGTAGATCATACAAAACCTGTTTGTGTTTGGATGCCACAGGAGTCCCGTTCACTGAAATAATGGAATCTCCCGGAAACAGATTGTGCATGGGTCCTATGCCCGGTAAAACTTCGGAAACCACGGCACCGATACTTCCTTTCGGAAAATAATAATCTTCTTCTGCAGGAGTGAGAGAAGCCTCTGCAGAAAAGCCAGGATGCGGGAAGGGGGAATACGAAGAGAATCTACTTAGAGAAAATCTTTTGAGAAGATCAGAGTCTCCGTTCCAAGAACCGTCTGTGAAACCGCAAACTTTCTTGCCTGCATACAGAAAGCTTCTCGCTCCATCGTTATTTTCTTTTCTTGCAAGCTTAGAAAGAGGAAGAATCGATTTAGAAGATTCTAAACTAGCCCATTCTAAATTCGGAAAAAAAGAAGAGCATGCAGAATTAGAGCGAGGCTTCTCCTCTAAGAATGCCAAAGGAAAGATCCTTTTTGTCCTACTTGTATCTTCTGGAAGAAGAAGGATCCCTAGTCCTGTATCCAAATCCACTTTTTGGAAATAGGCCTTTCTTCCTGCAGAATCATCAGGATGAATCTCGGCAAAGAGAGGAACTTCACCCGGTTTTAAGAGTGCGATCGCAGTTCTATCGTCCACTCGGATCGCCGGAACCTTTCTTTGAAAAGGAACTCCTTTTTGAAAAGGATTGTGATGAGAATACTTTCTGAAATGGACAAGAACGCCAAACTCAGGCTCTCCTTTTGCTTCAAGGCCGGAAAGAAGAAGGAAAGGGAATAAAATGAGAAGAAGGAGTCGATTCATTTGGATGCCTCCTGGTATTCGTCTGACTTAACGTCGAAACGTTTTCGTACTCTCGCATCTATGGTCCGGATCGTCTTGGTATCCAAAATTAAAGGGAGGCCTACTCCTCTAAACTTCAAAACGATAGTGCCGCCTGAATATCTTTTCCAGAAGTCCTTGAACTCCTCAATATTTTGGGGAGTCTTTCCATTAATGGATTCTAATATTTTAAAACGATAATTCATGTATTTTGAATTGAGTGGATCCGGAAAGATCGTAGTCAGAATTAAATCTCTTTCTGTGAACTTGAAGAGATCATCCTGAATAAAATAACTATAATGATATCTAAGAGAGGTCTCTACTCTTTGGCTTTCCTTGCCGAATAAGGCTCGATTTACCGGTTGAAAGAGTAGGCCGGCCCCCAAGAAATTCCGTACCTGTCTATCCCGATAGAGCTCGAGAGAGTCTGTGCGTTTGAGTTCTGCCTGGGTTTTAAAATTCTTTCCGTTTCTATAGAAATATAGAGTCAGTTTTTGGCCGACGAATCCGGGCTCAATCAGATCCACTACGGTTCTTCCCGTAAATTCCAGAAGCCCACCTTCGTTATTCAAGTACGCATCATCAATCTTGTAGAGAAAGTCATCTGTTTGCAAGACGTCGGAGAAAGAAGAATTCGGATAAACCTTATTCACTAGAATTCCTTGCAAACCGTCAGGGATCTTGAGGTACTGTTTGATCGCTTCTGATGTTCCGTTTTGAAAGGTGAATCCTACGAAAGGAAAACCGTCGTACTTTCCATCTTGGATATCTTTTAGGAAATGTTGCACTACCTCGGGAGGGATCAGATAAGCGGTACTTCCTTGTACTTGGCTCACCTCGAAAATAATCCCGGCCACCTTGCCGTTTTGCAAAGCAGGCCCGCCAGAATAACCTGGAAGGATGTTCGCACCCACTCGGATCACTTTACGATAATCTAATCCGGTGAAAGAATACCTGAGACGTTCTATTCTATTGACAAGACCGTTTTCGAGAGTGAGATTTTCTCCTCCTTCCGGATAACCTAACATAAGCAGGTTACTTCCGAGAGAAGGAGAATCATCCGCTATCTCCAGGGGCTCTACTCCTGCAAAAAACTCATCATCTTCTACCGATATCAAAGCTAGGTCACAATCGAAACCCAGAAATTCCACTTTCGCATTATAGTATTTGCTGCTATTGAAATGTTTTACTTTCAGATATTTGGATTCAGAGATCACGTGCGCATTCGTGAGTATCTTATTTCCTGCAATGATGAAACCGGAGCCTACATCTCTAGAAAGATCTTGGTCTCCGAATTCTAAAGGATCCGTTGGATCGGGATAGATATCGCTTCGAACGATGACCACACTTCCTAATAGATTCTTAAGATCCGGAGTCGGAGTGTTTTGAGAAAACAAAGAACTAGATCCTAATATCAATATTGAAATCAGAAAAGAAAGACGAAGAAGTTTCAATTTACTCATGGAATAACTCCGCGTCCGACCAAATGATCTTATCCTTTTCGATGGACTGTAATTTTAATTTAGCCAAAAATCTCGCACCTTGCTCTAGACTTTCGAAAGGCTTATTATCCACTTGCACATTTCCAGCGGCGTCTGCCTTGATACGGATCCAAGAATAAGGAGAACTTGGAATGCAACTGGCTTGGAAGGAGAAATACAATACCTTATCCCAATAAAAGTCAGCATCCTTACCTAAATACAATAAGGGGCAAGAAGAATCGAAAAAGATTTCCTTACCTACCGGTGCTGGGCGAGACGCAGGATGTCTTGCTATGCTTAAGAAATATTGCAGGCCGAAATTTTCAGTAGAGGCTTTATCATTGATCTTGGATTTCTTGTCGTTCGCACTAACGGAAGAAAATTTACCGGTAGCAAGACGAAGAGTGTCGGAAGAAAAACCCAATTGCCAGTACACCATATTGCCCATCTTCACGGGACCCTTTACATGAAAAGAAGTGATCTTGTCTGGATAGAGTATCTTATCCTTCCCCGCAAAAAAGAAACCTGGGAGTTTTTTGTCGGCGCAATCCAAAGAAAAATACTGAGGACCCTCCAGATCGGGCAAGGATCTGAATTTGCAATCTCCGGTCAGCACCTTCGGATAGGTTTGGAACCATTGTTTTAAAGGCCTTGCATCCTTTTCTTGGGAATATTTTTTCCAACCGCTAACGAAATCGGGATCATTCAGATCCCCAAAAGAAGAATCTTGAGAAACAGTTTCCTTCTCCTCTGCTTCAGGATGCAAAAGAGGAAAAGAAATCAAAGAAACCGCAGCAATCAGCCAAAGAGCTAGAGAAAAACGATGCACAAGGATACTCGGTCCGAAATATTTTAGGATCGGGGAAAACATTCTATATTAGTATCGGTTTTCCAAAAACTGGATTTTACAGATCCTGAAATAGAAGGCGAATTTATGTGGAATCTTTCTCATTATGTCTCGAATTCGCGGGAACACGAAAAAAAAGTTAAACTCTGAAACGGTAGTCTGGAATATGGTTAAAACTAAGAGTAAAAATATATAACGGTAGCTTATCTTGTCTCACTGGAGTTTTCTTAAAACAGACCTGAACGAACAACAGGACTTATATGTTGATTGTCGTTCACAAACACAATATCAGGAATCCACTATAAAGGGTGCCTACTATTTTCCATTTGTAAAGAAGGCGTTTGCCTCCGATCCGGATTCATTTAAGAAATTATTAGGACCGATCGAAGAGATACTTTCTCTCGCTAAGAAGGAAAATAAGTCCAGGATCATAGTCTTTGACGAAGGAATGGGGATGTTTGCCGCTAGGCTAACTCTTCTTTTAAGAGCCGCCGGATTTCAGAATACATTTATCTTAGGCCAACGTTGGCCAGTCGAGAATTCGAAAGAAAAGGGAAGCAAGGAACTAGATATAGGTCCTTCTCCTAAGATCAGAAAGTTAGAAGGGATCATCGACAAGGCCTTCTTGGAAAAGAATCTAACTCGTCTTCAGATCTTTGATACTCGTACTCCCGAAGAATACGATGGCAAACTACCTCGTCTTACTGCTCCTGAGCCTGGGAGTCTTTGCGGAAGATTGCCTGGCGCTTTCCTTTGGGATTGGAGAATGCTGTATGACGCGAATGGAGAGCTCGTAGATAAGACTTTCTTTAACAAGAAGTTAAGAGGCTTTCCTTTCATGCCTGAAAGAACCACTGTCATTTACGATTATAATGGCGCTCGTTCTTCTCTCTTAGCGCTTATGCTCAAAGAAGTTGGATATAACGATGTAAATGTCTATGTCGGTTCCTGGTTCGAGTGGAGAAAATCCAATCTTCCAAAGCAAGCAGTTAGCATTTACGGTCAAACAGGTGCCGGTGCCACAGCTCCGAGAGTCGGAGGAGTGGACAGAAAGGGTTAAAAACGAGAAGACGCCAAAACCCTTTCTGAAAGGATCTCATACAATCTTTCTTAGGAAATTGTATGAGATCTCTTATCGCCTTTCTAATTTTCTTTTCCTTCTTTCATTCCTGCCAGTTTAGATTTCAAAAAATCGCACCTGTTTCCCTAATTCCCAAGGAATTCGATCTGGGAAATGGAATCAAAGCGATTCTGGTCCCTTCTGAACTATCGTTCATTACATCGAAGGGCAAAATACTCGAGTTTGATCTGACTTCTCCCTTTCTTTCCTCCGCGAAAGGAGAGCAGATCGTAGGGTATCGTAAGGCAACCTTCAAGATCAAAGATAAGCTTCTCTATTCTTGCAATGAGCAGATTCTTGAAAACATTATAGTCGAATCCAGATCCTTAGTCATACAAGGGAGATTAAGTGGGGAAGGTTGTGAGACCAATTACTCCATTCGTTTCACTACGAAAGAAAATTCTAATATACAATGGACAGTAGAGATTTCAAATCCCGAGTTGAATCGAAGCTATATCCGCTTTAGATCTGATAAGGAAGAGGCAATCTACGGCCTTGGGGAACAATTCTCCCATCTCAATTTGAAAGGAAAGAAACCCTTTCTATTCTCTGAAGAACAAGGAGTGGGCAGGGGAGACCAACCGATTACCTGGGGAGCCGAATTATTGGAAGGTGCCGGTGGAAATGAATACAGCACCTACACTCCCATTCCATTTTTTCTTACTTCTAAAAACAGAGGATTCCATTTCGAACATAGTGCGTACTCCGTTTTCGATTTTGAAGAAGATTCTGAGATCAGAGTAGAGATCCGAGAAAGAGGATTTACAGTAAATTCTTGGAAGGCAGAGGATCCTAAGGAAATCCTGAAATTATACACTCAGAAAACGGGAAGATTCCCGGAGCTTCCGGATTGGGCGTATGGGACTTGGCTTGGAATCCAAGGCGGAAAAGAGATCGTTCTCCAAAGGATCGAAGAGGCAAAGAAGGCAGGAAATCCGATCACTGCGCTTTGGATCCAGGATTGGGTTGGACAGAGAAAGACATCCTTCGGTTCTCAATTATGGTGGAAGTGGTTCCCCGATGAGACTCGATATCCTGAATGGAAGAAATTTGTAAAGGACCTAAATGGGCAAGGGATCCGAGCGTTGGGATATATCAATCCAATGCTTGCAACAGAGGGGCCTCTCTTCGAAGAAGCTGTCCAAAAGAATTATTTAGTAAAGAATAAAGAAGGAAAAGATTATATAGTTCAGACCGCAGGATTTCCGGCAGGACTATTAGATTTAAGTAATCCTAAGACAAGAGTTTGGATCAAGACAGTGATCAAGGAGAATCTGATCGGTAATGGTCTCAGCGGATGGATGGCCGATTTTGGAGAATGGTTGCCTACGGATGCAGTACTTTTCTCAAAAGAATCCGCAGAACTCTATCACAATGTATATCCGGTAGAATGGGCCAGATTGAATCGAGAGGCAATCCAAGAGGCTCGTAAAGAAGGAGAGATCGTATTCTTTACGAGAGCTGGATTCAGCAATTCCAATCGATATTCCACCTTGTTTTGGGCAGGAGACCAAATGGTAAGTTGGGGAAGACATGATGGAATCATCTCTTCTTTAGTGGGCATATTGAGCGGAGGACTTTCAGGTCTTACTTTAAATCACAGCGATATAGGAGGCTACACCACGATCCCTAGCCCGATAAAGGACTATTTCCGCTCTAAGGAATTGTTCCTACGTTGGTCCGAATTGAATGTATTCTCTCCCGTATTTAGGACTCATGAGGGAAATCGTCCTGCCCAGAATCATCAGCCATATTCCGATTCTAAAACCGTTCGTGAATTTGCTCGCTATGGGAAAATGCATTTTGCATTAAAAGAATATTTGAAATTTCTAAATAAGGAAGCGAGCGAAACAGGCTTACCCATCCTTCGTCCACTCATGTTGTCCTATCCGAACGATGCCAAAACTAAAGATCTGCAGAATCAGTTCTTGCTCGGAGAGGACTTACTCGTAGTTCCTGTGTTGGAAAAAGGAGAAGATTCCGTAGAAGGATATCTTCCCGAAGGAGAGTGGGAACATATTTGGAGCGGGGTCACATATAAAGGCGGCGACTGGGTAGAAGTAGATTCTCCTTTAGGATCACCTGCAGTCTTCTTACGGAAAAAGGGAGCTTGGTATGAAAAATTGAAGTCCGCTCTCCTTCCTTTTAAACGGATTCCAATAAACCCTTCTTCGGAGTCGACTCCTCCTAAGAAAAAAGAGAATTCATCCAAGAAGATGATCTTGTTTTCAGTCGGTTGATTTTGGTTTTTTCTCTCGAGCGGAACCTGTCTAAAGAAGGAAAGGAAAATGATCTTGGAAGAAGCAAGGGTTTCCATTCTACTCTTTGATGGTGTTTGCAATCTGTGTAACGGAACAGTGAATCTTCTTCTGGATCTGGACACGAAGAGAAGATTGAAATACGCGAGTCTCCAATCCGAATTTGCAAGAAATCTAATTTTAGAACATCATTTGGAAGAAGAAACCCGCGGAATCGACAGCATCCTGTTCTGGGATGGCGCAAGGATATACAGCAAGTCCAATGCAGTCCTCAAAATTGCCTCTTCCCTCGGAGGGATCTGGAGGATTTTCGGGCTTGGGTATCTCGTTCCTGGATGGATCCGTAATAAGATCTATGATCTGGTCGCCAAGAACCGATATCGTTGGTTCGGAAGGCAAGAGGCCTGTAGAATGCCGACTCCTGAGTTGAAAGATCGGATCCTCGGGTAAGGGTGTTACGACTTCGGGGGAATTCTCCTCGAAAAGGGTGGTTTTCGACTGAAAATAGGGCCCTTGAGGGATTCAGCTTATGTCCAAGATCTTCGAAAATTGCCAAGGACTGCCGACGTTTTCTACTCAGATTTTCTGAAAACTTTTCGGAAACAGGCAATTTTTTCCCTTTAGTCGAGCCTCTCGAGCCCAAAAATTTCTAAAATTAAAAGAAAAATAGCATAATTTATCATAATAGATAGATATTTATTTGATTTTGTTGTTTTTCGTCATGATTCGTTTATTTTCGCAAATTCTCTTAGATTTAGGTGGTGAAAAATCCTTGTCCCAAGATTGTGGACAGGGAGGATAGGTTGAACTTTCGGAAATTAACTGCCGATCTTAAAAACAGTAGTTTTGTTTTAAGAGATTTTTTGGCGGCGCAAAAAGGAAAGAACCAAATGAAAAAGACAACGATTCTATCCATAGTGGGCGCATCTGCTCTTATCTTCATTTCTTGGAAGTCCTTCGCAAATACATATTTAGAAGAAGTAAAGGTAGATAACCAGTTTATCCAAACCTATCAATCCAGAGAAGGCATCTGGATCGTACCAGGAAAAGTAAAAGAATCCCTCGAAGATCTATATCATAAGTTCGGAACTTCTGAAAGAGAGGTTCGTCTTCTCAATGGGATTTATGACGGAAGCAAAATCCAAAATTCAGAGCCTGTATTCTTCCCTTATAATAGCAATTATACAAGAAATCTTCTCTTAGAAGACAAGGGTCGCGAGATCTTTAACTCCGATTCCAGAGAGTTGATCTGGCCTTTGAGCTTTAAATATTCCAGAGTAACTTCTCGCTTGGGAAGAAGATGGAACGCATTGCATGCAGGAGTGGATATTGCCTGCCCGAATGGTTCCATCGTAATCGCTGCGGCTGACGGAGTTGTGGTTGATTCCAAGAGAGACGGAGGCTATGGACTCAGAGTAGTGGTTCAGCATCCTCAGATCAACGGGATCCAAACCTTATATGCCCACAATTCACTCCTTTTTGTGAAGCAAGGAGATAAGATCAAGAAAGGACAGGTTCTTGCTCTTTCCGGAAACACAGGACATACGACTGGGCCTCATGTTCACTTCGAAGTCAGATACCAAAACGTGGTTCTGAATCCGGAGCATTATCTTCCTCCTTTCCTCGCAGACAAAGAAGCTCAAGTCGCGATTGCGAAAGAGACCATCCAACAATAACCCCTTGTTGCAATCTTCCGATTGGAAACCAGAGATCTATTCTTTCTTAGAAGAGATCTTGGGTGAGGGGAAACCCTTAGTCGCTGTATTCGATTTTGATAATACGTTAGTCCGAGGCGATTTCGGAGAAGCAGTGTTTTGTGACCTTCTTCTGAAAGGATTGCCTTGGATCAGAGACATTTCTCCCTTTTTTCCGGAACCTCCCATTGCGGAGAAGATGGATCTGCTTCGAAAGACGAAGCCTTCTTCCTTTATGGACGAGGTTTGGAAATATTATGAGGCAAAGATAGAGGCACAAGGATTAGAAGCGGCGTATCGCTGGTCCACCTGGATCTTTTCCGGCAGATCTTCCGAAGAATTGAGAGAAACCGCGAGAACAGTTTGGCAGGCACACCAGAAGGAACTCCTAAAAGAAGTTGTGCGCCCTTATAAGCCTCTTTTCGAATTTATCAAAGAACTCCAAGGTTTAAAGTCGGAGCTATGGATCGCAACCGCTTCTCCCAAAGAAGTGATCCAAGAAGTCTCCGAACTCTGGGGAATCTCCAGGCAAAATGTTCTGGGTATGAGGCTTATCGAAAAGAACGGAATTCTCAGTTCTGATCTGGAAGAACCGTTTACCTATGGAATGGGAAAGGTGAATTTTTTCCGTTTAGCGAGTGGAAACAAGAGTTACGATCTCGCCTTTGGAGATACGGAAAATGATTATCCTTTATTGCAGAACGTTAGTCGGAAGGGGATCTTTTTCGATCGAGGAAAGAATAAGATCCCGCCCCAGGGAACTCTCATCCAGCCGGTAGATAGTTGGGAAACGATAGAGATTCCTCTTTAGTAGGATGAGGACGGCCCCCACCCTCATCGGGTGGTGGAGGTGGGTCCCCCGTGGGAGAAGCTCCGGGACTCTATATCACAAAAACCTCATTTCCTCAACCCGAAAATTCATCGAACTTTTTTCTGTGGGAACTCTTATCTCGCCTTCAAATAGTCCGGCATTTCGGGTAACTTATCTTCCGTCCAAACCCAGTCTCCTACGAGAGAAACGATTGGTGACTTTTCTCCTTTTAGGATCTTGATAAGTGCATTCTTTAGATCTCTCGGCTCAGTGATCCTATAAGGCACGTTCGGAAAATTCTTTTTGAAACTCGAGTTTTCTCTATCTTGTATATAATCTATAAAGAAATCTCCGAATTTCTTTCCGGAAGCTTTTTGCTCTTGTATAAGATTTTGTAAGTCAGGATGAGGAGAAGATTTTGCAAGTCTCTGTAGGATCAGTGTGATCCCTCGAACGCTTTGGCTAAAAAATGTGCCTGCACGGATAATCTTACGTGAATCTGGTTTTTGAAGCGCCCATTCTTCCATTTTCTTTTTGATGAAGGCAAGAGATCCGTAAAACGTAAGTAAGTGAGGAAGATAATAATACGCGGAGTATCCTATTGTGATCTTAGGAGAGAGTGCCTTTTCCAATTCCACCATAGGATCCAGACAAAATTTAGCAGTTGCAATAATGTCTTCGTCGGGAGTTTCCGAAACAGGATAGCCTAGATTTCCTCTCGCGGGAGTATAGATCAGGATATCTACATTTCCTTTTCCACTTAATGCTTTTTGAATATTCTCAATTGCTGAATTCGATTCTTCTAACGTTATAGAATGGATGGTTTCGTCGGCGCCGGTCACTTCTCCTTCTCCGGAAGTAGTGGCTATGATCTTATAGGTTTTTCCTGTTTCTTTGCTGAATTCGTGAAAGGCTTCTATAGCACTTTGTCCCGCCGCTCCGGAACCGCCTACGATCAATGCAATGGATTCGCTCATTCTTTTTTCTCCTAGAAGCGGGGACCAGAATACTCATTCTGGAAATCTCAGGCCAGAAAAAAAGTGTAAGTACGACTCGAAATCGGAAGGTAGCTTGGATACGATTCGGATCTCTTCTTGGAATTCGTTTTTGAATTGGAGAAGATAAGAGTGCAGTAGGAAACGGTTTGGCTCTGGAACTAAATGTTTCTTCTTCTCTCGGAATGATTCTCCGTATGTTTCATCTCCTAGGATAGGAGTTCCTACCATAGAGAGATGGAATCGGATTTGGTGCCTTCTTCCCGTAAGTAGCTTGGCAGCAAGAATAGAAATTCCTTTTTCAGGATTAGAAGAAAGGATCTTAAAATCTGTGATTGCTTTTTTTCCTCCGGAACGAACCGAGCTCACTCTTCCTTTTCCATCTTTTAAGAAGCATTCCACTCTAAATTCTTTTTGAGAAGGAACTCCTCTCGTAATACAAATATAGGTCTTCTCCGATTCGGATAGGATCTTATCTGCTTCCTTGTTTTGAGTCGGATCTATGCATGCGAGTAGAAGTCCGCTCGTATCCAAATCCAATCTATGGACAAGGCGGAGGCTCGGGTTCTTCTCCTGTTTGCGAAGAAGATCTTCCAGATTGGGCCGGTTCGGATCGAAGGTTGCGTGAGAAGGAATTCCGGGCGGCTTTTCTACTACGAGTAGGAACCCCTTCTCATAATGTTTCTGGATCGGGGACTTAGGGATCTCCCAGCGAGTCTTAGAGCTCATCATTTTGCCCGGAGGAAAAGGGCGCACAACTCTTCTCCAAGTTCTGAAATTCTTGAAATTGGATTGACACTTCTTCCGTTATATTGGATGAATCAGGTATGAAACAGGCAGATGCCGAAGAGCTGGACGGGAAAGAACTCATCTCCAGCGAACATATAACAGAAGTCGTTAAAGAAAACCTAAAATTAATTCGCCATACTAAAGGACTTTCTTTGGACAAGCTGGCTTCCCGTTGCGGAGTAAGTCGTGCCATGCTTTCTCAGATCGAACAAGGTAAGAGTGTTCCTACAATTGCAGTTCTCTGGAAAATCGCGACCGGTTTGAATGTTCCTTTTAGCGAACTGCTAAAGGAAAAAGGAACAGAAGGTGTTTTTCTTCTTAAAGCAGAGAATACTAAGGTACTATATTCCAGTTCTAAGGTATATTCCAGCCGAGCTCTCTTTCCTTTTATCGGAGGCAGACGGGTGGAATTCTATGAATTGATCCTGAAGCCGGGTGGTATTGAAGTTGCAGAGCCTCATAAGGCGGGAACGACTGAGAACCTGGTAGTGGTCCAAGGAAAATTGCGCCTCAGAGTTGGGGACAAGGTGGTAGAACTGGATGCAAAGGATTCTGTTTATTTCAGAGCGGATGTTCCCCACGAATACATCAATCCAACGGATACTGAGACCCTTATGTATCTCGTTATGGAATATACGGACGAGGCCTCCTAAGCTTTTTCCAGTATCTTTTCTATTACTATTTTTCTCGATCCATTTCGGTTTGGCAGCGGAAACTAAGGTTCCCGTCTCCGGATATTTCGGAGTGGATCGATACGAAGAACAGATCTCCTGCCACGAAGAAGATTGCATTCGCTATTCCTTGGATGAATTGAACGCCAAGGGAGGCAAGTCAGAGTTAAAGAAACTCTTAGAAGAAGGGGCCGGCAAGGTCCTTGTAGATATTTCCGGCAAATCATTAAAACTTTCTGATGAAGATCTAGACGATCTTCGAGACTTTCTATTAGAAATTTCTAAAAGAGGGGGAAAGGTCGCTATTGAAAAACTGCATATTGCAGTCCGCTCCCTGATCCTTCCGGAGCCTCCCGTTCTAAAAGATGTGGGCTTTGTAGGTTGGTCTGTATTCAAAAGAATTTATAGAGGTATTTACTTTAAACGTACCGGAGACTATAACGCAAAAGTTTTATACAATCCGACCAACGGAAGTATTTACATGATACTTTTCGTGCATAAGAGATACGGAGATATTTGCGAGACCGTATTTTCTTCCTGTAATGAGATCGAATATTTGGACGAGGACACCTTCGATCTGCAATTGTCTACTGCCATTAAGGAATCCAAAGAGAAGAAGATACCTGTGAGAGTGAATTTTAAGCAGGTAGAGGCGAATCTTCCGGACAAGAGTTTGGAATGGGAGAATATTAAGAATATAGGAAGGTCCGCAAGGATTTACAAATGGTTGGCTGTTCCTAAGGAAACCGAGATGAAGCCACTGACTCGGGCTCGGATACTACCATTGCAGATCGCATTGAGTGTGATCGATTATTCTATTTCCGTTTACGATTGGGTAAATCAGATCGTAATGTATAAGCCTGCAAAGGACACAAAAGCAGAAGTTTTATATACGCAAAGACTAACGGAAGACGGAACTCCAGGGACCCGTATTCTGCATTCTGTGGTATTTATTCCGGTTGAGGAGAAATAACCTCGCTTCGAAAAAGAAGCGAGGTTGAACGCAATTTCTTATAAAAAGAAGATCGCAGTAAGAAGAAGGAAGGTAGGGAGCAATAGAGCGAAGGAATACACGACGTATCCTCCGAAGCTAGGCATCTTGATCTTATTCTCTTCTGCAACTGATTTCACCATGAAGTTAGGAGCGTTTCCGATATAAGTCAATGCTCCCATAAAAACCGCTCCACAAGAGATTGCCTTTAGCAATTGCTCTCCGAACGGATCCGCTAAGATCTGAGTTACATCAGAAAATCCTAATAGACCTTTCGCTAAAGAAAGGAAGGTCAAATAAGTCGGAGCATTGTCCAATACTCCGGAGAATCCTCCAGTCACCCAGAAGAACTGCCATTTTTGAGTAATTCCCAATTCTTTTCCGTGATGCTCCAGAAGAAGCAATGCAGGGATCATAGTAAGGAATATACCGATGAATAGATACGCAACCTCTTGGATTGGATGAAGAGTGAATTTGTTTTTCTCTCTCAGTTTTACGTCGGAAGTGAACTTAGAAAGAGCGATGAGCCCGATCAGAACTGCTTCTCGAATAAAGCTTAGGAATGGATATTCTTTGATCGCCGGGATATAATTTTGGTTTAGGAAGGCTACCGACAGAATGACTCCGAGCAACCAGATCAGATTCACTTGTCCTTCCAGACCGATAGGTTGTCTATGGGTATGGTCGTAGCGAATATCCTTTTTGGTTTCCTTTCCGTGCATGACTGTGTCCCAGATAAAATAGATCACTAACAGCAATCCGGAAGCGATCAACATTTCTGGTAGAAGGCTGAATGTCCAAGTGAAAGGAACCCCTTGCAGATATCCTAAGAAAAGAGGAGGATCTCCGAGAGGAGTTAAGGAACCGCCTATATTAGAAACCAGGAATATAAAGAAGATCACAGTGTGGACCACATGTTTTCTTTCCGAGTTGGTCTTTAAAAGAGGACGGATGAGAAGCATAGAAGCTCCTGTAGTTCCGATGAAAGATGCTAGAAATGTTCCGATGATCAAAAAGATCGTATTATTGACTGGAGTCGCTTCGATATCACCTTTCAGTACGATCCCTCCGGAGATATAGAATAGCGCGGCTAACAGTATGATAAACGGAATATAATCGAATACCATTGTATGGAAGATCTTTCCCCACCAGTTATGGGCCATTAGGATCCCGAAAGAAACACCTCCCAGAGCAAGTGCAAGTAGAAGCTTGTTATTATTGCTCTCCCACCATTCTGCAGTGGTATGAGAAACCAATGGAAGAAGTGCGATACTAAGCAGGATCAGAACAAAGGGGATTACCGACCAAACTGGAAGATCATCTCCTTGGACTCCATGAGAAGCCTCTCCGGATCCGGAGTGCTCTTTTCCATGGCTAGAATCACTTTCTGCCTGGGCTAGGGAATTTGCAGAGGGAGAGGTCCCGGATTCCGCCCAAACGGAAACAGAAAGGACCATGGAGAGAAGGAGTAATGTAGTAAAAAATTTGTTTCTCATCATTCTCGGTCTTTAGCGAAGATTTTTCGTCAGGTTATAGACCTTTGAATAGGTTTCAAAGGAAAAACCCTAGTTTTCGGGGATTTTTAAACCCGTTTTTTTTAGATTGCAGAAATCCTTCCCTCATCTACGATCTCATTAGGAAATCGCCTCCACTAGAGTTTTTGCTTTATATTCGAGGGATCCGGACCGTCAGATAATTAGAGGCATAAAGCGCATAATACCACCATGGCTGTTTTAGGTAACCAAAAGCATTCTTGTTTAACTCCTGACGAGATAGAGAATCGTCTGAAATCGGTCTCTATCCAGCCCACTATGCAAAGGATTTCCATTTGCCAGTACGTTCTCTGCGAAGCGGATCATCCCACTGCAGAAGAGGTCAAGGAATGGGTGGATGGCCGCTCCTTGAAGATGAGTTTGGCTACAGTATACAATACACTGAACGTCTTAGTGTCTGCGGGACTTCTCCGAGAATTCAAGTTTTCTTGCCTGGGAAAATCCGTCTTCGATAGCAATATAGAAGATCATTATCATTTCTTTGATGAAAAGACTGGAAAGTTCCATGATCTGGATCATTCCCTTCTTAGCATCGACTCTAAGCTTCCTAAGGAATTCAAAGTGAATAAGATGGACATCCTATTCTCCGGAACCTTGGACGAAGTCTCTTCCGAAAGAATCTAATTAGATATTGATTGCTTCGCCTAATGCCTGTGCTGCGGCTTCCATCACGGATTCCGCAAGAGTAGGGTGAGCGTGGATCCTTCCTGCAATTTCTTTTAGAGTAAGTTCAGATCCCATTCCCAGATTGATCTCTCCTAATATCTCTGTTACATTCGGTCCGATTAGGTGAGCTCCTAAGATCTCTCCGGTCTTACGATCGGCGACTAACTTTACCATTCCTTCGACTTCGCCCAATGCTTGGGCTCTGCCATTCGCTCTAAAGGGGAACTTGCCGATAGAAACGTCTATGCCTGCTTTCTTGGCTTCTTCTTCTTTCAAGCCTACGGAAGCTACTTCGGGATGGCAGTACGTGCAAGCAGGGATCTTTTGGTAATCCAAGGGTTCGTATACGAGGGAATGAGGATTTCCTTTTAGGATAGAGATTGCTTCTGCCGCTTTGATCCCTTCAGAAGAGGCGACATGCGCGAGTAGGGGAGCTCCTACACAATCTCCGATCGCATAGATATTTTCAACTTTGCTTTTGAATTTGGAATCTACCTTAACGAATCCCTTTTGAAGGAATACGCCAATCTCTTCTAAATGCATGTCTTCTGTATTCGGTGAAACACCGATTGCGACGAGCACTTTGGAGAATTTCTTTTTTTCTCCCTCTGCCGCTATTCCCGCTCCTTTGAGAAGAAGAGAGACTCCATCCGATTCGGATTTCGGTTCGGAGACTCCCACGCTTGTCAGGATCTGTATGCCTCTCTTTATAAAGGAACGATTGAGTAGATTGGATATTTCAGGATCTTCTAATGGAAGGATTCTGTCTTGCATTTCTATAATGGTTACTTCTGTTCCCATGCTAGAATAGAAGTCTGCGAACTCAACTCCGATCGCTCCTGCTCCTATGATTGCGAGAGTTTTGGGAGGAGCCTCTTGGATCATCGCATGTTTGCTTGAAAGAACTTTGTCGCCGTCAAAGGGTAGGCCCGGCATTTCTCTAGGTCTTGCTCCGGTAGCGATGATGAAATATTCGGATTGGATTTCTTCTTTAGAAGTGTCAGGAAGCCAGATTGTATTCTTATCTTTGAAGACTGCGCTTCCTTTCTTTACGGAGATTTTATTCTTCTTCATTAAGAAGTCTACTCCGTTGGACATGGTGTCGGCGACTCCTCTAGATCGTTTGACGATCCCAGGAAAATCAGGATTTACTCCTGAGACTTTCAGACCGAAGCTTTCGGATTTTCGAATGGATTCTAAGAGGTGCGCGGATTCAAGAAGAGCTTTGGTTGGAATGCAACCCCAGTTTAAGCAGACTCCGCCTAGTTTTTCTTTTTCAACTAGACAAACGTTCAATCCGAGTTGAGAGGCTCGGATCGCGGCCACATATCCTCCGGGTCCTCCGCCAATTACGGTCACGTCGTACTTCTCTGCCATCTGCTTCCTCCGGATGGCAATTCTGCATTCTAGTTTGGAACCTGGGAAGAAATTTTCAGAAATCGAAAGAAATCAGGAGCTTTTCTTTTTTAGAACGAGGATCATTCTTCCTGCGTTGCTTTTGAATTTGATCTCGCTGTAATTGGAGTAAACGTGTAGGATCTCCATCCTATGCTTTGCGAGCATTCTTTGGAATTCCGTAAGAAAATAGGCTCTCATCAAGTGCTTGTCCTTGATCTCTTTGGAATTCATATTATAAATATAATTCACTTCGACTACTGTGGATTGGTCGGCTCTGACTAGACGAAATCCTCTATTTCTCTGAATGGTTGCCGCCTTTGTCTTGATCTGAGAGACCGGGCCGATTGCTTTTCTCTTGATCTTGCGTAGAGGTTCCGCATTCCAAACTTCTAGGACTGCGATGCCCGCAGGCTTTAGATTTTGCTCCAGGTTCTTTAGAGCCGATTCTACTTCTTCGTTGGATAATAAATAATTAAAGGAACCGAATAGACTGATGATTGCGTCCCATTTTTCCTTGGACTTATAATTCTGCATCGCGCCGACTTCGAACTTACAATGAGAGTATCTCTTCTGAGCGACTTCTATCATTCTGGAAGAAGAATCTACGCCTCTAGATTTATATCCAAGACCTTGGAAATGGGTCACATGTTCTCCCGTTCCACAACCCATATCTAGAATATTGCGAACTCTGTGTTTACGGAACAAGCGATCTATGAATTGGGTTTCCAATTCGAATTTTCTCGTGTTCTTTTCTATATCGAAGTAGTATTCTGCCAGTTCGGAGTAGAGTTTCATAGAAAAATCGTTTGAGCTAAGTGGTTAAAAGCCCGTTACATATAGTAACGGAACGGAGTCCTCTAAAATGCAATTTTTCACCGCTTTTTTTCCATCTATCGGCGATTTTCCCTTAGCCTCCGCTTCCTTTTCAGTCTGGATGGACGGCGAAGTTCTCGCCTTAGGCGGAATCTCTTTCACACTTCTGTCTCTTTTCGGATACGTAGTTCACTCTCAGATCGATAAGAAAGAAGAGAATGTATCGGAAGAAGAAGGAACTTCTTCCTTCGTTGGCGAACAAGAAGTTGCAACCGGATCCGATTTAGCTGAGCAAAACCAGTTCCAGAACAAAGAAGAATTCGTCGGCTTAGAATCTTCTTCTTTTCATTTAACAAGAGCAAACGAAGAAAAGAAAATATATATAGAAGAAGCTGAGTCCCAAGAATTTCTCTGCCATAGATTCTATTTTCCGATCGGCGGAAAAACATACGAAGCGATCAAAACTTTCTTGGATTCTCTTCCTTCTTCGAGTGGTGAGAATTGGGAAGTTCTTCTTTATAATACCAAGTCCAGATTGGAGATCGTTGCCAGTAAGACAGGGACTATTTTAGTTTTTCCTTCTGAAACAAGAGAAGGCTCCGAGATTGTGCCTGGAACTGTTCTTTGGAAATTAGAATGGGAATCTTCTCCTTTAGGAGAAGTAAGAATGATTTCTCCCTCTTCTACTTCTTTAGGAGATGCGGAGATGGGACTTAGGCTCGATAAACTCGTCGAGCAATTGATACTCGCAGGAGAATCCCAGGACGAAGAGACAGGATGGGGAACTTACTCCTTCTTCTCCCAAAACTTGGAAGAGGAAAAATCGGAAGGCGAAGATCCTAAAATCCTGGTATTATTGGAATTCGAAGCGGAAGTGAATCTTCTCTCCGATCTTAAAAGTTTCGGACGCTGGTGGAATAGTAGAATGGAAGGTCGTTCTCCCTTATCTAGGATCCGTAAGAATCGGGCAGCTGGAATTCTTTCTCCAGGTGATTGGATGAGATTCCAAGAGTCTCTTTCTGGCCTTATGGAATTCTTAGGACCGGATCGTGTCCGATTGAATGTGGGAGCAGGTGTTCGTATTCGAAAAGGAGACTCAGAATGGGAGTCCCGCGCCAAAAAAGCATTACATTCTTCTAAAGAAGAAGGACCAAATCGTTTAGTATGTCTTTAAACATAGACCCGTTACTCGATGAGAAATTCATTCTCACTATCTCTCAGATCTTTCCGGAATTCTTAGAGAAGAATCTGGGAGTCCAGGCGGTGAGAGAAGCGTTCGGTCCTTCCAAGAACGAAGGGCTTTGCTATGAGAATTGCACCTCCGTTTCTTTCCACGGGGAGGCGACCGGGCAACTTTTCCTTGCTATGGATGGTTATACTAAGCTTAAACTTCTTCCTAAGATTGCCCGTTCTTTTCATATAGATCCGACCATTCGAAGCCATGCAGCATCTATCATGCTTGAATTTGCAAACCAGATCTGTGCGGAATTGATCTCCGAAATGAAATTGGGAAGATTCAAAATGGACATCCTTCCTCCGGAGAATTTGAACAATAAGTTAATTCCGATCGATTTGGAACATCATAGACAATATATTCTTATCTATTTCTTAAAGGATCAGGATGCGAAAGAATATTTGGGACGTATCTATCTCATTCTTCTGATGCAAAAATATTAACGAAAAGAACTGGAAAAAAGAAGGGGAAGAAAGAAACTCGTTTGCGCTCCTGATGTTAGGCTACGTAGTACAAGGATTTCCTTTTCTCTTAAAATATGCGGAGATGATCTCTTCTCCGCCCTCTGAGATCTCCGAACAAGAGATTTCGATTCCCGGCTTTCCAACGTTTCGCACAAAGATCTTTTCTGCTTCTCCCAATTCTCCCTCAGTCTACCTGCAACACGGGATGAGTGCCAGAGGGATAGACGATCCAAGGATACTGACCCTTGCCACACATCTGAAGAATAGCGGATTGCAGGTGTTCCTACCGGAACTTCCCGAAGTAAAAGAGCTTAGGATCGTATCCGAGACTGTCTCGAATATAAGGGCACTCTTCGATCATTTTGCAAAAAAGGAGAAGAGACCAATTTCCTTTCTTTCCGCTAGTTTTTCTGCGGGGATGGGAATGGTAGCCTTAGCCGGAAAGAAACAGCAGGAGCTTCTGGATTCGGTCCTTCTTGTGGGAACTTATTCTGATTTCAGCCAAACTCTTCCTTTCATCCTATCCAACTACGAACAGGATCCGTATGCGGTACATGTTCTTCTTTATAATTATATTTCCAAGATCCGCCCTGAGCTAAAGAATTTAGAAGAATTCTATTATCAATCAGCGTTAGACAACGGGCTCCATCGCACCGGGTCGGAAGAAAAGGCTCCTGGACTTTTTCCGAAACTAGGGGATCAGGAGAAGGAATTCGTGTCCAATGTTCGTTCGGATGCCTCTTTTCGGGAAAGTTTAGCGGGTTCTATTCTTAAGATCCTTCCCAAGGACTTTATCAAAGACAATTCTCCTTGCAATTTCTTGGAAGAATGGAAGGCTCCTACCGCGTTATTACATGGTTTTGATGATCCAGTGATCTCTCCTGCCGAATCCGAGGCCTTGTATGAGGTTTTAGGTAGGAGATCCTACATGGATTCCATCTTCTTAAAGTCCAGATTGATCACTCACGGGGACCATCTTCCCTTTTATACGCAGTTAGGGGAGATTCCTAAGCTGGCCGCTGTTTGGGGATTTTTTCTAAAAAAAACCGGTATCTAATATTGTTTACGTTATATTTTCCGAAAATATTCCGTCCTTAAGTATAGACCTCCTTTGTCTTTTTTTGGTCCTAAGACCCTTGTATAATTGGAGCAAGAGGATATAGTGAGGGAACGTAATTAAAACGCGAAAAGGAATAACCAGCCGGTTCAAATTTTTATTTCCTAAGAGCTAAACGGTTTTTAGGAACGGATTTCATCCGAACAAAAAAATGCGGATAAATCTAAGATCTGGATTGTTGGCCTGGTAGTATGGTTGTGAGTACAGAACAGACCCCGGGTGTGTCGGATCAGGAAACAAGTTGGGACAGCGTATTCAGTCTGAAGATAAGCGCGGACGGCTTATCTGCGGATTTGACAATTCGTCCCGGGATGATCAAGGGACGTGCGCTCTCGACTAGTGTTATTCTAGAGTATCTTCATAATAAGGATATTTCCCAGGAACGGATCCTCGGGGACAGTATCTACCAAAGCCTTAAGCAACTCCAAACATCCACTTCCAAAATGGATTTTTCACCTGTCTCTGCGAGAGTGGCCGAAGGATTTCCCCCTACAAGAGGAGAGGACGGCTGGGTCAAGTTCTATCATCCTCAGGCACAACGAGTCAAGATAGACGATAATGGACACGCAGATTATCGAAATATCGATCGCTATATTTATGTAAAAGCAGGAGAGAAACTCTCCACACTTTTCGAAGGGATCCCTGGCAAACCAGGAATGGATGTTTTCGGAAAGCCGATTGCTCCTCCTCCAATTAAAAGACCGAAACTTACGATCGGAAAGAATGTACAAGAGAAGGGACTGGTTGCTGACAACAAGCCTCTTATCGAATACTTTGCCACCTGCAACGGCGCGATCTTCTCTACGGAAACTTCTATCACTGTTTCCCAAGAATTGCAGATCGATTCCAATGTTGGGATCGGAACCGGTAATATCAACTACGACGGAAACGTTTTAGTAAAAGGGGACGTAGAGCCTGCGACTTCTGTGAAGACCCAAGGGAATCTGATGGTCAAAGGAAATGTGGAGACTTCTGATCTAACGATTGGAAGAGATCTAGAGGTTTCCGGCGGGATCAAGGGAGATTCAAAGACAGTCATCAAGATCAGCGGACATCTTTATGCAAAGTTCATTGAGAACGCAGAGATCGAAGTAGACGGAGACGTAGTAGTCGAAGGTTTTATTTTAAATTCCAAGATCCATTGTTTAGGAAATGTGATCCTAAATGGTTCAAGTGGAAACTTGGTTTCTTCTAATGTAGTTGCTTATATGGGACTGACTTGCGCAAGTCTTGGTTCTCAAGCAGAATTAGATACAGTAGTAGAGTTAGGATTCCATTACAGAAACGAAAGGGCATTCGAAGATTTGACCAAAAGATTGCAAGTTGCAGAGAAGGAAATGGAAAAGATTCTTCCAAGAGTGCAACAGATCAAACAGATGGTGCAAAGATCTAGAGGGCAGATCCCTGATGACAAGAAAGAAGGCTACAGAAAGGTCTTTGAAGAATACAATCAGAAGAATAAGTTCATAGAACTGGTAAAACAGAAGATAGAAGTACTTAAGTCTTCTCGCTTCAATCCGGGAGAAGTGCAACTAGTTGTTCGTAAAGGTGCCTTCAAAGGAAGCGTAGTCAAGTATAGAAGGCAGGTAGAAAAAGTGGATAAATTCCAGTCTGCCTTCATGATGAGATTCCAGCCGGGTCAAGACAAGGCCGCGATGGTTGCCATCAAACCTCAGAAATAGATTATCCGAATACTTTAGAGATATCCTCAGGCTTTACGATCCCTTTCTCTGTGATGAATGCGGTGATCAGACTCGCAGGAGTCACATCAAAGGAAGGGTTGAGTGCTTTTACTCCTTTCGGTGCAATGACTCCTTCTTCTAAGATGGGTTGTCCGTTTTCCTTTTTTAAAAAGTTCAATCGGGTGACCTCATCTTGGGTTCTCATTTCGATCGGGATATGAGAACCGCTCGGGATCCTGAAATCAAAACTCTTTTCTGTCGCAGCGATATAAAAAGGAACTCCGTGGTACTTTGCAAGAACCGCTAAGGGATAAGTTCCGATCTTATTCGCAGAATCTCCGTTAGCCGCGACGCGATCGACTCCTACTATCACTGCGTCTATTTTCTCGGATGCCATGACCCAACCCGCCATACTGTCCGTGATGAGAAAACTTGGGATCTCTTCCTCCATCAATTCCCAGGCAGTAAGTCTTGCTCCTTGTAAATAAGGACGGGTCTCATCCGCGTATACGGTTAGATCGTGTCCCGCTTCTTTCAGAGAACGAATGACTCCTAGGGCGGTTCCATGTCCTGCTGTAGCTAAGGCACCGGTATTGCAATGAGTGATGATCTTTAGTTTAGAAGGAGAAGAAGGAAATAAACTCACTCCGTTCTTTCCTAATTGTAAATTGTTTCTCAAGTCTTCTTCGTAAACGGAGATCGCGAAGGATTCTGATTCTTCTTTAAATGTTTCCCAAGAGATGGATTCGTATTTTTTTTCCGGAATTCTCTGCGCAAGTTCATCGAAGGCTCTTCTTAGATTTACCGCAGTAGGGCGCGACTCGATAATCTTGGAGAATACATTTTGTAATTCAGAATAACTAGGCTTGGACGAGAATTTTCTAAGCTCCAAGACCGCGCCAAAGAGACCAGTGATTGCAATTGCAGGAGCTCCTCTCACCACCATCTCTCGAATTGCGAAGATTGCGTCTTCTGCATTCTTTGCAACGAACCATTCTTTCTTGCCTGGGATCTGTCTTTGGTCTAGGAGTCTTAGATTTTCTCTTTCCCAGAAAATTGGGCGCAGATTCTCTTTTTTCATTTTTTTTACTCCCTCAGGCTAAAGCAGGCCTATCGATTCTACGATGATTAGAATGTGATTGAAATCATCACCCAACTCCCTGGGGATGAGGACGAACCGGGGCCATTCCCGCCCCGGCTTTGCCTACTTGACTAGGATACCAGTTCCTTTAATCCTTACATAATGGCAAAGAGAAATCCGATCACAGGTCCGAAGCTTTTCGGGTTCTCACTGATCCATCCCCTAAATTTAGTTCTGCTCTTCAATATTTTCGTCTGGGTCCTTCTCATGTTAGAAGGAGGAAGGGGAATCATTACCTACTATTTCGGCCTGAACCCTAGCCTAGTGGTAGAAAAGGGAATGTACTGGCAGGTGTTCACGTACGGATTTCTTCATGTAGTGGGAGAGGATTTGTTTTCTTCCCTAATGCATATTGGGATGAATATGTTCGGTCTCTATACAGTCGGATTTTGGGTCTGTCGATATATAGGCGCCTGGAAATTCCTGGGCATCTACCTTCTCTCTCAACTAGGGGGAGGGATCTTTGTAGTCCTTTTTTCTTATATAGGATGGACGACTGGACTCGTGCCGGAACATTCCATCTGGGACAGCTATCATTCTTCTACAGTGGGAGCGAGCGGCGGAGTCTTCGGAGTATTGGCTGCGTTCAGTATCTTATTCCCAGAGGCAAGATTTGCATTCCCACCTGTGAGAGCCAAATTTGCTCCTTGGCTTTTGATCGGGATAGGATTCGCTTTCGACTCTTATTCCCTTCTTCAATTCTATAAGACTGGAGGAAGTTCCCAAAGTATATTCGGGATGATGAGTAATTCAGGACACTTGGGAGGAGCAGTATTCGGCCTATTCAGTCTTCTTGGTCTTAGGAAAATTTGGGGAGAAGGAAAATCTCCTTTGTTCGTTCGCCGTTGGGAAGAAAAAGAAATTTCAGAAGAGCCAAAGCCTCAGCAAAAAACAGGCGATCCTTTTGAAGCACAGATCCGAAAGAACAGAGAACTATTAAGTAAGCTGTATGGGATCTCGGATGCGAAAGAGAAGGAGGATGTTTTGGCGCCCATACAATCGGAGAATGCGAACCTATGTCCTCCTGGAGATTACAATCCTGAGGATATGTTTTGTCTGCGCTGCGAATGGCTTCAAAACTGCGAATTGAGAAAATTAAAAAGAAGTCTTCCGGAGTCTTGAAAGTATTTACGTCTTTGGGACGTCTATCTTCTATATAACAAGAGTAGAACGGAAATTTCTGGACATAAATTTTATAAGTCCTTAGAATAGGTTCCGTTCGAAGATTCGGACTTAATTCCTTTGGGGAACTCGGTAACATTGGCAGATAAAAAGAAAACGGTTCTTCCCGACGTACTGATGCGGGAAAAGCTACTCAAAGTTGCACTAGACGAGAAGGCAAAAGCGGCACGGGTCATAGGGTCGGAAAAGAAAGATATAGATCCTAAGAAGGACGACGGACCAGGTTCTAAGATTTATAAAGCAATCGAAGAAGCCTTGGTCGATTTAAGATATTATTTTTTAGAAGGCGAATACAGAGACAAGGTCGCCGATTTATTCAATAGGAACGAGGCTCAGTTCGATAGATTGGGGATCACTCCTAGACGATTCTTGGATTTCGCAAGAGAATCCTTTGATCGGTTCAAACAACTCCAGAAAAAAATGCCTTTGGAACCGATGAACAAAAAAGGTTGGGATTATCTGGAGAGAAGCTTGCTCGAACTCATCGGCAAGTTGAACGAAAAGTTCAATAAGTAAGCTGTAGATAAAGACTATATATAAGCTGTTACGAACGAATCGATAGAGTGGGATCTAAGAACTCTAACAAAGACTTCGAATGCTCTCTCTAAAAATAAAAAAGCCGCGAAACACTCGCGGCTTTTTCGTTTTTGATCCTGGATAAAAGATTAGAAGAATCTTTTTGCAGCTTCTTCCGGAATTGCAATGCCGGTAAGCTTTGCTTTTTGAAGAACTTCCCAGAAGTAACGGTAAGTTGCTCTGTCGTGAAGATCTCCGTCGTGTTGGATCGGTCCCCATTCTGCGTCTTGTGCTTTTACAAGGATAGCAGCAGAGGTTTGTACTTCACTATAATCAGGAGCCATCGCATCCAAGATCGCTTGGATCTGAGTTGGATAGATAGACCACATACGAAGGAATCCGAACTCGTCATGAGCTCTCTTTGCATCTTTATACGTTTGGTATTGGTTTTTCAGGTCGAGGGTTACGTTGTGAGCAGGGATCACACCGTGAGCCAGTGCAGCTGCTACGCAGCTAGCTTTTGCTCTTCTTAACAATTCGTGGTCGAATTGTCCTGGGCTCTTCATACAAGAAGCCGGAATTGCTCCGTGGTGTCCTGAGATGAAGTCCATCAGACCGAAATCCACAACTTGCATCCAAGGAAGCGCAGCAATCTTGTCCACATCAGCGAGTGCTCCGTGAGTCTCGATTAGAACGTGGATTGGGATCTCTCTAGTGATTCCGGCTTTCTTAGCAGCACCTTGGATATAGGTGATCATTTCTTCTACTTGAGAAGCTTTGGTAGGCTTAGGAATGGTGATGTATGCGATCTTGTTTCCTGCACCTGGAACGATAATGTCTACGTCTTGTTTCCAGAAAGCGTTGGTGTAGTCATGAATTCTCACACCGCTCATATTGTGCTTGTTCAGCTCGGAGTTTTGGATGCGAACGATCATCTCCGCATGTTCTTTCTCTTTTCCGGTTTGAGCGCCGTCTTCGCAGTCCATGGTGATGTCGAATAGACCGCCCAGCTTATTTTGGAATTCGAGTGCTTTGGTGATCAGCTTTTCCGATCCGGCAAAATGTTCGCAGGCTGGAATAATGGGGAAGGGTTTTTCTCCTTCGAATAATGCATCCTTAGGATGGGGTAATTTGGACATACAAGTACCTGTGTTTCCGATTTTTAGCCAAGCTCGGCTGTCTCAGAACAGGGTTTTCGGGGAAGGCCTTCCAGGCAACGGATTTTTGGAGGCTTTGTCCTAGGCTTCGAGGAGCTGTAGGATGACTGCCTTCTGCGCATCCAAACGGTTCTCTGCCTGTTGGAAGATGATCGACCTGGGACTTCTCACCACTTCTCTTGTGATCTCGTAACCTGAATGGATAGGCATATCGTGCATCACCTTTGCCTTGGTCTCCTTGAGTAAGGCCTCGTTGATCTGGAATGGCATCATGAGTTCCATTCTTTCCTTCTTCTTATCCGCAAATGCAGGATCGTTGAAGAATTCCATGTCCACCCAAGTATCTGTATAAATATAGTCCGCATTTTTGACTGCACGGATCAGATCCGTTTCCCAATGGATGGTTCCTTTCTTCTTAGCTCGTTCCATTGTTTCTGCATCTATATTCTCTTGCTCTGCAATTGGAGTGAGAAGGGTCAGTTCGATCCCGAGTGCAGAAGTGATCCCGATGAGAGAGTTCACAACATTATTATGGACGCCTATATAGGTCACCTTCACCTCTTTGAGAGGCTTGGTATTGTCCATGGCGATGGTCAATATATCCGCAAGGGATTGGCAGGGATGGAATTTATTGCAGCAACCGTTGATGACTGGGACTTGAGAACCTGACTTGAGTTGCAATAGGTCCTCGTGCTTTCTCATCCTTGCCATGATCACGGATACGTTACGTGAAAGATATTCTGCCTCTAGATCTATATCAGAAAGCTGGAAGTTAGAAGACATCCAATCCAAGTAGATTGCATGTCCTCCCATCTCGGTCATAGCGACCTCGAAGGATACCCGAGTACGGGTGCTTGTCTTTTGGAAGAGCATAGCCAGAGTACGACCGGTCATGTGGCCTAGATAATTGGCTCTGTGGTTCTTGACATAGGCTGCAAATTGCAGCAAGTCCAGGACCTCAGCGTCGGACCAATCGTTCCAGGAGATAAGATGTTTGATTTTAGGACTTTCCATGACTGTCGTACGGTTCAGTCTAGAAAATCATTCGGTCCTCTTTCGACAATCTGAAAACCCAAGGGAAGAAGGAGAGAGGAAAAAGGGGAGGGAAACAAACTCCCTCCCTAAGTGTTTTCCGGGGAAAAAAGCGGTAGTAACATGTCCTGGATCCAGGATCAAGAGTGCCGAAATATACAATCGGACGGTTACGAAGTTTTTACTGTAGGAATACGAATCCGTGAATATTCCAGGGGGTTTTCGTGCTGACAAGGGCCGAAGTTCCAAAAACGTATTCCTAAGAGAGAGGAGCACCGTGTCGGAAACCGCAACAGGCCAGAAAACCGTAGAGGATGAGACAAAGCGTCGTAGGACCTTCGCTATCATAGCCCACCCGGATGCGGGAAAGACAACTCTAACTGAAAAGCTGCTTCTATACGGAGGCGCTATCCAGCTCGCAGGAGCAGTAAAGGCCCGTAAAAACAGAAAGGCCGCTACTTCCGATTGGATGGAAATGGAGAAGGAGAAGGGGATCTCTATCACTTCTGCGGCACTCCAATTCGAGTATAAGAATCATGTATTAAATCTTTTAGATACTCCCGGCCACGAGGATTTCTCGGAGGATACGTATCGCACACTCATCGCAGCGGATACCGCAGTGATGGTGTTAGACGCGGGAAAGGGAGTAGAGCCTCAAACAATTAAGCTCTTTAAGGTTTGTCGCGACCGAGGGATCCCGATCGTTACCTTTGTGAATAAGATGGACAGACCCACCAAGGTCCTATTTGCGCTCTTGGATGAAATCGAAAAGGTCCTGGGGATCACTGCGATCCCAATGGTATGGCCAATCGGTACTGGAGTGGACTTCAGCGGAGTCTACAACCGAGTCGATAAGAAGATCTATACCTACGACAAGACTCCGGGCGGTTCTCAGAAATCCGCCTTCCAAAGTTCAGGAGTGGAAGATACAAGCCTCGACTCCATGTTCGAAGACTGGGTGCTCAAACAATTTAGAGAAGAAGTAGAACTCGTCGAAGACGGAATCGGTTCCTTCTCCTTGGAAGCGTTCTTAGAATCTAAGATCACTCCAGTATTCTTCGGATCCGCAGTGAACAATTTCGGGATACAGTTATTCTTAGATCATTTCTTAGAGATCGCTCCTCCTCCTCTGTACTTTCCATTGAAGAATGGAGATCGCTTAGATCCGATCACGACTCCTTTCAGTGGATTCGTGTTCAAGGTCCAAGCGAACATGAATAAGGCTCACCGAGATAGGATTGCATTCCTAAGAGTGTGCTCCGGAAAATTTGAAAGAGGATTGAACGTAAACCATGGAAGACTTGGAAAGCAGGTGAAGTTGTCTTCTTCTTTCGCTTTCTTTGGACAGGACAGAAACACTGTGGATGAGGCGTATCCGGGAGATATTATCGGGCTCGTGAATCCTGGAACATATTCGATCGGAGATGTTCTCGCTACCGGCAAGGTTCCCGATCTAAAACCATTACCTGTATTCGCTCCCGAAATATTCGCGACTCTTTCCTGTGTAGAAACAGGAGCGCTGAAGAGTTTCAGAAAAGGAATAGAGCAGCTCGCAGAAGAAGGGATCCTTCACTTATTCACTTCTCAAACTGTGGGAGGAGGACTTCCTGTCATAGGCGCCATGGGGCAATTGCAATTCGAAGTCTTTCGAAGAAGATTGCAGGACGAGTATGGAGCTCCTACAAATATCAATGTTCTACCATACCAAGTCTCTTGCTGGCTATTAGAAGAAGATCTGCCAAAGATCCCTCTAAGTTCCAACTTAGTGACTGACAGTATTGGAAGGGCAGCTCTTCTATTCGATTCGGAATGGGAAAAGGGTTATTTTCAGAAGAAGAATCCGGAAATCCGACTCTTGGATTATCCAACTCAAGATCTTTCTGAGTTGAATCCTGAATTCTAAAGTTCGAAACAGTTCCCACAAATAAGTTCGCGATAAAAATCGCTTGTTGAGAAAAGATTTTCGTGGTAGCAAGTGCTTCCACCGCTTCGCTCCCGGCCCCCACCCAATCAAGGGTGGGGCTACCTTCATTTCACATCAATGGCGTTTTTGCTTCGCTTTGCTCAGCAACCCTTTCGGGTTTCTCGCTCTCTACGGGTCGCGAGAAAGGGCGGGGCTACCTACCAATAACAGTTCCCACAACTTCCACGAATTTACTTGAAGAAAAACCGCAAGAGAGATATTTCTCCTCCGACCCTTTATATAAATATCAACTGAATAGGTAATTCAAATGCGACGTTTTGTACAATTCACCCTTATGTTCGGGGTGCTTTTGCTTTTCGGTTTCGGAAATTGCAAAAGTCTCCCGCGTTATGATGCTCAACTTACTGCGAATGCAGAGATTAGCAAGGCAACCAATGCCAAATACATAGTCTTTCCTTTCGAGTTTGCCGAAGGATTGAGCCTCAAGGAAGTTCAGGAAAATAATCAAAAGATCGTTTCTCAAAGAAATAGAGAGAAAGCTGAGGCAGCGCTTTTTGCGGCAGGTGCTACGGTTTTAGAAAGAAGCAAGGTAGATAAATTACTAAATGAGATCACCTTGAGTAAGACCGGCATCACTGAATCTGATGGTCTGAACATCGGTAAATTGCTGAATGCAAACTATGCAGTCTTTGGAAAGGTCACGAACTACGGAGTCGCAAGAAGAAGGTTGCGTCAACATTTCGCGGCTGAAATTATCCTTAAAGGGGTGAATATAGAGACCGGAGTCATTGTGTGGGAATGTATCTTAAAAGGACATTCTCCTTATAATAACGGGCAGCAAACATTGTTAGATACTGAAAACAAGCTCTATGAACAGTTTACCAAGAAATTCAAAGAAAAAGCTGCCAATCCGACCAACTGAACTTTTTTGAAAATAATTAATTTCCAGTTGGGATGACATATATCCCTTCGTCGGATATACTGTATTTGCACCAGATGATTCAGGGCGGGATGGAAACATTCCGCTATTTTTTTGTCTGCGCAGTCCGCCTTTATAGAATTCTTAAAGTAGTCTCTACTTTTTAGAAATAGAGACTACTTCATATCCTAACGTTTAACCGGCACTGCGGAATTATTTACCCAACCTGCACCTTGCGCTGCAACATAAGCTGCTTTCTTATTGCAACCAGTCACACCGACTTGTCCATTCCCAGTGTTCAATTCGGACAACACTCGAACTTGGATTTGGTCTTTTGGACAGTCCATATCGAAGGAAGCTCTTTCCAGTCCAAAGCGGCGAAAATGTTCTTCCGTATTCATCGTAACACAGCCCGAAAACATCAGCCCCACAATGGATAGCTTGATGATCATTAATAATTTATTGTTCATATCAATATCGATTTATATTACTTAGTCGTGAACAATAAATAAACTATCATGAGTTGTATAAAAATTAGGATCAGAAAATTTATCAGCACAAGAAATTGTGAGCAAAAGTCTGATTGAATGGTTGTCGTAATATATTATGATTTCTTAAATTATATGGTTATCAAAACAAACTAATTGGCGCTTTGAAAATCTTCTCCGAATAATAAAAAAGCCCCGGATTTTACTCCGAGGCTTTTTGGATCTCAATCGATCAGTGAGAAAACTATTTCAAGTTTTCTGCAACTAACTCGGCGATATCTTTCACTTTTACTTCTTCGATCTTTCCTTCTTGTTTTACGCCGTCTGTGATCATAGTGATACAGAAAGGACAAGCGGTTGCGATCGTAGTCGCTCCAGTATCCAGTAGCTGATTAGATCTCTTGAAGTTGACTCTTTCGCCATGCTCTTCCATCCACATCTGAGCTCCGCCGGCGCCGCAGCAGAGTCCTTTTGTATGGTGGTCGACAGGCTCGGCCAATTTTCCGCCGGAAACTTTTTTGACCAGGTCTCGAGGATTCTCGTAGTTGTCGTTATATCTTCCGATATAGCAGGAGTCGTGGTAAGTGAACTTGCCTGCATTTGCATCTTCTGCAACACCAACTTCGATCTTTCCGTCTTTTGCAAGATCGTTGATAAATTCTGAGTGGTGAACCACTTCGAAGTTACCGCCGAACTGAGGATATTCGTTTTTGATTGTGTTGTAGCAGTGAGGACAAGCGGTTACAACTTTTTTCACGTTGTATCCGTTCATGGTGTCCACGTTCGATTGTGCAAGAGTTTGGTAGAGATACTCGTTACCACCTCTACGCGCCGAATCTCCGGAACATCCTTCTTCAGTTCCTAAGATACCGAACTTAACATCGGCCTTCTGCATAATTTTAACGAAGGATTGTGCGATTCTCTTGTTACGATCATCGAAAGCTCCAGCGCATCCTACCCAGTAGAGAACATCCACATTGGAATCTTCTGCCATGGTTTTCACGCCTAAGCCTTCTGCCCAATCTGCTCTTGAGTGAGCCGCAACTCCCCAAGGGTTGGAGTTATTCTCCATGTTTACGAATGCGTTTTGAAGTTCTGCTGGGAATTTGGACTCAGCCAATACCAAGTGTCTTCTCATTTCCATGATCGCATTCACTTGGTTGTTTCCTACTGGGCAAGCTTCTACGCAAGCATAGCAAGTAGTGCAACCCCAGAGAGCTTCTTCGGAAAGTCCTTCGTAAGTGTTGATGACTCCTGTATCCAATGCGGCAACTGCGTCTGCAGCTCCTTCTGGATTGGATACTCTGATCTGTGCGACCTCAGGCATTTTGTCCATAAGGGCATGTTTGAGTTCAACAATGATTGCTTTAGGATTTAGAACCTTGCCTGTGCGGTTTGCAGGACATTGCACTTGGCAGCGTCCGCACTCGATACAGGAAAGTCCGTCGAGTAGGTTCGGCCAAGGGAAGTCCTCTACTCTGTTCACTCCCCAAACTGCAGTCTCATCTTCCAGGTTGAGTTTGGAAAGAGCGCCTTTAGGAGTATCTGATTGTAAGAAGTAGTTAAATGGTGCGAAGATTAAGTGAGCATGCTTGGAAGTAGGAACATAAAGCATGAATGCGAATACGGAAAGAATATGCGTCCACCACATGATCTGGAAGACCAGGTCAGCAGAAGAATATTCGATGCCGATTGCTTCCCACACGGAACCGATTGCGGATGCGATCGGAGCAGCGTCATGGAAAGGATCAGCGTAGATTGCACCTACAGATCTTGCTCCTTCTCCCAAGAGAGTAGAGAGCATAAGAATGGAGATCATTCCGATCACTACTGCGGATGCAGGAGAATGAACATCTAAGCCTTTTGCTTTTTGGATCCAACGTCTCCAAGCAAAGAAGCCAAGGCCAACGAGCACTAGAACCGATACGAATTGCAGAGCGAATTCGTAGTAATAGTTCGCAGTCTCGCCGAAGACGCTTCCGACTAAGGTGAATTTGTAAGGATCATCCAAAGCATAACCGAATACGCCTGAGATAAACTGGCTTGTGGTATGCAGTAAGTATGTTACGAATCCGTAAAATACGAATGCGTGCATGATACCGCGTAAAGGTTCTTTAAAATTCTTCTTTTGTAGAATTACGTTTACTACGAAGCTTTTGATCCGAAATCCCCAGTTGCGGTGCTCTAGGAAATTTTCGGTGCCTTGGGCCTTTCTTGCATTAAAAACCAGATTCAGTCTGTAAAGAACGGCGCGCACGAACACAACGTTCGCTACGGCAAACAAGGCCGTGAAGATCACATGGAAGGCGATTTGAGAAATAGCCATAGTTTTTCAGGTTACCCTTTGTATTTGGATGGTCTTTCATAGCACCCTAAAGACGGGGAAGCGCGCTGTCCAGGAAAAAAGCGATTGCAGTCGCATGCATCCTATCCAACTGCGACTCTGTCGCAACAAATAAGAATCCAATCGAAAAAGGAGGTGCATTTTTGCGGAAATAGAAAATCTTGAAGACTAAGGAAGAAAACATTCCAGTTCAGATGAGCCAAATATTCCCGAAACACTCTACAGATTCTATATTAGAAAAAGCCTTAGACGGAGAAAGGATCTCTCCTCAGGAAGCCTTAGAATTATATAAGGAAGGGGACCATCTCAAGATCATGGCAACTGCCAGAGCCTTGAGAGAAAGGATCCTTCCTGCTACGAGCGCGAGTTATACGATGTTTAGGGTCGTAAACTATACAAACTATTGCAATGTAGAATGCAGCTTTTGCTCTTTCATGGATGAGATCGGGAATGGAAAGGGCTATGTTCTTAGCAAAGAAGAGATCTTAGAAAAGATGGACTACGCGGTTTCGGAAGGAGCCGATCAGATGTTCTTGCAAGGCGGGGTCTATCCGGATCTTCCTTTCGATTATTATTTGGATGTGATCTCTTCCGTAAAGGCAAAGTATCCGGACATGCATATCCGTGCCTTCTCTCCTGTTGAGATCATCAATTTGGAAAAGATCACAGGCAAACCTCTCTTTGAAGTATTACAGATCTTGAAATCAGTCGGGTTGGATTCCGTTCCCGGAGCAGGAGCTGAGATCTTAACCGATAGAATGAGAAACATCATCTCTCCTAAGAAAGCGACAACGGAAGAATGGGTAAGAGCCATGGAGACTTGCCATGAGGCAGGACTTCCCGGAAGTGCGAACATAGTATTCGGTTCCGAAGAAACTCAGGAAGAAGTTATCGAGCATCTTACTGTAGTCCGAAATCTGCAGGATAGAACGGGAGGATTTCTCTCTTTCATTCCTTGGACTTTTCAACCTCAGACGAAACGATTCAAAGTGCGTGCGGTGTCCACCATGGAATACCTGAAAGTTCTGGGAATCTGTAGAATCTTCTTAGATAATATTAAGCATATTGAAACTTCTGTGATGGTTCTCGGAAAAGGTGTGGGGCAGCTTGCTCTTGTGAGCGGTGCTGACGATATTTCTTCTGTTGTGATCGAGGAGAATGTTCTTCGTTCCTTCGGATTGAAAACGGAGAAAGAAGCGGTCAAGTTCCTGAAAGAGGGCGGCTTCACTCCGAAGCGCAGAGACCTTATGTACAATTATGAAAGATATGAGGGAAGGGAATTATCCGCAGTTTAATTCCGAAAAGTCCGTTTTAAAAGAGGTTAGAATGAGAAGTTCTAAGAATTATAAAATTCTAATGGGGATCGGGCTTAGCGTTCTAATCTCCTTGTCCTTGAATTGTTTGCCGGCACATCACGAAAGAGTGCTTATGGAAACTGGAGTGAGTGTAAAGACTCTCGGACCGCATAAATACCAGTTCATCGCAATCGGAAAGGCATCCATTTCTTCGGTAGAGGATCAGGATTTGTTTAAGATGAAAAAGACTTCCTGCGAAGCGGCGAAATTACAGGTCACCCAGAGATTGGATGAACTGGAGCCGGAGCAGAAGCATAGGCTCTTCTTCTTAGAGCAGAAAGAACAGAAGTATTTCGGGGACGGAGAATTCTGCGAGCTTACTTATATATACGAACTTCCTCCCGCCAAGAAGACGACGACTCCGGCGAAGGAACATTCTTAAAGTTCTGTTTAGAAGCTTCTACGATCGTAACTCTGTTTCTACCTGCTGCCTTGGACTTGTAAAGCCCGCAGTCTATGCTTTGGTAGAGATCGTCGAAGCTAAATTCCTCATCATAGGATAGAATTGTAGCACCGATAGAAACGGTAATCCTCACTTGTTTTCCGTTCGCATCCAGAACGGAAAGTGGATGATTCTCTACTCCCATACGAAGTGATTCGCAAAGAGTTTTTAAGCTCTTAGGATCCACAGAATCCAAAAGAACACAGAATTCATCTCCTCCGATCCGAGCGCAAATATCAGTGGAACGAACTCTGGATTTCATTACGGCGGAAAGAGTATGAAGTGCCTCGTCTCCGACCCTATGGCCATATCTATCATTGATATCTTTTAAATGATCCAGATCCAAGATCACGAGCGCCATTTGGAACTTATGACGTTTCGCTCTCTTCTTAAAGATATCGAATTGCTCGATCAGATATCTACGATTGTAGAGATCGGTCAGATCGTCTAGATTGGAGATCATACGGATCTGAAGATTCTTAGCCTTCAATCTGAGAATGGCACCGGAAAGCTTTCTCTTATCCCGGTAATCCATGGTTCTCCAATAATTCATGACCACATTCCCGAAGGTTCCCACAAACAAATAGGTGAGAAGAATAGGGAATTCCTTAAAGGACTCTACCTTGGACTCCCCCAGATAGCAGATCCCAAAGAACATCAGGCAGAATACTAAGTTAGTTGCCACAGCTGTAGTAGTCGTCAGCCAGAGGAGCAAGTTCATACTAAGAAGAATTGCGGTGGCCTGATGAAGATAGATATCGTAATGAGCCCTGTCCAAATACAAGAATGGAAAGAAGGAGACGAGTAAAGTAGAGGAAGTCCAAACTTTGTAGAATTCTAATTTTTTAGGGACCCAATCCTTTTTGCGTGCATGTCTCCAGAGAAATATCAGAGAAAGAACGATTAACGTAACTCTACTGGATTGAAGAAGTATAAGCGAATCCCCGTTGAATGTGCGTGAATCCGGTAGAAAACAAGTGAAAAGACTGATCAGGATACAGAAGGAATAGTGGGCTACCAAGGATTGCCGGATTTCACTCCAGTTCGTCTCTAAAAATCCTTGGGGATATCGATTGAAAAAGATCCGTTTAGATAGAAGACGGATTCTTCGGTCTATGCCAGGGAACCACTTGAACATTAGCTTTCATTTCCGCATGGAAGATCATCTAAGGATAATCTCCATAATAAGACCACGAATCGAATATAACGTTACTCGGAGCAAGAAAGAATCAAAAATAAGGAAAAAAATTCTGGCTAAAAGATTGTCGTCTTTGGCAGAAGAAAGGAAATATATATCTCAAGTGATAAATAAGGAACTTGGAAAGAGAGAAGTAGTCGTATCAAACCTTTATCTCCGAAGTCGGATTAGAGGATTGCTATCTTTCTCGGGTTCTTTGTCAAAACTTCAGGGATAGGAAGTCCCACTCCTCCCAACGAACGAACCTGCTTTCCATTGATATAGAGACGGATCCCTTTTAGGTTCAGGTTTTCTAAGAGGCTATAGCAGATCTCATCCACTCTATCTTTCAAAAGTTCGGGACCGGCTCCTGCTTCGAATTCAGGACTGAGAGAAAGTTTTAAGATCCCATTCTCCACAGCATACTCTTTAGAATAATCCATTTTGGAAGGAAGAGCATTCAGCACTCCTTGGCTTTTTTCTTCTGCCAAAGGACCTTTTGTAAGTTCCTTCAGGATAAAGAGCACCTTATCACCTTGCGTATGTTTTCGTTTTACTTCTACAAGTCTAGAGTGGCTCTTGTTTCCCTTTCCAAAGAATTTCAGATAATAGAGTTTTACTTCGCCTGGAGAATGATCCAGTCTAGAGACAGCAGTTGATGTGCTAGGCCTGGTTTCTTTCGGATTATCTACTACAGGAATAAAGAGTTCATCTGGATCGGAGGAATCTGCCTGGGAGGTCTCGTCGGAAGGGTGGTCTCCGTTTTGTAGTAACTCCGACAGGATTTCGTCCTCTGCCTGGTCCATGATCTGTTCATGGGATTGTTTTCCCGGGTTTTGTGCGTTCGGAGGAAGCGGAGTATTCTTTCCGGTAGTTCTAAAATGAGAGAAGAAGGAAGAAGAAGATCCTTCTGTTTGCTGGCCGGAAGAAGAGACTCCTCCTGTGGACTTATCCAATAAGACCAGTACGAATAGGGCTCCCGTCAGGATATACAAGAGTGATTTGAGTTTATCCGATTCGGGCACAATGTAATTTTCGGCCGAAGCGTGAAGGGCCTTCTCTCTTTTTCGGAGAAAAGGCTTAGAATAGGCGGTCTAGGTCTTCTAATTGGGCCAGACTGACTTCCCAGTCGGGGATTTCTCCCTCGGGTGCGTGGCCATAGGCGCAAAATGCGAATGGGACCTGGTTCTTTCTGGCAGCCTCGTGGTCTGAGCTTCTATCCCCGATCATAAGGATCTCGTCTGGTGAGAGAGAATAATCTTTCAGATACTTTGCCACGATATCCGGCTTGGTCTTGATCTCTGAATTGTCCAGGACCACTACCGGATCGAATAATTGCAGAATGTTCGCGACTTTGAGAATGGTTTCGACGTAGGGTCTTCTTCCATTAGAGGCAGCCAGGATCTGATAGCCCTTATTCTTGAGGGAAGTGACCGTCTCTGTGACCTTAGGATAGAATTCTCCTTCTCCTTGTAGTATCTTCGACACTAAAAGTTCCAGAACAGAATCGGAGATTTGATCTCTTTCGGATTCCTGGAGTTGAGGAACCAGGTTCAAGAAGATGGTTTTGACAGGTTTACCGATTTCCAGCATGATCCTTTCTCGGTCAGGGACCTCGATCGGGATCCCGGAGTTGATGGAGAATCTGCGGATCGCTTCCGCATAGGTTTCGAGTATGATTCCTTCAGAGGAAAACAGGGTTCCGTCCACATCGAAGGCGAGGGCACGGATTCGTTTAGGATTCCAATCCATTGGCAATACCATCCTTTTGTCAGGGGAAATCGGGGCATTCCTTTTTTCCTTCGCTTGATTTTCCCCGGCGACAGAGGAGGATGGGAAAAGAGTTCCGGATGGAAGAGATCGTAAAGAAGGAAGGGGTTCTGGGCTTAGAGTCTCCCGAGCAAGAGAGAATGAATCTATATTCTTCTCTGGATTGGAAGGACTATAAAAGCCAACTCAGGAATCGGGTCCGTTCTCAGGACTTACATAAATACTTTCATCTCACTGAATCCGAGAAGCTGGGTATCCAAGATACCATTCGATTGAATGTCGGAGCGACTCCTTATTATCTTTCTCTTTCCGATCCGAATGATGAGAACTGTCCGATTCGCAAGATAATCGTTCCTAGGCAAGAAGAGGCATTCTTTTCTCCCGAAGAAGCCATGGATCCCCTTCACGAAGAGGATCTTTCTCCTGTAAAAGGGCTTACTCATATGTATCCGGATCGAGTATTACTTTTTTCTAATCATGAATGTTCCGTGTATTGCAGGCATTGCATGAGGGGAAGGAAGGTCTCCGATAGTTCCGAAAGAATGGAAAGCGAAGACCTGGAGCGTTGTTTTGAATATATCCGAGATCATAGCGAGATCTCTGATGTGGTGATCTCCGGAGGAGATCCTTTGAATCTTTCGGATGCAAAGCTAGATTGGATCTTGGAAAATCTCGAAAGAATTCCTCATATAAAGATCTGTAGGTTGGGAACCAGGAACCCGGTCACTCTTCCTATGAGGATTACGGATGAACTTTGTAAGATCATAGAGTCGCATAATACGGATCGATTATCAATTTTTTGTAATACTCAATTCAATCATGAGAAGGAATGCACCACTGAGGCCAAGGAAGCCATCCTTAAACTCTTGAAGGCTGGAGTCAGTATAGGAAACCAATCCGTAATTCTGAAGGGAATTAACGATGACGGAGAATCCATGCTTCGATTGCACCGAAAGCTGTTGGAGATGAGGATCAGAGCGTATTATATGTATGATCCGGAACTCATTCCAGGTTCTCGCGGGTTCCGAACTCCTCTTGCAAAAGGCATTCAAATTATTGAATATATGAGGGGAAAGATCGCTGGAATGGGGATCCCTCAGTTTGTGAACGATCTTCCTGGTGGTGGGGGAAAGATCACTCTAAGCCCGAATTGGTATCTCGGATTTCATAGAGATAGCCGTAATCACGTGTTTCGTTCTGCAGTTCGAGGAACATATCATCTCAGCCCAGAGCCAGTCGGAAGTGAATATGATGATTTTTATCCTTCTCTGGATTTGGAAACTTGGGAAAAGATCCGAGAGAATTTGTATTCTGTGACTCGAGGGCTTCGTCTTGAAGAGGAAGGATTTTAATGTCTTCTTCTTATCCGAATGTTATCATCGTAGCAGATATCCAGGATCCTCAGTTCGAGAAGAAAAATGTTCAGGAATGGGAGGATTTGGAATCCGTTTTAGAGATCCGTTCCCGTTTGGAAGAATTAGGAGAGAAGGTGGAGATCATAGAATCTCCGTCGACGTTACTACAAAGACTCTCCGAATTTTCGAACCTTTCTTTCCAAGAGCGTCCTGTTCTATTTCATTTGGTAGAAGGATTCCAGTCTAGAAACAGGGAGGCATTGTTGCCCGGAGTTGCCGAATTCTCAGGCTTTCCTCATACCGGATCGGATGCTTACGCACAAACTCTGAGTTTGGATAAACATCTTTCCAAGTTAACCGCTTCTTCCCTTGGGGTTCCAACCGGCTCTTGGGGAATTTTGGATGCGAATCTTGTCGAAGATACTACAAAGATCGCGGACTTCCAATCGACTTCCGGCAAGTTTCTCGCGACAAGAGGCTTCCAAGGCTCTCGACTTCCTTTGGAATCGGAATTTCCTGTTTTTATCAAGCCAAGGTTCGAAGGTTCTAGTTTAGGAATCGGAGAAGAGAATCTGATCTTAGGCCCTTCTTCTTTGCAGGATTTTTTGGAATCTAAATTTCAAACTCATTCTTCTTGGATCTGGGAATCTTATTTGCCGGGAGAAGAATGGACTCTTGCGGTGATCGGTTCAGCCAAGTTAGGTTACAAGGTAAGTTCCGTGGCAAGAATCGATTTGCAAGATTCTACCGAGGATATTTACGGAGAGATCACTAAGACGAAACTCTCCATGCCGGAAAAATTGCATTTCGATCTGGACAAAGAGAGAAGTCTTCATATGCAAGAAGCCTCTTTGGAATTATGCAAATTTGTGGGAACTTCGGGCGCTGTCCGTTTGGATTGGAAATCGGATAAGAAAGGAAATCCGAATTTCTTAGAATGGAATCTGACTCCCGGACTTTCTTCGTATTACAGCAGTTATCCGATTTGTTACTCTCATGACTTCGGATCCTATTCAAAATTACTTTCTGAATTATTAATGATCGCTAGAGAAGATTTCACTACGGAAAGGTTTTCCTATTCCAAACAAAAAATAGAAAAAGAAACGGGGCGATATTCCAGATGAACGCTTTTAGAGAAGAATTAATCCTCCAAGTTACCGAGCATCCTGTTCTTACTTCTAATTCTTGGTTAGAAGAAAAAGAAGAAAGAATGGAGAGATCCGATCTATTGCTTTGGCTCAAGCAGGAATATTTCGTTTCAGTCGCCTTCGTGAATTGGTTCTTAAATACCGCATCTTTGACAGATCATGTTCCTTCTAAGATTGTACTCGTGCATAATATTTGGGAAGAATTAGGAGAAGGAAAAGAAGAAGATTCCCATGTTTCCATCCTACGAAAATTTCTCTCTGAAATGGGAGAAGTTGCAACTGACCAAGACCTTCTTTCCGAAACTGAAAATTATCTTTCTTTAATGAAGAAGATCACTACTACCGATTTTTATGCCGCTCTCGGAGCACTCGGGCCTGCAAACGAATATCTCTTGAAATTGGAATATTCCAGAATGTATGCCTCGTATCGAGATCTAAAAACTCGAGTTCCTCTCCCAGAAGGAAAGTTTTTCCAAGTAAATCTGGAAGCGGACGAATCTCACGCGGAGAAATTGTTTCGTCTGATTGAATCAGTGGCAACCGATTCGGAAAAACAGGAAAGAGTGAGAGAAGGCAGTCGATTGGCCTTGGATGCGAGACTTGTATTCTACGAAGGCTTGCAGAGAGTGAGTGGCAAGGTTCTCTATTAAGATCTTGTTTTGAATGCTTTTAGAAGGCTCATTACGAGCATTCCTAAGATTGGGACAAGAGGCAAATAGAGAAGGGGAGAAAGCCATCTCCAACCTCTAAGAGAATGAGAAAGTCTTCGCACCGCAAAGAATCCCGGATATCTCATATTTCCAAACACATACTGCACATTCCCTTGCGCGATAGATCTGTCCAAGCTTGGGTGGATCTCTTTTAATTCTTCCGTAGAAAGATTACGAAAACTTAAAAAACGGATCTCTTGGTCTAAGGATTTTTTGGAAAGCCCTGATGCAAGGTCGGAGCAGAAGGAGCAGTCTCCATCATATAAAAAAACATTTTGTTTCATATCTGAACTGTGCTTTGTTTTTTAGGCTCCAGGTCTTCTGGAAGATTTCTAAGAAAATCGCAGACTGCCGGGATCTCTTTCTCGTTTAGACCGATCCAGAAATAGATCCAGATGCCTTCTTTTTGAAGACCGCTACATTCTTTTGCATACCATTTGGAGATAGTGTTTTCTGCTCTTGCTCTCCAAAAAAGGACCGGAGCCTTTTTTCTCATTTCGTCCCAGATATCTCGGCCTACACCTTCTCCTCTTGCAATTTCGTTCACCGCAAATTTGGAGAGAAAGGTTCCCCAAGGAGTGTTCTGCAAGAGAGCGCAGCCTTTGTATTCGGATTCGAGAACTATGCCTGAGAATTGCTTCTCCCAGAATCCTCCTTTCAATCCTCTTCCAAAGGAATCTTCGATCAAAAGGTTTAATCTGGTTTGGTCTAAGCTTGAAAAATCAGAATGATATTCGATCTTATTCTTTTTTCTGACAAGGGTCCCGCTTCCCTTGATGGTAAATAATTCCTTTAATAATCCGGGAGCAGAAGTGATCGCTATCTGTAAGTTTGGATCACTTGAGAGAGAGAATATCTTTTTGCATTCCTGGAATAGTTCCTCGTCTTCATCACCGAGTTTTTCCTCGGATTCGAAATCCAATATTGATATTTTCTTATTTTCTAATGTATGTAAACCGCTTCTCGCAGTAAGAAGGATAAGTTTCTTTGTCTTAAGTTCCTTGCAAAGATTTCCTAAATAAGGATATATCTCCGCTCCTCCTTGGTCTGTTACAAAGACTGGGATCTTTTTTTCTTTTAAGGAAGATCGAACCGAATCCAAAGCCTGGCTCGGGTTTCGGAACCATTTTGCAGGAAGATTTCTGGAGCCAGGAAGACTTTCTTCCTCCGTCATGGAATCCTTGATGGACTCTAGGCTGATCTTAGAAGAAGGGGAGCGATAGAATAGATTTGCATAAGAGACTCCGTCCTTCTCTAAGACTACGACAGGGAACAATTGCAGTTTTTGTAATAGCTTAAGATTGTATAAGAAAGCTTCCGCTGACTCGGTCAGTGTCTCGGAACTAGCATGGATCACCGCAAACTTCTCCGGTTCCAAGGAGCGAAACAGTTTTAAGAACTGAAAGCTATCCTTGGAATTCTCGGTAACTTCTAAGAGTTTTAGGAGGATCTCCTGGTGGTTCATCTCTCCCGGGATTCTCGTTCAGTCGATCTGGTAGGCAACTAATTTTCCTTTCAACTTGGCGATCGTAACTGACTGTTCCTTATCGGATTTCAGTTTTAGATAGCCTAAGAGAGAAGGATCTCCAGCAACTATGGAGATATAAGAGCCTTGAAAATTCTTCTTCAAGGATTCGCCCCAGCTCGCATAGAGTTCCGAAGCAGATTCTCTATCTCCGATTCGGACTCCATAAGGAGGATTCGTGACTATCTTGCCTTGTTTGAATTCGAAATCTTCCGAAGGCTCTTCTGCAGAAGCGACAGTCCATTGGATCAGATCGGCAACCCCAGCTTCCTTTGCATTCTTCTTAGCGAGTGCAATTGCTTCTTCTGAAATGTCCGAGCCGAACAATAGGACTTCTCCTTTGGATTCCCATTCTTCTTTAGCTTTGCAAGGTCCGAATAATCTAGTAAATATGCTGGATCTAGAAAGGCTTTTGTAATTTACCCAACCGCCGTTTCTCATTCTGAGTGCCGCTTCGATAAGTAGAGTGCCTGAACCGCAGAATGGATCGTAAAGTTTTTCTCCCACTTTCCATCCGGAGAAACGAAGAAGGGCCTGAGCTAATGTTTCTCTAAGCGGAGCCTCTCCTCCCTCTCTTCCATGTCCTCTTCTTTGGAGAGGCTGAGGGTGAAGTGCCAAGAATAATTTCACATGGTCCGTACGAGAACGTAGATAGAATAATACTTCTGGCTCTTCTCTGTCCGCTTCCGGCAATTCCAGGCCTTGGGCTCGGAATCGATCAAAGATAGCGTCCTTTAGTCTGTATGTCGCGTAACGTGAATCGGTCAGATTGTCTTTCGTGGTCGCGTCTATTCTGAATTTAGTCTTAGGAGAAAGTAACTTCTCGAACGGGAACATTGCCGCGACCTCGTACAGATCGTCCGGTCCTTGTATATCCTTCCAAGAGGAAAGTTCGAAGCTGATCCCCGAGGCAATCCCAGAGCTTAAACAAAAATCCCGTACTTTCTTAGCGGGCCCTTTGAAGTAGACTCCGCCTCGATTTTCGGATACTAGTTCCAGTCCCGCTTCTTTTACTTCTTCTGTAAGAAGGAAGGAGAGTCCATCTCCGCAAGATGCGTGATATATAAGAGCTTCCGGTCTATCGAATTCGCTTAACGATAATTTGGCGGATTGCCAGCCTGCACGAATTCCTTCTCTATGAGAATCTTCTTCGAATCTGGAATAAGATTCTCTTTCGAAACCTGGTTTGCCTTTCGATCGAAAAGGTTTTCCTTGGTCGCCGCCTCTTCCCGAACGTCCGGAAAATTCTCCAGCGCCTCTTGGACCTTTTCTTTCTCTGGAAAAGGAAGATTGTTCTCTATCGGAAGAATAAGGTCGTCTTTCATCCGATCTGCCTTCGCGAGAAGAGTATGGCTTTCTATCTCCGGATCCACCTTCGCGAGAAGAGTATGGTTTTCTACCTTCGGGTCTGCCTTCTCTGGATGAATACGGTTTTCTGTCTTCGGATCTACCTTCGCGAGATGAATACGGTTTTCTATCATCCGATCTTCCTTCTCGAGACGAGTATGGCTTTCTATCTCCGGATCCGCCTTCTCGAGACGAGTATGGCTTTCTATCTCCGGATCCGCCTTCGCGAGAAGAGTATGGTTTTCTACCTTCGGGTCTACCTTCTCTTGATGAATAAGGTCTTCTCTCATCCGACCTACCTTCTCTCGAAGAGTAGGGCTTTCTGTTTCCGCGGTCTTGGTCACCACGAGATTGATATGGCTTTTTTTCTCCGCGTTCGAAGTCTCTTCTTGGTCTGCGTTCGTCGGAACCTTCTGATTCGCTTCTGCTTCGATGCGGTCTTCTGGTTTCGGAAGATTCGGACCTTCTATTTCCGCGTCCTTGGTCTCGATCGTTTCCTCTATCGAAGTCTCTGCTCGGTCTTTTCTCGCCTCGCTCGAAATCTCTCTTAGGTCTACGCTCTCTTGAACTATCTTGTTCGTTCTTATCTCGAAACGGTCTTTTATTTTCGGAACCTTCTGATTCGTTCCTTCTTTGATAAGGTCTTCTTGGTTCGGAAGAATCTGATCTTCTGTTTCCGCGATCTTGGTCGCGGTCATTTCCCTTGCCGTATTCTCTTTTTGGTCCTCTTTCTCTACGAGAAGAAGAATCTTGGTCGTCTCTATTTCTGTAAGGGGAAGGTCTGCCGGAATCGTTTCCGGTGCGATAAGGTTTGCGAGTGCCTTCTTCTTTAGAGCGGCCAGACCTAGGGGATTCGCTTTCGTCTCCTTGGGGAGAGCGTTTCGGTCTTTGCGGTTTGGAGAATGATGAGCCGGACTTGTTGCCGGACCCCTTCTTTCCGAATCCGGATGAAGGGGATTTCTTAAATGGCTTTTTGTTCAATGTCTAGGAAAGTTGTTGGGCCAAATAGTTTTGGACGCCTATGGTTTTGATGATCTCTAGCTGGGCCTCGAGCCAGTCGATATGCTCCTCCTCGGAAACGAGGATCTTCTCGAGCAATTCACGTGTGCCGTTGTCTTTATTTCTGGTCGCGATCTCTATGCCGCGATTCAGACGTTCCACTGCGTGGTATTCAACCTCCAAGTCGTTCTTGAAGATGCTTTCAATATCCTTACCCACATTGATCTTCATGTATCTTTGAAGATCGGGAACTCCGTCTAAGAAGAGAATGCGCTCTATGACTTGGTCCGCATGGTTCATCTCTTCGATAGATTCTTTCTTCATGTAACTAGCGAGCTTGTCGTAACCCCAGTTTTTATTCAGCTTTGCATGAATAAAATACTGATTGATCGCAGTTAGTTCGGCGGAGAGTACTTCCGCTAAGATTTCGAGGACTTCTTGGTTACCTTTCACGTCGTTTCTCCTACCTGAGATCACTATAAACGAGAGTGCCTATTTTGAAAAGCGAGTTTCTAAAATTCAATCCTTTCCTATTCCTATTTTTGACTTTGCCCTAAATTCTAAAATGAAAACTTAGTTGGATTATGACCTTGGCCTACGTGCTGGACTCTCATTTGAGTAAATTCGGCAAGACTGATTTTGACTATCAGTCGCTCTCGTATGAGACTGCGAATCATTTACTTAAAAGGAATCCTGAGTTCCATCCTGAGTTCTTGGTCTTCAGTTCCATGGCCCCGGAACGTTATACGGGAGAGATTTTTCTTCCTGCAAAGATCAAGGAGGATCTGGGACTTCCTTCTTTATTCGCGATCCGATCCGAAACCGCTTCTTCTAGTGGGGCGTCCGCATTGCATCTTGCAAGATTCTTGATATTGTCCGGCAAGTTCCAAAGAGGAATGGTGCTTGCAACCGAGGTCATGAGCAAGCTTCCGAGAGAAGAAAATAATCTACTACTTGGCTCTGTGCTTTCTTCTCAGCAGAGGTCCTTGGCAATGTCTATGGCCCAGGGCGGGGCTCTGACTGCTACTAGATACTTAAAGGATTTCGGATATACTAGAAAGGATCTCTTCCGTTTATCAAAAAAATTGCATGATAACGGTTTGGAGAATCCGATCGCGCATATTCAAAAAAACTTAAATGAAGAGGAATATTTCTCTTCTCCCATGTTTTCTAGTCCATTCTGTTTATATGATATATCTCCTCTGTCTGACGGGGCCTGCGGGTTATTGTTAGAGTCAGATTCTTCCCGCTTGAAGAAGGGAAACAAAAAAGTATTTATCTCCGGCACAGGTTTCGGCCTAGGTCAGGTCAATGGAACTCCCGGGGGCCTAAGCTTTCCTGCTTCTAAAATGGCATTCCAACAGGCATACCAAGAATCTGGAAAGACTGCAAAGGATATTCAGGTTGCGGAACTGCACGATGCATTTACTATCTTCGAGATCATAGCGGCCGAAGACTCGGGGCTCTTTGAACAAGGTAAGTCATTAGCAGCAGTCGCTGAAGGCATCACGGATAAGAGAGGAAGACTCCCGATCAATCCTTCGGGAGGTTTGAAAACCAGAGGACATCCTGTTGGAGTTTCGGGTCTCGCACAAGTGGCGGAACTTTCCAATTATTTACAGTCGAATTCTGCAAACACTGCACTCTCTCTTTCTATCGGAGGCTTGGGAGTGAATAATTTTGCTACGATCTTAGAGGCAAAAGAATGAATCAGAAAGAGAATATTCTAGTCATCCAAACCGCCTTTTTAGGAGATCTCATCTTAACTACTCCTTTGTTCAGAGAAATTAAGAAGAAGTATCCGAATTCAAAGATGACTGTGATCGTAAACAAGGGAACCGAATCTGTCTTAGAGGCCAATCCTTGGATAGATGAGATCATCCCTTTGGACAAGAAGCAGATCAAATCTTCTCTCTTTGGATTTTGGAATTTCTGCCAAGCAATCCGAAAACGTAAATTTACTCTTTGTATCAGTCCTCATTTTTCTTTTCGTTCTTCTATTATCGCTTGGATGAGTGGTGCTCGGATCCGGATCGGATATAAGAGCGCTGGATTTTCTTTCTTACTAAATGATCGAAGACAGAGACCGATACTCGGTCCTCATGAAGTGGATAAACTTTTGTCTCTTCTTTATACGGAAGAAGAACGGAAGAATGTATCTAGAAAACCTGAACTATTCTGGAAACCTGAATCTGTGGTCGGCATCCAAGCTGAAATGAAAAAGCATGGATTGGAAAAGGGGAAGTTTATTCTTCTAGCTCCTTCTTCTGTTTGGGAAACGAAACGCATGCCTGCGGAAAAGTTTAGGACCATCGGTTCAGAGCTTGCGGAGAAGACCGGATACAAAATTGTTCTCACCGGTGGAAAGGGAGATATTCCTCTTTGTGAAGAGGTGGGGCAAGGGTTCGGGATCAATCTCGCGGGAAAGACTAGTCTTCCGGAGATGAGCTATTTAATGAGCCAGGCGGCTCTACTTGTGACTAACGATTCTTCTCCTATTCATTTTGCTTCTTCTTTTAATACTCCTACTTTGGCGGCGTTCGGCGCAACGATTCCCGCATTCGGTTATACACCTCTTGCCGATAAAATATTTATTTCCGAGATCTACGGACTAGACTGCCGTCCTTGTGGAATTCATGGGGGAAGGGTCTGTCCTAAAAAACATTTTCGTTGTATGTTGGAACAAGATACGGATGCTATGGTTAGAGAGGCGATCCGTCTAATAAAAGGATAAACATGGACCAAAGTATTTTTCGCAAACGCATTCGTAATGTCCAAGACCTATTGAAGGAATCCGAGGTCTTACTCCTTTTTGCAGCTCCTCAAAGAATTCGGAACAGAGACGTAGAGTATAAGTTCCGACAAGATTCCGATTACTATTATCTGACAGGCATCGAAGAAGAGGACGGGATCCTTGTTCTGAGACGAGATTATTCGGCTCACTTTGCACTTCCGAAAGACAAGGAAAGAGAAATCTGGACCGGCATTCGTTTGGGCAAGGACGAGATCAAAAATAGATTAGAACTCGATGAGAGCTTCTCTTTGGAAGAATGGGATGCAAGGATCCATCAGATCTTAACGAATCAATTCACTCTCTATCATTTTTTTGGAAAGGACAAGGAGAGGGATGCAAAACTCTTAGAGTTGATTAGCACCTTGAATCTCAGATTGAGAGAAGGAAAATTCGGTCCTCAGAGATGGGAGATCCCGAACTTTCTACATGAAATGAGAATGTTCAAGACTCCCGAAGAGATTGAAAAGTTAAAAGAGTCTTCTCGCATTACAGCTTTAGGTCACGAAAGATTGTTTAGAGAAACTCGAGTAGGGATGTACGAGTTTGAATTAGAGTCCATTCTGGAATCCGAATATTTAAAACACGGCGCCTGGGGTGGAGGCTACGGTCATATCGTTGCAGCAGGAAAGAATGCTACGATTCTACATTACACTACGAATCGAGCAAAGATAGGAGAGAACGAGGCAATTCTCGTTGATAGCGGAGCGGAGAAGGATTATTATACTGCAGACGTTACTCGCGTTTTCCCTTCCGGAAAGAAATTCACTGCCGAGCAAAGGACAATCTACGAACTCGTTCTGGATGCGCAGAAAAGAGCGATCGAAGAGACAAAGGCAGGAGTAGAATTTAATTTCGTTCATGAAAAGACGATCCATAATCTAGTACTTGGTCTCTTGGATCTCAAGCTTTTGAAAGGTACCGCTGCCGAAGTGATCGAGAAGGGAGAATATCGTAGATTCTATATGCATCGAACTGGTCACTATCTAGGAATGGACGTGCACGATGTGGGAAGATACTTCGAGAATGGAAAGAGTAAGCCGATGAAAGACGGACTTGTCGTGACCGTGGAGCCTGGCTTATATTTTGATCCTACAGATGAAACTATACCTGCCGGATTTCGTGGGATAGGCGTAAGGATAGAAGATGATATTCTTGTGAACGGAAATTCTCCTGTGGTCTTAACTTCTATGATCGCTAAAGAAGTGGATGATATAGAGGCGATGAGAAGCTAAAGCCGAAGCAGGCTCTTTTGTCGCTTACAATACGCATCCGGTTTGATTTAAGACCAAAGCCTTTTCTATATTAAGTCTCTAAAATTTATGCTCTAAGCCCGTTCTTTGGCTTATCGCGTAATATTTGCAAAAATTTTAATATTCTATTCTATTTCTGATTGTGAGAAGAAGTTCTCCTATCTTCCATGCACTTCGTAAAATGGAGGAAATATGAGAGAAAAATTCTCAACCAACGAGCAAGAAGAGAAGGGCATGATCCAAATTGATTGGAGGATGCCAGAAGAATGCGAACAAGCCTGGAAAGATTCTATCCAAGCCTTCGGTGAACCTAAGAAGATACTCAAATATATCGTGGGAAGTTTTAGGAGAAGGAAACGCTTCGGTAAAATCTCTGCATTAAAATTCGATAAAGTACATGTAGAGGATTCACGTAAAAGAGTGAAAGTACTGGGATTCGATTATTGGGAGGCCCAGAGTTTTGCCAGAGGATTTAGCGTGTCCGTAAGCAGTTTCTTGTCTTCTATTTTGTATGCAGAATGGAAGGAAACTTCAGGATTTCGTTCCGACAAGATCAAGACAGAATTCTTGGAAGAGAAAAGCGAAGAAGAGAAAAATTTAGAAGAAAAGATAAAAGACTTCCCTATAGGAAAGGGAAGTCTTTTGCCGAAGGGAGCTTAATTTTCTTCTAAATAGATACGGATTGCTTCTTTCATCACAGAGAGTCCGATGGGAAGGGAGTTTTCATCTAGATCAAACTTGGAACTATGATGAGGATGTACAAATCCCTTCTCTTCGTTCATGGAACCTACAAAGAAATAGCAACCGGGAACTTTCATGAGAAATGCAGAAAAGTCTTCTCCGCCCATTGTCTTTGCATGTTCTTCTGTAACCGAATCTGGTCCTAGGATATTCTGAGAGGCTCTTCTGACTAGGTTTGCCATTCCAGGATGATTGATTGTAGGAGCGTTCGTTCTTTCGTATTGGATGATTGCCTTGGCTCCGAATGCCGCTGCAGTATTCTCGACTACTCTTTTGAAAAGTTCGGGAGCCTTATCGAACATTTCCTTTGTGAATGTGCGAATGGTTCCTTTCAATTCTGCCGTCTCAGAAATCACATTGAATGCGTGGCCTGAATGAAATGCGCCTACTGTGACCACACAAGAATCCAGAGGATCCGTATTTCGGGATACTATGCTTTGGAGAGCTGTCACGATATGGGCCCCGACTAAGATGGGATCCACAGTATGTTGCGGCATTGCTCCATGCCCACTCACTCCTTGGACAGTGATCTGGAATTCGTCGACTGCAGCCATCATCGGGCCGTCTACGACTCCTACCTTTCCTACAGGAATATGATTCCAAACATGAAGAGCAAGCGCAGCGGATACATTGTATTTTTCTAATATACCTTCTTCGATCATTTTGTCGGCGCCTTGTCCTCCCTCCTCAGCGGGTTGAAAGACTAATAATACTCTGCCTTTTGGGACGATCGATTTGATATCTTCTTTTAGTTCGGAGGCCAAACCCATTAGAACGGAAGTATGAGCATCATGACCGCAGGCATGCATGACCCCGCTATGAACAGACGCGTAATCTACTTTGTTTTCTTCCACAATGGGAAGTGCGTCCATGTCCGCTCGAACGAGTAATGTTTTGCCCGGCAAACCTGAATCGATCAGACATGCGATCCCAGTCTTAGCGATCCCTTCTTGGAAAGAGTATCCTAAAGAGCGTAAATGGGCTGCCACAAAGTCGGCCGTTCCCTTTTCTTCGTATTTTAATTCCGGATGTTTATGGATGAAGCGTCTATACTTGACTAATTCTGCATGTCTGGAAGAAGTTTGAGCGGTCATGGGTAAAGTGTATTCGAATGGAATCTTTCCAGTCTCTTCTTTTTTAAAGCAGATAGCCTTTTTCATCCGGATATGCGCAAATCATGGATGCTTGGATTTGTTTTTATTAAAAGAGAGAGTAAGATGAGAACACGAATGGTCTTCAGGTTTCAGAAAAGTCGATTTTTACCCATCGGATTTTTATTCGCTGTTCTTTTACTCGAATGTAAACCTCCAGCGAATTCTTCCCTGCTTCCTCTGCTCTTCTTGGGAGAAAGCAAGTGCTCTGAATCCAGGGTTCCTTCTTGCCTTAAGACTACTGAGATCGCTTCCGGTTTCAATGCCCCACTTTTTGTAGGAGCTCCTAATGGAGATACGAGCAGACTCTTCGTGGTGGAGCAGGGCGGAAAGATTCGACTGATTAAGAATGGAGCTCTGTTATCGACTCCTTTCTTGGACATTGGATCGGAAGGAACGGATCTCATTGATTACTCCGGAGAGAGAGGGTTACTCGGACTGGCCTTTCATCCCAGTTATTCTTCTAACGGAAGATTTTGGGTGGATTATACTCGCAAGTCGGATGGGGCCATCGTGCTTGCAGAATATTCGCGCTCTGCAGGAGATCAAGACCAAGCGGATCCTTCTCCTGTAAAAGAAGTATTCAATATTTCTAAACCGTTTGCAAATCATAACGGTGGAATGATCGCATTCGGTCCGGACGGATTCTTGTACATTGCAACTGGAGATGGAGGAGGCGCAGGTGATCCGAATGGCAATGCGCAGAATGTGGAATCCTCACTCGGAAAGATCCTAAGGATAGATGTGGATTCCTATCCGACTCCAGCTCCCGGAAACAGACCTGCCACCGGTTCTGAGAATCCTCATATTTGGGATTGGGGACTCCGAAATCCTTGGAGATTCAGTTTTGATAGAAGTTCGGGCGATCTGTACATCGCAGATGTTGGGCAGAATCTATACGAAGAATTGAATATAGAAACTTCGGGACAAGGATTGAAAAACTACGGATGGAAGATCACCGAAGCGAAGCATTGTTTTAGTCCTTCTGTCGGATGTTCCGTAACTGGAATTACTTTGCCTCAATTAGAATACAGTCATTTTTCAGGAAAGGCAATCACCGGTGGATATGTGTATCGAGGAACTAATCTGCCAGATTATGCAGGAAGATATTTCTACGGAGACTTTATAAACCAAAGGGTTTGGTCCCTAATTTGGGACGGAACCAAAATAGACAATATCATAGAGCATACCCAGGAGATGGGATTTCACTCTCCGCTTCCTTCTTTTGGAGAGGATGCAAACGGAGAAGTGTATATCGTAGATTATAATGGAAGGGTGCTAAGAATTGATGCTCAATAGGATTATAAGGTCCTATCGTACTCACTTAATTCTCTTTTCCACACTTGAGTTCCGCAGTAATGATCTCCTTCCGGGCAGTAAGGCTTTACATCTCCTTGCAGGCGGATCCAGCAAGGCGCTTTGATCCATTTCGCGATCTGAGGATGGACTTTGCTTAGATCCGTAAGCTCATTGATAGAAGCCTGAAAGATCTCTTCCTGAGCGTTGTAACAGGTGCGGGCTCTCCATTTATGGTGCAGGTTCAATAGATCCCCGCCTTCATAAAAGCGAATTGGGAATGCATTCGGAAGAAGATAAGAAGCATATTCCGGTTTTCCGCCGGCTTCTAAGAAGCGATTCAGGTTCTTGAAGATGCCGTCCATCTTTCTTCTATATGTTTCTTCTAATTGAGAATATTTTAATACTACTTTCGGAACGATATAATCCGGCATTCCGGTATACTGAGACATGAGTACCGGCCTTGCACCTGGGACCATTCTGTGTCTCTGGTCTTGGCTGTCCGCTGTATGTGAGATCCTCTTTTTAAAGGAATAATGCACATTGAACATGGCTCTTGCAAGTGGACTCATGGTTGTTTCATTCAGAGTAGAAGTCAAATGCTTGTTCTTAGATGGATCCAGAACTAATCGGATCGCTTCCTCGTCGTTTAAGGCCGATTTGGTTGCTCCAATAACGGAACGAACAGCGGATGCCAAGACTTCCGGGCCACTGGAGGAATAAGAAGCCAAGCGAGAATAACGTGTATCTATATCCTCATCAAATTCACGCACGAAATTCTTGGCCGCCTCCGGTCTAAATTCGGAAGAACCGTCCTTATAGAATTCATGAAAGAATTGATACTCTGCAGTTTCTTCCAAAGGAATCGGATCGTCCATCTCATCTACATAGAGAGGATCTACTTCTCTTACTTTTTCGATCATTGCTTCGACTACGAGGCGTTGCTCTTCAGGGACATCGAAGGAGTTCATCAATCGATGGTATCTATGCAGGGTAAGACCGTTAACAGTATGATATAAGTAGGTAAATGTTCCCAAAGGAAGAAGGTAACGTGCCACTTCTAAGCATTTCTTCTTGATCGGTTGCTGCCATTTTTCCGGATAACTCGCTCTCGCCTTATAGACCAGGAAATACTCGTCTTGGATGAAAGGATGCAATAGCTCCACATATTCGAAATACGCGTTAGACGCATATTCGATCGCTTCCAAATACAATTCCTTCTGCTCGCCGCTAAGAGAAGGGGGAATATAATAATTCTCCTTCTTCACTTCCACATATCTTTGGCTCACTTGTTCGGAATTATAATAAGGATGAGAATGAAGAAAGGACCAAACGAATTGGCGGGACACCTTGTCCAAGGTAAAAATAAAATGAGGATGCTGACGGGTTGTTAGGTGGCCTGCCTTTTTCGTGGACTTGGCAACCTTGTCTCGGATCTCCAGAGACTTCTCCGTGCGGACCATGTCCTCCGGCAAGAGCACCCCTTTGGAAGAGTAGCAGGTTCTCGCAGAAGCGATCGCGAGATTGAATGGCTCTTTCGTTGCGTCTAGAAGTTGGACAATGGGTTTCTGGCTTTCCATAGGGGTTTGGCTACTCCGGAGCACTAACTTGGAATTCGGACTAAAAGCGGAAAGCAAATTTCGGACATAATTCGCTAGTTATGTCTCGTATCTGGGATATTCTGGGGGGTGTAGGAACTCCCTCCGTAGGAGATCCTACAAAAAGTACTTGCGTTTAGTTACAAATTACAATATATATAATTTGAAACTAAATGGAGGTTTCCAAATGCAATTACGAAAACTAGGTAAGAATGGCCCCATGGTATCCGAGCTCAGCCTGGGCTGTATGGGAATGTCAGACTTCTACGGCACCAAGGAAACGAGGGATCGAAAGGAATCCATAGCTACGATCCATGCTGCCTTGGACGCAGGGGTGAATTTCCTGAACACGGGAGATTTTTACGGAATCGGTCACAATGAGCTTTTGATCTCCGAGGCTCTCAAGACCAGACCAGATAAGCCTTTGATCAGCGTGAAATTCGGAGCGCTTCGAACTCCTTCGGGAGATTTTATCGGATACGACGCACGACCTTCTTCTGTGAAGAATTTTGCGGCCCATACCCTAACCAGATTGGGAACAGATGTGATCGATATTTACCAACCTTCTCGTGTGGATCCGAATGTTCCCATCGAAGATACGGTTGGCGCAGTAGCGGAGCTGATCAGGGAGGGAAAGGTGCGTTATCTCGGACTCTCCGAGGCTTCTCCTGAAAATTTGAGAAGGGCTCATAAGGTGTATCCGGTCACCGCTCTAGAAGTAGAATATTCTCTGGCGACACGTGTAATCGAGAAGGAACTCCTGCAGACTGCGAGAGAGCTCGGGGTCAGCGTCGTTGCTTATGGAGTGGTGGGAAGGGGGCTTCTTACCGGAACCATCGAGACTAAGTTGGGAGTCGCGGATTTTAGGGCCAATTCTCCTCGCTTTCAGGGAAAAAACCTTGAAGCGAATTTAGAACGTGTGAGTCTGCTTCAAGAGCTTGCCAAGAAGAAGGGTTGTAGTACTGCTCAACTCGCAATTGCTTGGGTCCTCCACAAGGGAAATGATATCGTTCCTCTGATCGGTTCTACGAGAAGAGCGAGTCTGCAAGAGAATTTGGAAGCGCAGTCAGTGAAGCTGAGCGCAGAAGAAATCGAGACTCTGGACGCGACATTCCCCGAAGGAACCTTCCAAGGAGACAGATATCCTGCCCATGGGATGCAGCTCGTAGTTAAATGAACGAATGCCTAAGACAGGTCTGAAACCGGAAGAACTGCAAGAGAAAGTGCTCGATGCCGCCGAAGCCGAAATTCGTCGAAACGGTGTCGAGCGTCTGAAGTTAACCGATGTGGCTCGGACCTTAAACGTAAGCCACGCAGCACTCTATAAACATTTCACCGACAAGGAAGCGTTGCTCGATTCTATTTCCAGAAGATGGTTGGATCGGATCGATACCACTTTAGAAGAAGTCACTTCCCGCAATTTACCTTTAGAACAAAAAATAGAAGAATGGTTTGTGGTTCTCCATAAAATGAAACGGGAAAAGGTGCAATCCGACCCTAGGATCTTTTCCGCATTCAATATGTCCGCAGAAAAGACTAGACCATTCGTTCAAAAGCATATCAAGACAATGTATGATCAGTTGGAGAGGATTGTAGGCGACGGGATCAAAAACGGATTATTTTTTTGTAATACTCCAGAGAATGGCGCAAAGATATTATTCGAAGGAACTCTTTCGTTCCATCATCCTCGTATCGTATTCGAAAAGATCTCCGAGGATCGGATTGATCTTTTGAAAAGCGTTATCCGAGCCTTGATCGTAGGCTTAAAGGAAAAGAAATAATTCTTAACGTTTTGTCTTTTTCTTTAAGCCGTTCTTAGTGCGTTTGGATTTAGAGAAGAAATTTTTAACTTCTTCTTCCTCTGCGATCTCCTCCGAATCCCAAGAGATTTCTTGGACTGGCTGTGCAGGCTCGGAGATCCTTTCTTGCACTCTGGATGCTTGGAACTCTGCTTCTAATTTTCTTTTCAGAGCGTCCTTTCTTCTCTCTTGGTGTTGGTAGATATTCAGAAGGAACTCCATCACGATCGGAAGAAGTACCCTAGAAAGCACAGTTGCTACTATGACCCCGAAGATAACGACTGTAGCTAATGGTCTTTGCACTTCCGCGCCCGCCATTGTGGAAATTGCCATCGGAATGAATCCCACTGCCGCAATGATCTCAGTAGTCATTACCGGACGAAGGGATTGCAATCCGGCAGAGATCACTGCCTTAGAGATCACTACTCCTTTTGCTAACTCTTCTTTTAATGTGGAAGCATAAACGACACCGTTCAATACCGCGATACCGCTCACTGCAATAAATCCTACACCTGCAGGAATACTAAACGGAAGACCTCGGATCACAAGTCCGATAATTCCTCCTGCCACTGCAAGAGGCACTACGATGAACACTCCAGCTGCGTAATACACGTTCCCGAAAGCTGCGATGAGCATGACGAATATGATTGCGAGTGCAATCGGGACTACTAAGAGTAATCTGTTCTTTGCTCTTTGGAAGTTCTCGAACTGTCCTCCCCAGTCCGTTCTATATCCTTCTGGAAGATTTTTCTCTATGTCTTCTGTGACTTTTTGTGCCTCGTTTACGAAACCTACTAAGTCTCTTCCTCGTACGTTCGCTTCTACCATGATCCTGCGTTTCAGGGATTCTCTGTAGATAGCTGCAGGTCCTTCTACGAATTCTATGGAAGCAACCTGTCCGAGAGGGATCGTAAATCCTCCCGATGTCATAACCGGTATATTTTCTAATTTATCCAGATCGGAAACGTCGAGCTGCAAGCGAACAACCAGGTCGAAGCGTTTGAATCCTTCGAATACTTTGCCGGCCCTTCTTCCGATTCGTAAGGATTCGACTGTGGTAAGTATCTCTTCGGACTCCACTCCGTAGCGGGCCATTTTCTGTCTGTCTGCTTTGATCTGTATTAAAGGAAGTCCTAATACTCTTTGCACTCTTAAGTCGGCAGCGCCTGGGACCTTGCGGATTCTTTCTGCGAATTTTGCAGCAGTGTCCTTCAATGTTTGCAGATCATCTCCGTAGATCTTGATCACAACGTCTGCTTTGGAGCCCGAAAGAAGTGCATTCACTCTGTTCTCGATCGGCTGAGAGAGAGAAACAGTGCTCGAAGGTACTGATTTCAAAATCGCATCCTTCATTTTGTCCATGAGTTCGTCTCTAGAAGAAGCGCTCACCCATTCCTTATGGGGAGAGAGCTTGACCATCGTCTCTCCTTCTTCGGTGCCAATGGGTTCTGCTGCGGATTCTCCTCTTCCCATCTTGCTCACGATGCTCACTGCTTCAGGGAATTGAGCGATTACCTTCTCCATTTCGGTATTCGTATCTCTGGAATAATTGATAGAAGTAGAAGGGAGACGTTTGATATCGATTGCGAATTCTCCCTCATCGATACGAGGTAAGAATTCGGATCCTAATGTTGATCCTAATATTAAAGAAGCTGCAAATACTCCGAGGCCTGCTCTTAAGAAAAGCTGTTTGTTCGCCATTCCGAAATGCAAGAGTTGTAGATATTTTTCTTCTGCCTTATCCCAGAACTTACTATGGTGGAAGATCGGCTTTTGGAAAAGAATACTGACCGCTGCCGGAAATGTGGTAAGAGAGAACAGAAGTGCCATTGCGAGAGAGATCGCAACTGTCATGGCCATCGGTTGGAACATTCTTCCTTCTACACCTTCTAAGGTCATGAGGGGAAGATACACGAGTAGAATAATTCCTACGGAGAAGGTGGCAGCTCTTGCAACACGCACGCAGGCTTCGGTGATGATTTGCTCCGCGGCAAGCTTTCTATCTTCTTGAGAATTTTGTAATTCGTAGAATGCTTTTTTTAGAATGAAACCATGGAGTACGGATTCGAGCATTACGATCGTTCCATCGACTAAAAGTCCGAAGTCCAAGGCTCCAAGAGACATTAGATTTCCGACGATGCCGAACATTCTCATGAAAATAGTAGCCGCAAGCATAGGGATCGGAATGGCTAAGCTGACTAGCAATGCACCTTTAACAGTGCCGAGCGCGAAGATTAAAACGATGATCACTAGGACTGCAGCTTCCGCTAAGTTAGTAAAGATGGTTCCTAACGTTCTTCCGATGAATTCTGAACGATCGTAAAAGGTGACGATCTTCATTCCTTCGGGAAGTCTGGATCGCAATACTTCTATTTTTTCCTTCACTCTTTTTACGACTTCCAAAGAGTTTTGGCCCATGAGCATCATCGCAGTGGCACCGACGACTTCTCCCTTGGCGTCCTTGGTCATAAGCCCGAATCTAAGTGCAGGTCCTGTTTCTACAGTTGCGATCTGTCCGAGAAGAAGGGGAACTCCGTCTCTTTCGGTTTTGACAGCTACGTTACGTATTTCTTCTACTGTTTTGAATTGGCTCTCTCCTCGGATTACGATCTGTTCAGAGCCTTTGGAGATATAGCCGCCTCCGGTGTTTTGATTGGAGCTCTCCAATTTTTCACAAAGTTGGGAAAGTGTAATATTATGAACTGCTAATCTTTGAGGATCGATCTTGATCTGGTATTGTCTTGCATCCCCGCCGATAATGTTTACGTCGATGATCCCTTCGGTGGACTTGATCTCTCTCGCAAGTTCCCATTCCATATAAGTCCTGAGTTCTTCGGGAGTATGTCTGTCGCTTGTAAGAACGAACTCGTAAATATCCCCAAGACCGGTAGCAATAGGAGAAAGTTCAGGAGAGCCATATCCCTTAGGAATGACTGCCTCTGCCGCTCTCAATCTCTCATTGATAAGCTGCCTTGCAAAATAGATATCAGTGCCATCCTTGAAGATGACAGTTACGCTACTCACGCCGGTTCTAGAAATAGAACGGATCTCAGTCACGTGAGGAACGCCTGTGAGTTCCATTTCAATCGGAAAGGTAATGAATTGCTCCACCTCTACAGGAGAGAGTCCTGGAGATTGAGTCACCACGGAAACTTGCACGTTGGTAATATCCGGAATGGCATCGATGGAGAGTTGATACGCGTTATAAAGACCCACAATGGTAATGAGTCCGGTCAAGATCAGAACGATGATCCTGCTTTTGATGGAGATACGTATCAGTTTATCGATCATGGAGGAGTCCCGTGCAAGGATACATACAGATTCCTAGTCTCAATTTCGTTGTCGAATGGTTTTTCCTAAAAACCGCTTCTTAAAAATTGAGGAAGAAGGGAACTAGATCGAATGAAAAGGGTCCTTTAAGTTCGTTTCAGAAGAAGGAAGCGCATTCCTCTTTTCTCATCCTGTTTTTGCAGTTCGAATTTATGAATAGAAAGAGTTTGTAATATTCTATCGATAGGAAGCACTAATTTGTTATACGAACTCATGGCCATATCCCAATGATTCTCATTTTTATAATGGAATACATCGGTGACCTCCGTCTTTTCCTTTCCAAAGGAAAGAATGCAGGAAAAGATCTGGGATTCTTCGGCCCTCACTACGAATCCGGTTTTTTCTCCCGGGGTTCCATAGCTCAGATCTCTATAACCTAAAAATAATAGACTTCCCGGTTTCAAAAAGGAAGACCAGAGTTCGACTAGCGCTTCCCATTCTTTTTCGGATTCTAAATGTGTAATGGTGTCTCCCATGCAGAGTAGAATTTCGGGAGCTTCTCCTTTGTACAACTCAGTAGATCTGATGTCGGCGATCTTAGTTTGGATAAGAGTTCCCGGCTTTCGTGCGGGAATTTCATCTAAGAGTTCTTGGTTGAAGTCGATTGCTAAAACTCGAAAGCCCAAGTCTTCTAACGGAATAGATTGGATCCCGCTTCCAGCTCCTAAATCCCAAGCAATGGAATTGGACTTGGGAGAGATCCCAAAAGATTGAAATAAGGAATGATGTTCTTTATCTTTTTCGGAAAGATCTCCAAGCATCCAAGAATATCTTTTGGCTAGAAAACTTTCGTAATGTTCTTTGGGAGATCTCATATTAATGCAGTTTGTAAATGAATACTTCTTTGTCTCTTCCTTTTACTTTCACGGGAGGAAGGGACTCTCCTTGCACTGCATGCTTCACTTGTTCATACACAGAATCCGTAACGAGTAGGACCGAGCCGAAGTCTTTATTCAATTGTTCCACTCTGGATGCGAGATTGACCGTGTCTCCTATGATGGTATATTCCTTCCTTTGAGACGAGCCTACGTTGCCTGTCATTGCTTCTCCCGAATGAAGTCCGATCCCGATCCTTGTCTCCGGGATCTTTCCTGAAAGATTTAGTTCTAAAACCTTTTGTTGGATCTCGATGGAAGCCTGAACTGCATTTTCTACATCTCTTCCGTTATCCGAAATGGGTGCGCCGAATACCGCCATAAATCCGTCTCCTAGAAACTTGTTTATGATTCCGTTATGTTTATTTACGATCTCTATCATATCTTCGAATAGAGTGTTCAAATATTCGATTACTTCTGCCGGGCTTTTGTTTTCCGAGAATTTAGTGAAATTTCGAATGTCCAAGAACATCACGCAAACATCTTTGTTTTCGGAAACTGTTTCCGTTTTTTGGCTCATTAGTTTGTCTACTACGGAAGGAGAAACGTATTGACCGAACATTCCCAGGACCTCGTTTCTTTCTTCCAAGTGGCTTACTGAGTTTTTCAATACATTCTTCAATCTCATTGCTACGAGTCCTGCGACCAAGCCGGAGCCCAAGAACATTGCGGAACGGATGTACATAGGTATCTTGGAATAGAAGAAATTGTATGCATAGTCTCCATTCGGTATGCTATCCGGGACAAAGAACAAGGAAAGAAGAAGATACTGGGTTCCTGCAATCGCGCCGGTAAAGAAAGAAATCCCGAATTCCATTCTGAGTACTGACAATATTACGAAAACAATATATAGATTCGGAATCGGAGAGTTGAGAGGAACAACCGGATACAAATGCTTTTGGACTAAGAAGAGAAGTATAAAGCCCGGCAAGGAAGTCTCAATCAATGCGTTTCCATATCTCGGGAGAGAAGGAACCCTGCGTCCTGTCTTCTGGAGAAATCGCAAGAGATGGAGAAATCCGAATTCGTAGGCGGATCCGAAGACCAATGTGCCTATTAGTAAATGAAACGGGAATTGTATCCCCATGCTCTCATCGAACTCTTTCTGGAAAAAGATAAAGACTCCGATCCAGATCACACTTGCTGACAAAAGCACTGCTAAGAGTATTTTGCTGCGGATTTGTTCACTTTTTAAGATCTCCTTTTCCAAAGTATTGGCTAAGGTGTCGAAATGTTTCAAAAGCATTTTCGTTTTTCCTCATATCCTAGAAGAACGGTGATTCGGTGGAACTAAATAAGTCCCGCAGCAGTTTCTTCTCCCGTTTGACAAGGGCAAGAGAAAATTATGGGACTTCTTTCGACTTACGGATTTTAGAATAGAAGAGTTGGTAGCCCAAGGCGACAAAGATGATTAGATTCTCCAAGACCATTGCCCAGACTTGGTCTTGGAACCTTGGGGTAGAGTAGGTGGAATACGAAAGGATCCAAGCCATTCCCGCAACGAGTGGCCAAAGATCCTTGGAGAATAGGGAGGCGCCTATCATCGGAAGAATGTACCAAGGATGAATGGTGCTGGATAGAATATAATAGATCCCGCATATACTTACCCAAACATGGGGAAGAATCGCAAATTTGTTCCGATACTCCTTCTTAGATACAAGAAAGGAATAGAAACAGATCCATAGAAAACTAATACATCCTAGAACGGGAGCGGCCGAATACGGATACCAAGTATACTTCATAGGGATCTTGGCGAGATAGTAGACCGCGCCGTGAAATTCGAATAAATTAAAATAGACCCCAAGTCCCTTGGTCCATTGTTTTCTTAAAAGTTCATTTTCCAGAAAATAGAAGAAGAAGTAATAACCGAAGCCTATCAAAGCGATCGACCCGATCGTAAATAGAATCAGGATCTCTTTGCGTGACCTGGTCCGTATCCAAGAAAAGAATAAGTAAGGAGCAAGGATCAAAGGAAGGATCTTGATCAAGATGGACCCGAGATAGAATAAAAATGCAAAGACAGACTTTCCTCTTTGCCAGTAGACCAAACCCAAGAGCAAGAATAAGAATAGGATCGGTTCCGAATGTCCGTTAGCAACTCCTTCCCACAAGACTAATGGGTGGAGCCAGTATTGTAAGAAAGAAGCCTTATCTTCTTCCCTTCCCCGCAATCTAACTATAAAATAAATTCCTAATTCTGAAAGGAGAACTATGATTTTCCATGAGAATATACCTAAGAATACGGAGCCGCTTGATCTCAATACCCAGGAAGGAAGTAGGAACAAGATCTGGAGAAGAGGAGGATACACTGAGTAGTATCCGGGAGAATTCATCTGAGTGAGTAATTCTTTTTTCCAGGCCTCGGTTTCGAATAGGCCTAGTTCTTTCGGAAGAATAGAATACGGGGAAATTCCTTCCTGGACCAAGAGCCCGTCCCATAAGAATCGGAATACATCTTCCGAGAGAAAGACTGGTGTGAATAGGAACCAGATCCGGAGACAGATCCCTGCTCGGATTGCGATGGAATATGAGTTCTCTTGGTAGGAACTCCTTCTTACCAACAGAAAATAGCCGACTAAGCTTAGAGAGAAATGGCCCCAGAGTGCCCAAATGTCTGATCTTTGGAAGAAACAGGGGAAAATAGCAAGAGGAAGGGCCCAGAGGATTAGGGCTGTCGAAGTTACTACAAAACCTCTGGGTTTAAAATATTCTCCATTTGCTAAATTGGACGAATTGTTTGATATAGTGAAAATATTCTTGCCATCCATCTGATTCTGTCTAAGCTAGGAAAAAGGTTTAGAAGAAGAAACATGATTCGAATCGGTAATTTCCCGGATACTGTCAATGAATATGCGGCGAGAAGCGTGGCTGCCCTCGTGGTTATCCTTAGTTTATCTACAATTTTTACTCAGTCCCTTTGGTTAGCGGCGGCCTTGGCCTATGGGTTTGCGGCGAGAGTTTTATATGGGCCTAAGTTTTCCGTATTCGCGAAGTTAGCCATCCATGGGATCGTGCCCATTTTTGGTTTGGGAAACAAAACGGTAGCAGGTCCTCCCAAGAGATTCGCGCAATTGGTAGGTCTCGTCTTTAGCGGAACTGCGTTTGCACTTCTTTATTTCGGGCAAATTTTCTTCTTTCAAATCGTTCTCGGTATCTTAGTATTTTTCGCGACTCTGGAAAGCGTCTTGGGTTTCTGCGCAGGATGTTTCGTCTTCGGATTTCTTATCAAGTGGGGACTAATTCCAGAAGAAGTTTGCGAAAAATGTAATCAACTAGACTTTGCTACGAAGAAGTAAGTAATGCTTCTTCTTATATTCTAAAAAGCGAAAATAAGAAAGCGTATCTAACTCTAAAGAAATACAGGAGAACTATAGTGTCTCAAAATAATACTTATTATCATCCGGAAGATCTAAAGAAATTCGGGAACATAGGCGAATTTGGACCCGATTTAGCAAAGAAATTCTTCGATTATTATGGATCGGTTTTCGCAGATGGGGCTTTGAGTGCTAAGGAAAAATCCCTGATTGCACTTGCAGTTTCTCATGTCGTGCAATGTCCTTATTGCATAGACGCATACACTACGGACACTTTAGAAAAGGGTGCAACCGAAGAACAACTTTGGGAAGCGATCCATGTAGGAGCGGCGATCCGAGGTGGAGCAAGTCTGGTTCATAGCGTGCAAGCCTTGAACAAAGTAAAAGAACTCGGTATCTAATCCATAAGGTTTTCATAATATGAAATCACTTCTTGCCAGGGGAAGCGAGCTTTCTTCTTCCAAGGAACAATTTAGGATCTTGTCCGAGGTCTCGGAACGTAAGGCACTTCCTTTGTTCGCGGAGAAATTGCAGGAGAGTGGATTATTCCCTCTTTTTCCGACGGGAGTAGATATCCTACAAGTCAATGTGGGAAAGCTATGCAACCAAACCTGTAAACATTGCCATGTGGATGCCGGACCGGATAGAAAGGAGATCATGTCCAAGGAGACCATGCAGGAATGTCTGGTTGCACTTGCCAGTCCTAAGATCTCTACCTTGGATATTACGGGAGGAGCTCCCGAAATGAACCCGAATTTTAGATGGTTTGTAGAAGAAGCTTCTAAGTTGGGCAAGAAGATCATGGTCCGTTGCAATCTAACCATTGTTCTTGCGGGAGAGAAATACAGGGATCTACCTGAGTTCTTTGCAAAACATAAGGTGGAAGTTGTTTCTAGTCTTCCTTATTTCCAGAAAAGAAGAACGGATGCGCAGCGTGGAGAAGGTGTATTCGATCGTTCCGTAGAAGCATTAAAGAAATTGAATGAAGTCGGATACGGTGTTCCTGGATCCGGTATAGTCCTGAACTTAGTATACAATCCTGGAGGAGCCTTTCTTCCAGGAGGACAATCTACTTTAGAATCCGACTTTAAGAGAGAGTTGAAGGAGAATTTTGGGGTCCAGTTTAATTCTCTATTCGCTATTACGAATATGCCTATCAGTCGTTTCTTGGAATTCCTTTTAGAAAGCGGAAACCTGGATTCTTATTTGGAAAAGATTGTGACTTCTTTCAATCCTTTGGCCGCGGCTGGAGTGATGTGTAGAAATACTCTTAGCGTTGGTTGGGATGGTAGTCTATACGATTGCGATTTCAACCAGATGTTGGATATGCAATTAGAAGGAGAAGTGACTAAGATCTCTGATTTCAACCAGGCTAGTTTAGACAAGAGAAAGATCCGTCTAGAACAGCACTGCTATGGTTGCACTGCGGGAGCCGGTTCTTCTTGCGGAGGATCGTTAGCCTAATCTTTGGCTGGATTCTTTAGAATTGCGTCTGTCATTCCTGGTAGATCGTCTAACGCGGAAATCTTTCCGGTGAGTTTCCAGATCTGCAATACTCCTTCGTAGCAGGCGAACACTCTTCTTGCGAGTATCTGAGCGTCCGAGGATTTTGGGACCTGTCCTTTTGCTTGGGATTCCTTTAGATAGACAGCAAGAAAGTCGATCGTCTTTTGAGTTAGCTTTTTCACTTCTTCCGAGATAGGAATAGAAGTAGAAGCGATCTGGGCTGCAATATTTGCCATTGGGCAACCTGCAAACTGACTCTTTCTTGTTTGTCTTCGTAAGATTTGGGTCCAGGCCTGGATGAATTCCTTAGCATTCTTGGACCTTGCTTTCAATTTTTCTAATAGAATGATCTGCTCTTTTCCATAAAATTCTATATAGGCCCTTCCTAACGCGTCCTTGGAAGGAAAGTAGTCATAGAAGCTTGCCTTGGCAGTTTGGGATTCTTGGATGATCTGATTGATCCCAGTATTTCCGTAGCCCTGTAATTGAAAGAGTCGGACTGCTGTTTCTAAAATCCTGTCCTTGGGGCCGGTTTCTCTGCTTGACATTTTGGTTTTCATGGGTATAAGCAACAGACAGACTTGTCTGTTCGTCTTCTATACATTGAGGAGACTACAAGATTGATTAAAAAGCAAGTCCAATTCGGAGGTTTATATGTCTTCCTTTTCCTCGGAAATAGAATCCATCGATATATCTGGGATCTCTTCCTCAGTAGAAGATGCTGTCCTAACCAGGCATAGTATTCGTGATTACGAGCCAAGGGCAATCGAGGCGTCCGTCCTAAAGGATCTTTTCTCTAAATCCTTACGTTCCCCAAGTTGGAAGAATAGCCAACCTTGGAAGGTGCATGTGGTCAGCGGAGCAAAGAAAGATAAATTGGCGAATCTCATGACAGAAAGAGCCAAAGAAGACTCCGCTCCGGTTCCTGATACGATTTGGCCTAGCGGTTTTCCTTCGGATGCAAAGAAGAGAATGTTCGATCTTGGAATGAAGATCTACGGAGCAGCAGGTATTGAGAGAAAGGACAAGGAGGCTCGGGATAAATTCATGCTCCGCAATTTCGAATTTTTCGGAGCTCCTACCGGAGTGTTTATCACCACTGAATTTGAGCTGAATTTTTATATCGCATTGGACATAGGTTGTTATCTGAACACAATCATGCTTCTTGCTAGGAGTTATGGATTAGGAAGTGTTCCTCAGGCTGCCCTCTCTGCGTTTCCGGAAGTGGTGAGAAAGGAATTGGGCCTTTCGGATTCAGAGAAGGTGGTCTGCGGTCTGAGTCTGGGCTATCCTAAGGCCGACTCGAATTTGAATCGCTTCCATACTCCAAGAGAAGAAATTTCGAATTTAGTAAAATTCTACGAGTGAAGAGTTGAACTGCGGTTTTTGAATTCGCGGATCTTAACGCGAAATTAACGCGCAGAGTGGTTCTTCTAACTCAGCTTGGCATTGACGAATTCGTAAAAAATCGATAGGTTTTTCCTACCTGGCGGTCCTATATCCGCCAAGGAGGAACAACTTGTCTTATCCTTTTCTTGTTGTTTTAGTATTCGCACTCTGCGGGTATCTAACGTTCGCGATTATCCGGCCGGAAAAATTTTAGGAGATCGTTATGAACGGTAACGACTCGATCTTCTTCTTTCTTTATTTTGCGGCTCTCTTTCTTATCTCTCCATGGCTGGGAATTTATATCGCCCGTGTTATGGAAGGTGAATATCCAAGAGTCTTTGGGCCAATCTCTAGTTTCGAAAACTTCTTCTATAGAATCACTAAGACTGGAGAGGAGCCTTCCGATGTTCGAAGATATTTCTGGGACCTGATCTCGTTTACTCTACTCTGTTTATTCTTCGTAACCCTCGGACTTCACTTCCAAGAATATCTACCTGGCAATCCGGAGTCCAAGTCGGGGCTTCCTTGGGATCTTGCTTGGAATACTGCAGTTAGTTTTGTTACGAACACGAATTGGCAAGCGTATTCGGGAGAAGTATCTCTTTCTTATACAAGCCAAATGCTTTTGTTAGGAGTTCAAAACTTCGTGAGTGCAGGAGTAGGAATTTCTGTGCTTGTAGCCTTGGTGAGAGGAATTGCATCCAAGCCGAATGAATCAAAAGGTCTTGGGAATTTTTACCAAGACCTAACTCGAAGTATATTATATATTCTTTTACCGATTTCATTTCTCGTGGCTATCATTCTCGTTGCGCAAGGTGTGGTCATGGACTTCTCACCGTATGTGAGTGCAACAGGATTAGAAGGGTCTTCCGTAAAGATCCCTTTAGGACCTGCTGCTTCTCAGATTGCAATCAAGCAATTGGGAACGAATGGAGGAGGATTCTTCGGAGTGAATTCTTCTCATCCGTTTGAAAATCCCAGTTCTTTTTCGAGTTGGATCCAATGTCTTTTGATCCTTCTCTTGCCGGGAGCTCTTCCGTTCGCTTACGGAAAATGGGTAGGATCTTGGAAGGCAGGACTCTCTATCTTTCTTGGCATGGCGATCTTATTTGCGATCAGTCTAGGAGTGGGTCTCTCTTCGGAACATTCTTTTGAAGGTGCTTGGGAAGGGAAGGAAACACGATTCGGAATCTCTCAAAGCATTCTTTGGGGAACTGCAACCACAGCAGCGTCTAACGGATCGGTCAATGCGATGCACGATAGCTTCTCTCCTTTAGCAGGAGGAGTTGCAGTTTGGAATATACTTCTCGGAGAAGTTGTCTTCGGAGGAGTTGGAGTTGGACTTGTAGGAATGCTCTTCTACGTGATCCTCACAGTCTTTATCGCGGGCTTGATGGTTGGTAGAACTCCTGAATATTTCGGCAAGAAGATTGAATCCAAAGAAGTGAAGTTCGCTTTGTTTGGAGTATTGGCACCGGGACTCAGCATTCTCGTTTTCACCGCAATCGCTCTAGTATCCGATCTTGGTCTCTCTTCTAGAGCGAACCAGGGACCTCATGGTTTGACGGAGATCTTATACGCTTTCGCATCTGCTGCAGGGAATAATGGGTCGGCATTTGCCGGCTTGAATGCGAACACTCCCTTTTACAACTTTGCACTTTCTTTCTGCATGTTGCTCGGAAGATTTGCGGTGATCCTTCCCGCATTAGGGTTAGGAGCGGCATTGCTTGGTAAAAAACAAACACCCAAGGGAGAAGGGACCTTCTCCACGGAGAGCCCTCTCTTTGTCTTGCTTCTACTTTCCATTATATTTCTAGTAGGAGCTCTTACATTCCTTCCATTGCTAGTGCTCGGACCAGGGACGGAGCATATTCTTCTCCCAACAGGAACTAAGTTTTAAGGTTTTATAATAGTATGAAAAATCAAAATACTTCTTTTTTCCAAGACCCGAAACTCATCCTACGTGCGGTCTTGGATTCCTTTTTAAAATTGGATCCAAGGGTCCAATGGAAGAATCCGGTCATGTTCCTTGTATATGTGGGAGCGATCCTCACGACTGTGGATCTATTTTTACAAGAAGCGAATTTTTCTTTCGGATTGCAGATCACTCTTTGGCTTTGGGCAACAGTTCTTTTTGCGAACTTTGCAGAGGCTCTCGCAGAAGGTAGAGGAAAGGCAAAGGCAGAGTCTTTGAAGAAAACTAGAAAAGAATCCCAGGCTAGAAAATTAAACGGATCTTCCGTTGTTACGCTTGCTTCTTCCGAATTGAGAACGGGAGACAAGGTGATTTGTGAGTCTGGAGATTTGATCCCGGGAGACGGAGAGGTTGTGGAAGGGATCGCTTCTGTAGACGAATCTGCGATTACGGGAGAATCGGCGCCTGTGATCCGCGAATCCGGTGGAGATAGATCCGCAGTTACCGGAGGAACCAAGGTTCTAAGCGACAAGATCATCGTGCAGATCACTACGGATCCGGGAAAGACCTTCTTAGATAAAATGATCTCTCTTGTGGAAGGAGCTTCTCGTCAGAAGACTCCGAACGAGATCGCGCTCTCTATCCTATTATCCGCATTATCCTTAGTGTTCTTAGTGGCGATCACAGCACTTGTTCCTGCTGTCTTCTATAGCCAAAAAGAAGGAGGAGGGAGTTTGGGACTTGCAGGTTCTTTTCCTGCGTTAGTCGGTCTTTTGGTATGTCTTATTCCCACCACGATTGGAGGTCTTCTTTCTGCCATCGGTATCAGCGGCATGGATCGGCTAATGAGAAGGAATGTGATCGCTAAATCAGGCAGGGCAATTGAAGCAGCGGGAGATATAGATGTCCTTCTTTTAGATAAGACAGGAACAATTACTCTTGGAAATCGAATGGCAACTAGGTTCGTGCCTTCTCCAGGAATCAGCGAGCGGGTGTTAGCCGACGCAGCTCAGTTATCTTCTTTGTCGGACGAAACTCCGGAAGGAAGATCTATCGTTGTTTTGGCAAAGGAGAAGTTCGGGTTAAGAGCTAGAAATCTGTCCGAGTTAGGAGGCAGGTTTGTTCCCTTCACTGCGAAGACTAAAATGAGTGGAGTAGACTTCGACCCGGGCCCCGATGGAAAATCGAAACCTGGAATTAGAAAGGGAGCCGCTGAATCCATTCGAAATTATATCGTAAGCTTGGGCGGTGAATTTCCGAGAGAAGTTTCCGATATCGTCGAAGAGATCGCAAGAGAAGGAGGAACCCCTCTCGTAGTCTCGGAAGGAAGAGAGATCCTTGGAGTTGTGCATCTCAAAGATATCGTGAAAGGCGGCATTCGAGAAAGATTTGCAAGGCTAAGACAAATGGGAATTCGCACCGTGATGATTACTGGAGATAACCCATTAACGGCTGCAGCCATTGCTGCAGAAGCTGGAGTGGATGATTTTATCGCAGAAGCAACACCCGAAACAAAGCTAAAGAGGATTAGAGAGGAACAGTCCAGCGGAAAGCTTGTGGCAATGATAGGGGACGGAACGAATGACGCGCCTGCCCTTGCTCAAGCGGACGTAGGGGTTGCTATGAATACTGGGACTCAAACTGCAAGAGAAGCAGGAAATATGATCGATCTGGATAGCAATCCTACCAAGCTCATAGAGATTGTAGAGATCGGAAAACAGCTTCTGATGACCAGAGGATCTCTTACTACTTTTAGTATCGCAAACGATGTTTCCAAATATTTCGTGATACTTCCTGCGATGTTTGCCGGACTCTATCCTGTATTCGGAAAAGGTGCATTATCGATTCTGAATATTCTGGGATTTGAAAGTCCGGAGTCGGCGGTTTTAAGTGCTGTTATCTTTAACGCTTTAATCCTTGTCTTTCTGGTTCCCTTGGCATTGAAGGGTGTCGAATACAAACCGATAGGAGCCGATTCAGTCTTGGCAAGGAATGTGTTCATCTACGGCTTCGGAGGATTGGCGCTTCCTTTCCTCGCTATCAAACTTATAGATATCGTTTTGAGATATGTAAAAGGAGCATTTGTATGATCCGCGCTTTTGTTCATTTCGCAACATGGAGCTTGGTTTGTGGGATCTTATATCCTGCATTCGTGTTTGGAACCTCTAAGCTTTTATTTCCAAGGGAAGCTTCCGGTTCTCTTCTGAGAGAAGGAGACAAGATAATCGGTTCTGAGTTGATTGCTCAGAAGTTCGAATCTCCAAAGTATTTTCATTCTCGTCCGTCCGCTTCGAATTACGATGCGTCTGCGGGAGGGGCTTCTAATCAAGGTCCAACAAGTTCTTCCTTGCAAAAAGTCGTAGAAGAGAGAAGGGCTTATTGGGTATCTCGCGGCGGAAATGACCCTGTTCCTTCCGAATTGCTGCATTCTTCTGCGAGTGGGTTGGATCCTCATTTGAGTCCCGATGCTGTAATCTATCAGATCCCATTGGTCGCGAAAGAGAGAGGATACTCTAAAGAAGAGTTGCATGCATTGGAGAATTTAGTTACGAATTCCATAGAAGGACCTCAATGGGGACTGTTCGGATTTCCTAAGGTCAACGTGATGAAGTTGAATCTAAAATTGGATTCGATCCGTTAGAAGAATATTATAAAATGGTAATTTATTTAAAGTGATTCCTTTGGAGGAAAATCGGCCCGATCCGGACGAATTGCTTTCCAGGATCGGAGGAGAGGAAAAACAAAACCGAGGGAGATTAAAAATTTTCTTCGGAATGGCCGCAGGCGTCGGCAAGACATTTGAAATGCTTCGAGATGCACAAAAAGCGAGATCGGAGGGCACCGACGTTTGGATCGGTTATTTAGAAACTCATAATAGAAGGGAGACCGAGGCCCAAGCGGAGGGAATTCCTATCCTTCCCCGCAAGAGAAGTAAATACAAGGGAGTCGATCTAGAAGAGATGGATCTGGATTCCATTTTAGAAAAGAAGCCGGATCTTGTCCTTGTAGATGAACTTGCGCATACAAATGTTCCCGGTTCAAGGCATCCTAAAAGATACCAGGATGTTCTGGAGATCTTGGATCAAGGGATCAACGTGTATTCTACATTGAATGTGCAACATTTGGAAAGTCGTGCTGGGATCGTTGAGGAGATTTCGGGTGCTCCGGTTATGGAAAGAGTTCCCGACTCTATTTTGGAAGTTGCAGATGAGGTTGAACTCATCGACTTGGTTCCGGAGGATCTAATCAAACGTCTGAAAGAAGGAAAGGTGTATCCGAGCGAGAAGATCCCTCAGGCTCTCAACTCCTTCTTTCGAACTCCGAATCTTACTGCATTAAGAGAATTATCTTTAAGTTATACATCCAAACTCGTAGACCGAGAACTTTCTAGATTAGAACCTACTAAGGACTCAAAATTATCCGAAAAGATTCTGGTTGCGATCGGCCCATCCGCAGGAGGAGCCGAATTGATCCGTTATGCGAAACGGATTGCCTTCGGCCTGAAATGTCCTTGGGTAACAGTTTATGTGGACGAAGGAAAGAATCTAAGTGAGGAAGACAAGAATACTCTAAGAGAGAATCTGCAATTTGCAAGAGAGTTAGGCTCGGAGATATTAAGTCTCGCCGAAAAGGATCCTGTAAGAGGGATCCTTCGTGCAGTTCAAAGAACTAAGGCTACCCATGTCGTCGTTGGAAGAAGTGGAAAGAACAGAATTTCTTGGCTTCTAGAAGGAGGTTCCCTTGTAGATCGGTTAAGTAAGGAATCGGGAGATTTTCAGGTCATACTCGCGCCAACGGATTCCTCTAAAAGAAAATCACCGAATCGCTTCAGTCCATTCTGGTGGGGTGCACGCTCTAAACCTGTACAGTATTTTCTTTCCTTTCTCGCTTTGATGGGAGTTACCTCCTTTAATCTTTTATTAAATACGTTTGCGGGTTATTGGTCCATCGGACTTATATATTTATTTTTTATAATGTTCGTTTCCCTTTTTGCGGGAAGAGGTCCGGTACTTGTGACTGCGGCTCTAAGCGCTGTCTTCTGGAATTTTCTTTTTATTCCCCCGAAATTCACCTTTTATATAGAAAAGATGGAAGATTGGATGATGTTCGGGACGTATTTTCTATTAGCGATCGTACTCGGAGTTTTGACTACCAGGCTCAGGGCAAGAGAAGACGCCTTGCAAAGTGGAGAAGAGGCACTTTCCGGATTATATAGGCTTTCCACTTCTTTATCTAAGGCACATTCGTTAGACGAAATTGTTTCAGTCGCGATGGAGTCTATTCGAAATACATTTCATTCTCCTATTCTATTAGTCTTGGCGGATAAAGAGGGGAGGCTCTCTAATACTCCTCATACTAAAAGCGATTTTCTTCCGGACATGAGAGAGTTTGCTCTTGCGAATTGGACCTTTCAGAATCGGAAACCTTCCGGAAAATCTACGGACACTGTTCCCATGTCGAGAGGATTGTATCTTCCTCTTTTGTCTCCGGGGGGATGCTTCGGAGTTCTTGGGCTTGATAGAGAAGAAAAACCTCCATTAGAGTTAGAAGAAGAGGCACTTCTATTTTCCATGTTAAGTCAATTGTCTTTGGCAATGGAGAGAATACAACTCTTGGGAATACGAGCAACGGCAAAGATGGCAGAAGAATCCGAAAAGTTTTACTCTGCATTATTCAATTCAGTAAGTCATGATTTTAGGACTCCTTTAACTGTGATCCGAGCCTCTTTGGATCTGCTAGACTTAGGAGAAGGTTCTCTTGCATCTAAGGACTCCAGTTTGATCTCTGAGATCCGTACTGCTTACAAGAAGCTCGACCGTTTGGTTTCCGATCTCTTGGATATGTCCCGCTTAGAATCGGGAAGATTGCAGTTAGATTTGCAGTGGGAAGATCCTTCCGATCTAGTAAATGATGCAGTGAAATTGACTCAGGATGAGAAGGAGAAGCATTCTTTGACTGCGATTGCAGATGAGAATATGCCTTTGGTCAGAATGGATCATAGATTGATGGGTCAGGTTTTAGTACATCTTATTCAAAACGCTTTTTTGCATACTGGACAGAATACCTCTGTCGTAGTAAGGGCGAGTGTTCCAAAAGATCATCTTCTATTAACGGTAGAGGATAACGGACCTGGTGTCCCTTCCGGACAAGAAGAAAAGATCTTCGAGAAGTTCTTAAAAGGCCCAGGAGAAGTACAGGGAACTGGACTCGGGCTTTCTATTTGCAAAGGACTTGTTGAAGCGCAAGGAGGAAAGATCTGGGCTGAGAATAAACCAGAAGGTGGAGCAAGATTTTCCATACGGATCCCTGTCTTAACCTTTCCTCCTTTGGAGGATGAATTTGTCTAGTCCAGTCATACTCGTCATAGATGACGAGGTGCAGATCAGAAGATTATTGAGAATGGCCTTCGAAAAGGAAGGATATAAGGTAGAAGAAGCAGTCTCCGTCCAAGACGCATTCACAAAACTTTATATGGTTCGACCGGACTCCATCATCTTGGATCTAGGGCTACCGGACAGAGGAGGAGAAGAATTCTTAAAGCAGATCAGAGAGTCCGGTTCTAAAATTCCGATCCTAGTTTTAAGTGTGCGAGCTTCCGAGAAAGATAAGATCCTTCTTTTGGATGCCGGAGCGGATGATTATCTTTCCAAGCCTTTCGGAGTAGGGGAATTGCTTGCAAGAGTCAGGGTCCTTCTGAGACATTCCTCCCCGGAAAAAACCGATGTGAAGGTGAGGATAGGAAATTTGGAGATCGATTTCGGCTCACGTAAGGTTACTATAGATGGAAAAGAGATCAGACTCACTCCTACCGAATATTCCTTTATTAAACTATTGGCAAGTTATCCAGGAAAGATCGTAACCCAGACTCAGATCCTGAAGGAACTCTGGGGTCCGAACCAGCTCGGAGAAGCAGGCTATCTACGAGTTTATGTAAATCAGATCCGGAAGAAGATCGAAAAAGATCCTTCTAAGCCGGAGATACTGATTACAGAACCTGGTGTGGGGTATTTCTTGAGATCGGAAGAATAGATCAGCGCGGCCCCCACCCTCATCGGGATTGGGGAGGTGGGTCCCCAGTGGGACGCACTCCGCCTCTATATCAGAAAAACGTATCTTTTGCAACTCGAAAAAATTCCCTTCAAAAATGTGGGAACTGTTTGCATTCTGCTATATTAATTTTTCCTAATTTTCCTGTTCCTTATATCGAATAAGAAGCAATCCAGCGCCATCTGCGAGTTCCCAGTTTCTGAGCTCGGTTTCTTCTTCCCAAGTTTCCAAGCCGCAGAGGATTAGGTCCGCTTCTGAAAGAATATGCGGATCATCGCCTCGGACAATCGGTGTCTTTTCCTTCTTTAAAAGATTTCTATCTTTTTGAGAGAGATGAGGCACTCTTCCTCTTGGATCCCAAAGAGAAAGTTTCGCTCCTAAGTTTTTAGATAAGGATTGAGATAGATTCAATAGGCCTAGATCGTTATCGGAGTAAACTGCTAGGATGATCTTCTTGATATCTCCCAGTTTTTCAGAGACGAGGATGCCTGCGTTTCCGTCCGACTCGGAGAGAAGAGTGCGGATCTTTCCCCCAAGTACATCATCACTGAAAAGAGATCTTGCCCCTCCGGTCAGGAACATACTATAATTTCCGGATTGTATCGTTTTGAGTATATCTCGAGTAACGTTATCCGACGGTTTGTATAGAGTGCTAAGCCTTAGGCCGAGTTCTTTAGAAAGTTTGAATAAAGGTTCGAAGCTGGTCTTTTCGTATTTTTGAGCGGTCTTGCCTGAAATCCAAGAATCGGGAGTCAGGTGAAGGGCGGTCACCTTCTTATGTTTGCTTCCTTTATCAAAGAGGCCTCCAGCCAGACGCAATAGATCGATCCCTCTGGAATGGAGAGCGAATGCGAGCAGAATGCCTTCTCCTTTCTGGTCTTTCTCTCCCGCAAACAATCTATCAATTAAATTTAATGTAGGTCCGGTCATGTAAGTGGTGACGAGGGCCATGAGCACCATCATGGAGAATACTTGAGAAGAAAGAACTCCGATATCGTATCCGATATTCAATACAATAAGCTCCATGAGCCCTCTTGTATTCATGAGGGCACCCAGAGAAAGAGAATCCTTCCAATTCTTTCCTGAGGCTTTGGCAGCGGCAGCGCTCCCAATGAATTTACCGGAGATCGCAACGAGAAGCACCAATAGAAAATCTGTCCAGAGATGACCTTCGTTTAAAAGCCCGATCTGGGTCCGTATGCCGGTTAACGCGAAAAAGAGGGGAAGAAAGATCGCAGTGCTCACGTCTTCTACCTTCTCTGCAAGAAGAGTCCTGAGTTTCGGTTTATCTGGCATGACCACGCCGGCCAAGAATGCACCGAATAGAGCGTGAATTCCAATGGATTCGGTAATCCAGGCAGAAGCGATCGGAAATAATAAGAAGAGGGCAACCGCCATCTTAGTAAATGCTTCTCTATTCGTGAAGATTCTGCCTGCTCTGTGCATGGCGGGTTGTACGATCTTCCACATAAAGAAAACGTAAATTACTGCAAGAATGATGGTAAGTAGGGCAGGAAGTAATCCTCCAGCTTGCACTAATGCGATCACTAATGCAAGAAGACACCAAGCGGTTAGGTCGTCCGATGCGGCACAGGTGAGTGCAAGACCACCTAACTTTGTTTTGGTGAGTCCTCTTTCTTGCACGATCCTGGCAAGAACCGGAAAGGCGGTGATACTCATGCCTATTCCCATGAATAAAGAAAAGGAGAGAAAATTTACTCCTGCCGGAGCCAAATTCTTATAGAGGGACATTGCAAGAATGGCCCCTAGTAAGAATGGGAGAAGAATACTTGCGTGGGAGATGAGAATTGCCGAGTCCGCTTGGTTGCGTAGGATCTTCAGATCCAATTCCATTCCTACTACGAACATGAAGAATACTAATCCGATCTGGCTTAAAAGCTGCAGAGATCCTAAGGAAGCCTTTGGAAATAAGAACTGGTAGGATTCTGGTGCTATGGCTCCAAGTAAAGAAGGCCCTAATAAGATACCCGCCAAGATCTCTCCGATCACGAAAGGCTGTCGAAGTTTTACCGACAATTTTCCTACGATCCTGGTTGCGATGATTACGACAGCAATTTGTAATAAGAGAAGAGGAAGAGGTTCATGGAAACCTTTCCATAAACGTGCGCCCGCTTTTTTCCATGCTTCGATAGCGGTGTCTGTCGTAACCGGCGCAGCGGTTTGCGTTGAAATGGTTTCGAGTTTGCCGACCTCTAAGAGCTGGCCTTGTTTCACCACGAATAGAAAAGCGGCGACGGAGAATAGGATCAATAGGAAATAGAAGATAGCATTTCGTTTCATTCTAAAATTCTAAAAAACCAATGACGAGTATTATATTCCATAATGCTAAAACTAATAAATAGAGAAAAGAAGAATCTGAAAGGATTAGTTCGAGAAATATTTTTCCCAAATCCCTTTTTCCCTTAAATAGGCGACTCCGAATTTTGCCGCTTCTAAAGAAGAAAAGGTTTCTGTCTCGCTCTCTAATCTTGTAAGGAATAAATAAGACTTCTTCTCGGTTTTCCAAAAGAACCAATACCAAGAGACGCTTCTTCCTCCCGCATAACCTGTTCCTGAATCCGAATAAAACTCTTTGTAAGGACCCCAATTTCCATCCAGTCGATGGGAGCCTGAGGGATTCTTAACTTCTCCCGGAATTCTTTCTAATCCTTCCAACACCGATCTTAGATTCTTTTCGCGAAGGTTTAATTCCCCATCGAATAGTTTCCATAAGAAGGAATAGAATTCTTCCGCAGTCCAAACGTAGCCTCCGTCCATCCAGAAGGCGCGATTCGGATCCGTGGGAACGGATGTAGGAAGTCCTACGGAACCGAGCCAAGCCCGAATCTTTAAGGCTCCAGTATCCATCCAAAGTTTTTGAAAATACCAGATCGTTGAATTCTCTAAGGCGGATCTTAGATTTTGTTCCTTCTGCCAACGCAAATAGGGAAATTTGGTCTTGTCCCAAGGAAGATTTCCATGCGGATCTTTTAAGCTTCCTGTCTCCAAAGCGGAGAGTGCAAGAATAGGCTGAAAAATATACATAGAAGGAGCAGTTTGCTTGCAGGAACTCTCTCCTACTCGAACCAAGTTTCCTTCGCCCAATTCGGCAAGAAGTATGCAAACTTTCTTGTCCGTAAAGGAAAGTTCTTCTCTTTCTAATCTAGGAGAATCCGTCCCGGTCTTTACCGAACAGGATACAAGAATTAGAAAAAAAGAAAAACCTAATATTCCTTTCATGAGAACCAGGCATAGATAGTAAGATAGGTTATATATAATGAAATTGGAATGTAAAAGTACAGAAAGACTCTACCTATTTTTCTCCAATTGATCTGCGTATTCTTTCGAACAAATTCAGTCATTTCCTCTCTTCCCATGGAATAGAGTTCGCTTGCGTCGTTCCAACCGAATATATTTCGAGCGAGTCTCCCAACGATTTCTTCCTTATGAGAACGGATCGTTTCCCAGGAAAGTTCTTGTTCGGCGGAGTTAGGGGAGAGGAGACCTAAAAAGATCTTAGGCACTAAGAAAACCCTTCCGATCATGAGGCTTGCGGTACGGGTGAATAACCCTAAAAAAAACATGGCTGCAAAGAGAGGATTCTCTTTTTTGAAAGCGAATACGATGGATAAACTGACCACGTAAGCTCCGTAGCCGATATACAATCCTGCGAGTTCGAATCTTCTATTCGTTCGTTTCTCCCGAAGGAATTCTTCGTACAGGGATCCGACCGTTTTGCTTTCTTGCATTCTTTCTCTCTCTTTTTCTGTCATCTCGAAACAGAGATGATAATGCTAACATTTCTCGGTTCTTCTTCCGGACAAGTATTTCCGTAGGACTTCCCACATTCGTTTTTTATGTCCCAGACAAGATCGTAAAAAGCCAGAGGGGAATTTTCGTAATCCTTCCGAAAATTTAGAAAAGAAAGGCGGGACGGATGAACGGAGCAGTTCGTAAAAAAGAGAGAAAGATACTCACCGGAGAATTTTGGACTTCTAAGCAAAGACAGGCACATCCGATCCATTACGTAGTAAGCTACAGAGCTTCCTTCAAACCCGAATTACCTTCCTTCTTCATGGGAAAATATTTGGGGAATAAAAGGGGGGTCGTCTTCGATCCGTTCGGCGGAAGAGGAACCACTTCTGTTCAAGCAAACCTAGAAGGCCACACCGCGATCCACAATGATATTAGTCCTATGTCCTTGTTTTTGGCAAGAGCAAGACAGTATGTGCCTTCTCTCGAAAAATTGGAAAAGACACTTTTCTCTTTAGATCTGAAGAAGAAATTACCGGAAGAAAAAGAAGACTCAGATCTTCTGCATTTTTATCATAAGGATACCTTAAGAGAGATCAAGAATTTCAAAAAGATCTTGGCTAACGAGGATTCTCCCGAGTTGCGTTATCTTGGTTTGACTGCGCTCTCTCGTTTGCATGGACATAGCAACGGATTCTTTTCCGTGTACAGCTTTCCTCAGATTTCTATTCCTCCTTTGGCCCAAAAGAAGAATAATGAAAAGAAAGGAATGGTCCCTGATTATAGAGAGATCCAGCCCAGGATCTTTCAGAAAATGAAAAGAGATTTGAAGGAGATCCTACCTCCTTTCTATCACGAGTATTCTTCTCGAAATATTTATACCAATAATTCCTCTTTAGATCTGTTGGATCTGTCTGAAAATGCGGTGGACCTGGTTGTGACGAGTCCTCCATTTCTGGACAAGGTCAACTATGAAGAGGACAACTGGCTTCGCTACTGGTTCTTGGATATTCAATTGGAGAAGGATCAAAAGCCCAGTATCTTCGCAACCTTGGCCGGTTGGTGCGAATTCATCCAAGGCACACTGTCTGAACTTTCCAGAGTAGTTAAGCCAGGAGGCGTGGTCGTAATGGAAGTTGGCGAAGTCAGAAAGGGAAAGACCGTCTTCAATCTGGACGAGTATGTGATCCGATGCGCCGAAAACACAGGCCTTGTTTGGGAAAATACCTATATCAACGACCAGAAATTCACGAAGCTTGCAAATTGCTGGAATGTCTCGAACAATGAGAAGGGGACGAATTCCAACCGTTGTGTCGTATTCCGGAACCTAAAGTAGGGAGGAGTTCCCACAAAAGGGATCGAATGTTCCTAAAATTCCCCGGAAAAACGCCAAAACCCCTGGGGAAATTTTGGAATCGTCCGATAGGTAACCAGAGGTACAACTCAAATGATGCGTTCTCTTTGGACCGCTGCGACTGGAATGGTTGCACAGCAATTTCATATAGATACGATTTCCAACAACCTGGCAAACGTTAACACTACCGGATTCAAAAAGAACCGAGCCGATTTTGAAGATCTAGTGTATCAGCACATGGTTTTGGCAGGAACTCCTGCAACTTCCGTGAGTGAGATCCCGACCGGTGTGAATGTGGGTCACGGGGTAAGGGCGGCTGCTTCTCAGAAATTATTCGAGATTGGTTCCTTTCAAGCTACCGGCAATAAATTGGACCTTGCGATCACAAGTGAGATGGGATTCTTCAAGATCCAAATGCCTGACGGAAGTTTCGCATACACTAGAGACGGTTCTTATAAAATAGATTCTAACCAGCAAGTAGTGACCTCCAACGGTTATTTGCTCGAGCCTCCGCTTATTCTTCCGGAGGGAGCGATCCTGAATACTCTTATGATCTCCGAGCAAGGAGAGGTTACTGTAAAGATCGGTGCCGACATTCGTCCTACAGTGATCGGTCAGGTTGAACTTTACAGATTCGTAAACCCTGCAGGTTTGCAAGCGATCGGTAAGAACTTATTCCAAGAGACAGTAGCATCCGGACCTGAGATTCCTGGGACTCCTGGTATGGAAGGATTCGGTAATGTTCTCCAAGGATTCTTGGAGATGTCCAACGTGAAGATCGTAGAAGAAATGGTGAACATGATCGTTGCTCAGAGAGCTTATGAATCAAACTCCAAAGCGATCCAAACTTCCGACAACATGTTATCCACAGCGATCGGTCTTAAACGTTAATTAGAATGAGCCTGCGTCTTTCCATTTTGATCTGCATCTTGGCGGGGATTATTGATCTCCGCTTAGGTCGTTTGGATGCGATGGACGCAGTGTATTTGCGCGGAAAATTACTGACCCTAAAAGAAGAAGTTCTTCTCTCAGAGATAGCAAAGCTTCCTGAAGGAATCAAGGATAGGGTAATATTAAAGAATGTTAAGGAACCTATTCTTCTCAGACCTGATGATCTAAGACAGATCTTACCGGAGATCCCAGTATCCGGAAAAGAAACACTAATCCTTCCTCTAAACTCCGAATTGGATCCGGAAGATCTACAAGAAAGTCTTTCCAAAGAAATCGTGAAACTTCCCGAAACCAAAGCGGAAGACTTCAGGATTACTTATATGAATGGAGAAAGATCTGTCCCGAATAAGGGAGTAGAACTGAAATGGGCAGGTCTTCCTCAAGTATTGCATGCAGGACAGATCGTTACTTCTTTAGATTTTTATTATGAAAACAGAAAGGTCCATACCCAAAGAATCAAATTCAAAGTAGAAAAGAAGACCTCAGCGCTTTTTGCAAATAAGCAAATTCCCAAAGGCCAAAAATTGAAAGCAAGCGATCTAGAAGAAAGGATCGTATATATGGAAGATACTTTTACAGACGGTATTTCCAATACTGATATTGGTTCCACCGCATTGAAAGATATTCAAACGGGAGAGCTTTTACGTAAGAAACAATTTCGCTTTCTATACGACGTGCAGAGAGGCGGGGATGTTCAGCTCGTTTATACCAAGGGGAATTTGGTAATAAAAGCAAAGACAAAGGCATTAAGTTCCGGTAATATAGGCGAGTCTGTAGAAGTTTCTTCCCATTCCAAAGAAGGAAAGCTAGTCGCAAGAGTTGTGGAGAAGGGGACAGTCCTCTTAGAGAATTAATATGATCCGTACAGTTTTCCAAGTTCTTGCAGCAATCATCATATTCAATCTCGCCGGGGTATTCGCACAGGACCGTTCTCAATGGCAGGATAAGAATCCGTATTCTCGCAGTCAGAATCTGAAAGTTGGATCTACTATCTTCGTGAAGTTGAAAGAAGGATTTACTGCGGATTTCGAGATAGAATCCACTGCGGATGAGAATATCACAATTAAGGCAGTTCCGGACAAGAAGATCATTCCGGACAATCCTTCTTACAATACGGATCGCACTATTGTTAGAAAGAACAAAGGCAAGATCAAATCTTTGGGAAGATTGAAAGGAAATATGACTGTGGTAGTGACCGCAGTTGATGCGAATAGCGGGCTTCTTACTTTGCAAGGACAGAGATCTTCTACATACAATGGCGAGCCTTCTCAGGTATTATTAACCGGTAGGGTTTCTCCTGAGTTTTTAGCTAGAGATAATTCAGTGGATGCGGACAGGATTGCGGATCTGCAAATCCAGTTTACTGGAAGAGTAGAGCCTAAGAATCTGCAGCCTCCAGTTACCTTAAAAACGATCAACAATCCTGACGGAACAGTGACCGTAAAAGCGGAACTCTCAGAAGAAGAGAAGCAAAGATATATCTTGGAACAGTTGAATCGGCTCTTAGGAGAGTCCAGATGAAAAAGCTATTTCTTCTTTTTCTAATATTCTCTGCATCCTTATCTGCTACGGAAGTTCGTCTAAAGGATCTTGCAAAGATAGAAGGGATCCGAGATAATCAAATCACTGGCTATGGGATCGTAGTCGGACTTCCTGGGACTGGAGATACTAAGACTCCTATGACCAGCGAAAGCATGAAGAACTATTTGAAGAATCTTGGAGTAGATGCAAATCTAAAACCGGAACAGACCAAGAATATCGCATCTGTATTAATAACTGCTAATATTCCTTCGTATGCGAGAAAAGGCGACAGACTGGATGTAACCGTTTCTTCGATCGGAGACGCTAGGTCTTTAGAAGGAGGGGTCCTATTACAATCTCCTCTAAAAACCGCGAACGATAAGATTTATGCAGTAGCAAGTGGAGTCATCTCTTTTGGTGGCAAAGCCGAGAATGCAGGTGGTCTAGGCAGAGCTTCTAAGAAAACTGTAGGGATCGTACACCAAGGTGCGATCGTAGAATCCGAATTGCAGGAAGACTTTTTCTCCAGCCAAAGGGTAGTCGTTCGTCTCAAATCACAAGACTTCTCTTTGATGAACAATGTAGTGAATCGAATCAAGGAGATCGTTCCTGAAAAATTCGGGATCAAGCCTGAATCCATCCAAGCCCTGACTCCGTCTGAAGTAGTGATAGAAGTAGGCGCAGGTTTCTCTGCAAAATCTCCCGGGCTACTTAACCTTCTTTCTGACTTAGAAAATTTAACAGTAGAGTCGAGTACCAAAGCAAAGGTTGTGATCAATGAAAGATCCGGAGTCATCGTTATGGGCGGAAGTATTGCGATCGACGAAGTCGCAGTTGCTCGTTCGGGCTTAAGTCTTTCGGTTGCAGATAAGAACAGAAGACCTACTAGACTCTCCAAGGAAACTACTCCAGTTAAAGAATCTTTCGTGATTGAAGAGTCCACTCAAGTGTCGGACGTAGTGGAAGCCTTGAACAAGGTGGGCGCGTCCACGAGAGATATTATCGCAATCTTAGAGGCATTGAAAGCTGCAGGTGCATTGCACGCAGAATTGGAGATACAGTAATGATCGATCATATCCAAGATTATCAAAACCGTTTGAATCTTTCTGAAAGACCAGAAGTTCAAAAACTTCTGAGAGAGGAGAAGAACCTAAAACAAGGTCAAACTTTTCCCGAAGTTTTAAGAGAGGAATTTAATCAGAATCTTTCCGGAAAAGTTTCCTCTTCTGAAGTGAAGATGCCTCATAATATTAAGGAAGAGATCAATCAAGATCCGTATCGAAAGAAGCTATATGATGCTTCTGTCGAATTCGAATCCATTTTCGTAAAGATGATGTTGAAGGAAATGAAAACCACCGTCCATAAGTCGGGACTTATAGATGGGGGTTACGCAGAAGAAATTTTCGAAGATATGCTCTACGACGAGTATTCCAAAAATCTTTCCGCAAATTCTTCTCTTGGTCTTGCGGAGCAAATTTATCAGTCATTATCTTCGAATCTTCCTCCGCTTTCCAAGCTAAACGCAAAGGTCTGACGGAAAAATTTCGAAAGGGGACTAACTTTCTTCTTCTTTCCATAGAAATTCCTTTTAGATCCCCGATCTAATTTTCGCTGAACTGAGGTGAAGCCGCCGGCTGTCCGCCTGTTTGGCTTTTTCCTTTTACCAATCGGTCCACTTTATACATCATGATCACGGTGATAAGAGTGGTAGTCGCCACAACAAAACCTAAGTTTGCGTATCCAGTCAGATATCCGCTTTCTGTTTGGACTACGATCATTCCAGCTATAGCGGAAGCCACTCCTCCGGACACCTGTTGCATAGAAGAGCTGATCGCCATATAGGCTCCTCTGTCCTGAACTTCGGGAACCGCAGAATTCAATGCACTCGCTGAAACGATTCTAGAAGTGATCGCTGCAAATAGCACGCAGTTCACCACGATTACAAACCAGAGAGGAGTCACTCCTAAATGTGTATAAAAGATCACGATGGGAATAGCAGCTAAGGATCCAGCAGTAAAGACAGGATATTTTCCTACAGCGTCACTGATCCTTCCCATAATAGGGCCGACAATGATCGAGCTAATCCCAGTGATCATATAGATAAGAGGAAGGCTCTCTAAAGCGATTCCCATATTATGAACTGTGAATGCACTTCCGAAAGGCATGAGCATATATCCTCCGGTAGGAAGAAGCATGGTCGCTGCGAATCCAGGTAGATATTTCCCTTTGCCTAAGGTGGAGAGAAGGTGAGCAAACGGATGCTTGTCTGTTTTTTGACTTAGGTGTCCAATGATAGGCTTAACGTAGATTAATGCAATGATCCCGGATAGACCTGAGATACCTGCGATCATTAAGAAGGGAGCTCTCCATCCCCAAACTGTGGAGAAATACATTCCTATAGGAAGTCCTACGACTTGGCTTGCAGCAAAGGCGGTCATTACTAGACCCATGACTCTTCCTCTGACTTCCATCGGGAATAGATCCGCTATAATCGCGAAGCTGATAGAAGATATTACGCCTGCAAAGAATCCTGTAATGATCCTTGCAATAAGAAGTGAATCATAGTCCGGAGCAATTCCGCAAAGCACTGTGCCTGCAACGAAGCCAGTATAGAAGAAGAGTAAGAACTTCTTTCTGTCGAAACGATCCGCGAACCCCGCAGCTAAGATTCCGGACAGACCTGCGCTAAAAGCGTAGGCCGACACGACCAAGCCGAATTGATTTGTTGCGATCTTTAATTCCTTCATCACGAGGACTCCCATAGGGGAGAGGATCATAAAATCCAAGACGATAGTGAATTGTAAGAAAGCCAACAAGACTATTAGAAAAATTTGATATTTAGTGAAAACTGGTTTCATGCGTTTCCGATTGAATAAACTTTTTAAGGTACATTCTACAAGTTAAAGTGCACTTGAAGTAAAGTCTTCTTGCATGATTTTTAGTAAAAAATTTGTGTTTTTAACTATTTTTCGACCAAAGTCGGTATTTTGTAAAAACTTCAAGTTAAAGTGAACTTGACATTTCCAAGCTATAGAGTTCAAACTTTGGGAATGGATGATTTACTCACAATCAGTCAAGTCGCAGAGAGAAGTGGAGTAGCTTCTTCTGCTCTTAGATTTTACGAAGAACGTAAACTGATTCGCTCTGTCCGCGCAGGTTCGGGCCATAGACAGTATCCAAGGCATGTGCTTAGAAGGATCGCATTCATTGTATTTGCTCAGAAGGTAGGCTTGAGCCTGGAAGAAATTGCCGAGGAGATCTCGAAGCTTCCCGAAGATCATACTCCGAGTGGCCAGGACTGGGCTAAGCTTTCCAAAAGATGGACAGAAAGAGTAGAAGAGAAGATTGCTGAATTAGAAAAGTTGAGAAGTGGACTAACTGCTTGTATCGGATGTGGATGTCTTTCTCTCGCGCGTTGTAAGTTTGCAAACCCTGGAGATAGATTGGGAAATTATGGGCATGGTCCATTACGTTGGCTCGTGAAATCCCGTAAGAAAATGAAATAACTTCCAGTGACATATCCGATAACGTAGGTATCAAAACCGAATTGACATACTGTCGTTTTTTCGCTTACAATCATCTTCTTGTTCTTATGTTTCAACTCAGCGAGATTTTGAACCTCATTTTTGACTCGATAGGTCTCGTCGTAATCATAGCCCTCTATCAAATCGGGATGATCCCGAGATACAAACTCCTATTTATCGCTTTCCTATTTGTTTGGTTAAGCAGCGTGTTTACGGTTTTAGAAGGATTCTTTCTCCCCGATCTGTTGAATTTTTTAGAACACTTTTCATTTCTTCTATCTGGAGTATTCTTTTTATTTGCTGTGCGAGTCTACTTCATGGCTAAGCAGGATCTTGTATGAATCCTGTAGCACTCATGAATGCAATTGCATTCGTACTGTATTCTTCTAGTATTTTTCTTCTTTTAAGAAGTATCCGAAGACATTTAATCCTTCCTGGGCCTGCGATCTTTGCAGTGGCTTCTCTTTCTACAGGTGTATTTCTTTCTATTTCAAATTTTTTAGAACATTCAGGTATCAGTGATCTCCTGGATGATTATGAGGGATTCGCTCGGGATCTATTCGTAATGTTTCTTCTTATCTTTTTGTATGTGGATTCGATGCATAGAGAGCAGGTTAAGAGAGAAGATGATCAGAAGAGGATCCAAAACGAACTAAGGGAGAAGGCTTTTCTACTTACTGAAATACACCATCGAGTGAATAATAATCTACAGATCGTTTCAGGACTTCTTTCATTACAAAGAGAAAGCCAAGGAACAGGAAAGATATCCGACGCTCTGAGAATTGCTCAGAATCGAATTCTTTCTATAGCTAAGATCCATCAGATTATTTATGATTCTCAAAACCTTCTTCAGATAGGAGTGGATTCTATTCTGGGTTCAGTGATCCAAAATCTGACAACTGCTTATCAGAATGAATCCACAAGGATCCTAGTTAAGAGCGAGATGGACAAGAATATCAAATTGGATCCCGAAAGGGCGATGCCTCTAGGTCTGATTCTGAATGAACTCGTCACCAATTCTTTGAAACATGCATATTGCGATGGAGAAGCAGGTGAGATCTCCGTTCGTTTGGAACAAGATGCAGGAAATATAATATTAAGTGTATCCGATTCCGGAAAAGGACTCCCTTCTGCCGAAGCGGAAGATACCGGGATCGGTATGAAATTGGTTGAAAGTCTAGTACAACAAATTCGCGGTAGAGTGAAAGTGGACTCGAAAGAGGGAACTTCTATTCGGATCATTCTTCCGAAAGAAGGAGTGTCCAGTTTGATCTTCTTTCGGCCTTAAAATCGATCGTCTGGATCGATTTTATAAACGTTCCTATAAATGTTTTAATCCAATAGATCTCGAAAATGGACTGCGTCCAAGTCTTTCTGCAAAGAAGTTTCGGCCTTCTCCATCTTATCCTTCACTTTCTCCGGATAGATTTGAAAAGAAGGGTCCTCTTTTAATAAGGCTTCCGGAATCTTACGATAGAAATCGCCTAGAGTCAGATCTTCTCCCGAAACAACAGGAAGCCAAGTCGAGCCTTCGCTAGTTTCTACAAGAAGCCCTGCTTGCGTAAGTGTTTTAGTCAAGCGAGGGATCTCTTCGGCATGAAGTCCGGAACGCCGGGCCAAGTCGAAATTTTTAGGAGGAACCTTATTTTCCTTCTGCACCTGATAGACTGCTTTTAATACTGCGATCAGTTTTCTGAATTCATAACTGAAAGAAGTATGATGCTCCTCTATCAATTGAAAAGGAGCGTAGTAACGTTCCGGAAATTGCACGCAAGCGGTTACTTCCGCACCGAAAAGAACAATTAGAGAAAGAGAATATACTCCTATTAGAAAGATAGGAATGGAGGCGAGAGCCTTATACACGATCATTGTGGTTTCTGAGAAAGAAGTGATATAGATCTTAAACCCATACAAAAATGCGAGAAAGATCACGCTTGTAAATCCGGATCCCCAGGCGGAGGCGCGGATAGGAACTCGAGTATTCGGGATCAGAGTGAATAATGCCAAGAAGAAGAACCAGATCCCCGCTAAAGGAAATGAGAACTTTAGAATATTATAAGCAGAGAATACAGATTCTCCTCCTTGCAGAGTGATCGTCTCATACTTTACATCCTTGTATTCGGAAAGGCTGATTTTTTGGTATTCTCCTATATTCAGAAGTCTGAATCTTCCGTTCTCACTTCTGTCTAAGAGAACGGACGCGAACACCTTTCCCTTGGCAGGAACATAGAAAGTATTCCAATGTTCTCCTCCATCTATAGAGACCAATATGTTTCCGAGAGCATCTAATAGAAAGATGTCAGCAGATTCCTCATTTGCTACGGTCCATACCTTACTGAACGTGTAACGTTTGTGGCTTAGATTTTTCCAAGAATACCCGCCATCTTCCGTTTTAAAGATAGAGCCTCTTTCTCCAGCTACTAAAAGTTCTCCGAAACGGATCCTATGAATATCCTTCAGACCTTGTCCGGTAATCTTAGTCGCAGACCAAGCATATCCGCCGTCCTCACTCTTCCAAACATTTCCATCCTCATCCACTATATAACCTAGATAAGATTCTGGAAAATAGACTCGATTCGCTCTCATTCTAAGAACATTCGGGAATACGGGCTTATAACTTCTACCTTGAGTAAAGAAATGCAATACTTCGCCGTTGGAAAAAATAAGATAAAAATTTCCGTCGGTAATATATTCAAAATCCTTAAAGCTAGAATTATCGAAATAGATTGCACTCCAGACGGAACCGTCCACCGGCTTGGAAAGAAGAAGTCCCTTTGCGGAGAGGGCATACACTTTTCCACCTCGAACGGAAACCCGAACGAAATTTTCGCGAGAAAGATCAGGCTTCTCACAGAAATCCATACGGACTCCGAAAGAATCCACGCAACGTATATTCTTCAAATCTACATCCGTTTCGTCTATGAAGTAGTCTTTCTTCAAGTTAGAATCGAGACGAAATAGAGTGCCATTCTCTCCCGAGATCCAGACGCGATTCTCCGGATCCTTATCCATGCTCAGATAATGAGAGGGACGAAAAATATCGGTGACCTTTTGGGCCAAGTTATCTCCGATCACAAGAAGAAGAGGGACGATGGACAAAACGAAAAAGTAAAATACGAATTCTTGGATAAGAGATCTCTTCTCCTCTATTCTCCAGATAGAATTGAAAGAATTCTCCAAGGATCTTAAGACTGTAGTCGCAGAGAAGACGAGCAGAACGAAACCGATCGCACCAATCTGTCTTGCCGCATCTATCAATTCTCCCAGAGTGTCTAGATAAGGGTTGATATCCAAATTGATATTGCTTGTGAGAAAAAACGCATTAATTTTATCGAATATTTCTTCCTTACGATTGTCTAAGCCGGAAGTGATTGTAAGAAGAGAAAGCGCCACGACGAGCATCGGAATTAGGGAGACAATGGTAGTATAAGAGATACCCGAGGCCTTGATCAAACATTCGTCCTTGATGAAACGATATGCAGAAGCGGCAAGCACTCTGATCGTGAAATTCAGCTTCCGCAAAATGCCTGCGTCCGGAATATAATCGAAGAATCTACTATACTTAGTATTCGGATGTGAATTCATTTCTTGATCGCGTAATGCACCATAGAAGAAGTGAGAGGGCGACCCTTCTTTGAAATCTTACTTTTCCAGTGGTATAAGGCGATCCTAAACCACTTCCAGTAATCCTTCCAACTAACGAAACTTCCTCGAGACTTAAGTAGTTTCGCAGAAAGAGGGAAGTCCACTCCGAGGTAGGTAATCTGTCTTCCAAAGCTTCGATTGGCAAGAATTTTCCGAAGGTTTTTCTCGGAATAATAATACACATGGCCCGGCAAATAGTAGTGATATTTACTTCCGGCTTCGATTGCCTGCCAGCCTTCAAAATTCGCGGTTTGAATCAGAAGGAGTCCTCCTGGTCTTAATATGCGAGAGAGCTTGTCAAAGACCAGTTTTGGATTTTCTAGATGCTCTATGACTTCGATGAGAGTGATGACATCGAAAAAATTCTCAGGAAGATCCGCGTCCAAGAACTGGCCCTGCCAAACAGTAAATCCTCTTTCCTTCGCGATCTTTGCAGAATAAGGAGAGATCTCCACGCCGAATGGAACAAACCCCATTTCCTTAGCGGCCTGCAAGAAGCCTCCGAAGGAACAGCCTATATCCAAAAAATTTCCTGAGGATCTAAATTTAGAAATATTCTTTAGTCTTGCGAACCAGACATAGCGATCGAATTTTTCAGTCTCTCTTTCATCCCTATACGTGAATCCTTCTTTGCCTGTGTAATATTCTTCGGTGTATAAGGACTCAGGTTCCGGCCTAGGAAATTGCGCTTGGAGTCCGCAGGTCTTGCAGAGTTGGATGGGAAGTTTGAAATCTGCATGAGTGGATTCGTATAAGGGAGTCCAATCACAATTTCCGTCTAAAGGACATTCCTTATAGATTATTTCCGAGCGAGAAAGATCCAATGGCAAATCCTCTCCTCTAATTTTCCTAAGGGAGTTCTTTCCGTATAGCCCATCTCGAAGGAAGAGAAATTACTTAATAAATCTTGAATATCATTTTGGGAATAGAACCAGGTGGCCCCACCTTTTAGATCCGAAGCTCCTATCTTTCCTTCTTGCGCCTTTAAGTGGGTGTCGCCTAACGCTCTAACTGAGGTCGCCAGGTAGCCGCCTTTTTTAAGTATTCTGTATTTTTCGGCTAATATGGATTTAGCGAGATCCGGAGAATTATAATGCAGAACTCCCCAACTTACCACAAGATCAAATTCCTCATCCGCAAACGGATAGGGAGGCGATTGCAGAAGAGAAGCTTTTGCCCAAGGATAGGATTCTTGGATGGAATGAACTGAATTCTCGCTATAATCGCAAGCACTTACCTGGTAACCGAAATCTTTGAGTAATACGCAATGTCTTCCTGAGCCGGAGCCGAAATCCAATGCAGTTGGAGAAGAAGAAGTCTGATCGATCTTGGAAAGCATTCGTACCAGATTTTCATCCGGATAAGAAAGTTTAGATTTAGGTCTTGTATAGTGGGTTTCCCAGGCTTGCTTAGAAGGATGTTCAGCGGACATCGTATTCAGCCTTCATTCTGTTTCGGACCGAACCGTTCCATTCTTCTTCCGAGCCGGAAGATTTGGTTTTGATACATAGAACTCTCGTTCTTGTTTCATTTCCCAGAGAAGTATCTAACTTAGAGCCCAAGTCTTTCAGATTCTGTTGGAATAAAAGAGTCTCGGAAGAATAAGCCGGAAAATTTTCCCAATGTTTTAATACGGAAATGCCTCTAGGAGGGACATCGAACCGAACCTGAGACTTTAGTTTTTTAGAAATTTCTAAACTACTTGGAGGAGGTTCAATTCCTTCTCCGATTAGAAGCTGGACTAGATTAGTAAAGTAGTCGTAACCGGAATAGCCTGGGATTAATACATCCGCTAAATATTCTCCACCTACTTCGGGGGCAGCTTCGATTAATACTGGCTCTCCATTTTTGTCTAAACGGAATTCTGCGACGAAGGGACAGTTTTTGAGTCCGGTTGCTTTGACGATTGCTCTGCATTGCATCTTGATCTCGCCTTCTAATTCCTTTAAAGGGAATGGGAGTCTATGTGCAGCTTCCAAAAATGGAGGAAAGTTCGTAGTTTCCTTTAAGGAAAGACTTACCAAATGGAAATCGTGAGAGTCAATAAGGCCAAGTACAGTACATTCCAGTCCGCCTATATATTCCTCCAAGATCCAAGACTCGGTATGCGTAGACTTAGCCGGCACCTTTGATTTTTTATTCTTTGAGGGAGAAGGTATATTAGAAATATGTTTTAGATCGGAATCTGATTCAATGAGCTGGACTCCAGTCTTGCCTGAGCCTTGGCTCGGCTTTGCAATCCAAGGATAGGGGAAGGATTTGGATTTTGCTTTGAGCTCGGTGAGTGGGATCTCTTTAGGAACTCGGATCCCTTTTGGTTCGAGGGTATCTTTTAGTACCTTCTTATCCGAGAAACAAATCACAGCTTCTGTGCTCGCGTATCTTAGCCTCAATTTCTCAGCGAGATACGCTGTGCTAAAGGTTGCCTTTCCGAAAGATCTGGTCCCCACACCTAGGATGGGAGTAGGAAGCGGATTCTCAGCGACAGCTCTTAGAATCCTACGATATTCATGAGTAGATTCGATGATGCGAAGACTAGAGAGAGCAAAGCCGGGAGCCTTATCATCCTTGTCCACTGAGGCAACCTCGAGACCTAAGGATTTCGCCGCGTGGATCAATGGCAGTTGGTTCTTGCCCGCTCCCAAGGAGAGAAAGTAACCTTTCGTCTTCTTCTTTTTCATTCCTCGGATAGATAGCCTCTCATGAACGGGACTGTCAAAGTTTTTTTGGGAATGAGACAAATTTTCCAGTTTATGTCCTCAAAATCGTAAGGCGAATTTTAAAATAGTCCGATCCTAGATACATAGGAGAAGGCTATGCTAAGAGGATTGTACACTGGATCCAATGGGATGATCATCCAGCAGACTAGAATGGATGTGATCTCTAACAATCTCGCAAACGTGGATAAGACTGCGTTCAAGAGAGACACGACTATCTTCAAGACCTTCCCCGAAATGTTATTACATAGATATAATGAAGATGGAGTGGGGAAGGTGCCAATGGGTTCCTTCGATACGGCACCAGTCGTCGGCAAACTAGGATTAGGCGGTGAGGTCAATGAGATCTATACCAGATTCGAGCAAGGAGCCGTGAAGAAGACCGACAATCCATTTGATCTAATGCTGCAAGATCGTCCAGGCTCGGAGCATCCAGCATTTTTTAGCGTTCTGACAAATAGAGGAGAAAGGCTCTCAAGGTCCGGAGCTTTCGTATTAGACACGAACGGGTATTTAGTGAGCCCGCAAGGCTTTCCACTTATGGGAGAGAACGGACCCATCAAAGTAGCTCGCGGGAATTTTCTAGTTCGAGAGAACGGAGAAGTTTGGATCAACGGAGAAATAGGAAATGATCCAAGAAATTCCACTGGAACGGATAAGAACCGATTCGAGACGCCTGTCCTTTTAGATAAGATCAAACTCCGCACTGTGGATCAGCCAAGGCATTTGGATAAGGAAGGGGATTCCTTTTATAATGAGACTCCAGAGTCGGGAGAGTTTCGTCCTCTTCTCGGAGACGAAGAGCCGAATCTTCTGCAAGGTTATTTAGAAGCTTCTAATGTAAGCGTAGTAACTGAAATGGTAGAAATGATCGAAGTCAACCGTTCTTACGAGGCAAACCAAAAGACAGTCCAGACACAAGATGGAATGCTCGGTCGCTTATTCGAAATAATGCGTTAGACGATATTTCTTCCTTTCAATCCGAACCGCTCCCTTCTTTCGCGCTCTCGGATTGAAAGAGCCATCTAAAAAAACCACTTTCACTTTCCGTTTAGCTTTAATATTGTTATTACTCAATATTATAAATTTTGAATTTGCTATCTAATTGCCTCGGTTTTCCACCAACGCCAGCCTAGTAAAAGGACAACGATTCCTATGGAATAGAGAACTATCGGTAATCTCAAGGAAGGTCTGATTGCATAGCCTTCTGTAATCCGAACATCCACGTTATTTCCGATGTCATCAGAATTGGTATTTTCCACCTCACCCATTTGGATCTTTCCTTGGAAAGTCCAGAATCCGTTGCAGGTTTCCGCCCTTCTGATTTTTTTACAACTCGTGACTTTTGCTGTTCCGGGAGTTCCGACCGACTGACGATAGGCGAGATAACTCCCTCCGGCGATACTTCCTAAAGAAAGTGTTAAGATAATTGCCCAGCTGATTATATTCTTTTTTTTGTGGTTCATAAATCCTTTAGCTCTTTTATTTCTTCCTGTATATCCGTTCCAACAATTTTTAGGAAATGATTTGCTCAGGAAATTTACAGCAAACAATCAACTTTATCCGAGTACAGTAGAAACGGATTGTTTATAAGTTTTGAAGCTAAGCATTAACGAATATAAATCCTATCGTTTGATTGCGAAGCCAAATGAATTTGTCGTTGTTTGTTCCTTAAAAATTTACGTTTGTTCAGGGCTGTTACTGCCTTTGGTGATAGCTCCCTAGAAGCTATCCTTATACGGACTCCAAACTCGATTTACCCCACCTTGACGATGAATAGTCTGTCGAAATTTAGAGGAGGGGTCTACCGTACTTTCAATACGGTAGACAGCATAGGCTTTGTTGTGCGCTTTAGTTCGAGGAGATTCGGCGATTAAGGCAATCGCTCATGAAGTTCCCGGATCAGAGATTTGGCCTCTTCTTTTTCATATCCGTTTTCTAAATATAGTTTTAAGGCAAGTTTGTCTTGCTTTAGATACACATAATAGAATGCTGCGGAAGCAATAAGACTTGCATTTCTTTGATTTCCCAAATCATCCTTTTCTCGAGTCTTTTCAATAGGTGATGTTGCATAACGCTCGTAAATTTTATAGAAAGCCTTTTTATCCTGTATAAATTTTCCATTCTTGAATCGGAAGTAAATATCCGCTTCGGGAGAATCCGTATGGCTTTCGTGGAAATAATCCAAGTAATTTCCAGTGATTGCATCAACTGTTCCGTCTTTATCAATATCTTCGAAACTAATTTCATCCGGCGTTGGAATTTCGGAAATATAAGTTTTTCCTTTCGGACCGAAAGAAACTACATCCACAACTGAACAACAATGGGCCCCTTGCGTATCCATAATAATGATGAATACATCGTATTCGCCGATTTGGAAATATTTTATTGTTTCGTAGCGAAGGCTAATGCTATGGATATCATTAATATTCAAAGACGACCTTGAAAAAATCTTTTTTTTTCCATATTTTAGAACGACTCGATCTTCTCTTTTTCCGACGTACCCCTGTAGCTTTCCTTTTCGCAGATAGACTTTTACGGTTTGATTATTTTTAGAAATACGAGTGAGAATAACTCGTTCTGGTTGTACGCAATTCGTATAATTTTTTCTTTTAATTAATTTCCCGTTGCACTTTTTCGAATCCATGTCTTCTTCATATTCGCTGTTTGCAGGCTCTTTCGCCAAATTTTCGTTCGATACTGACTCTTCTCTTTTGCAAAAGGTGAAAGAGAAAATCAGCAAAAGAATGAAAGGCGAACGAGTAAAAATGCATTTTAAGTTAGAAGAAATTTTCATAAGTTTTCTCGCGACTGTAGTTTCAGGAAATTCGATAGAATGAATCATCGAGGTCGTGGTCTTTCGGAGCGAAAATTTAAAATAGCTCCGAAAACCCCTGCGAGTAAGATTAGATCCAAATGACGCCATCCTCCAAAACCTCCGTATTTCCAGTTTTCATTTGAACTTAAATAATATTTGAATGCATTGATGCTCGATCCGTAAGTATTTGTGTTAAACCAATATTCTAAATACCAAATCCTATTATGGCTATAAGCAATTTTAGCGTTCTTAGCATTGCAATATTGCTCCGTTATGACTGCATGAATCTTCTTCTTTTAAATCTTAAACTCTTCTGTTTTATTCTGCAGAGTGCTGCTTAGTTTTTCGCAATCTCTTACTTGTTTCGCAGTATCTACTGCTTGAGTGGCGATGAACAAGTTTGAGGTTTGGATTTGGTCCAAGAAGTTTCGAATGTCTTCTAAGCTCTTTTTCTCGGCTTCGGCAGCTTGGTGTACATTTTGAGCGATCGAGCCGACTTTGTCTAAGGCTGCTGCAACGGCTATTCTCGTATTCTTTTGTCCTTCTAAGATGGAAAAGTAGGAACCCAAAATGCCTTTCATAGAATCCACATCGGAAAGGATCAAGGAAAGAGTTTTTGTTCCGGACTGAACGACTTCCGTATTTTTAGTCATCTCCACATTCCCTTCCCGTATTAATTGAGAAATTTCGTTGATCGTTTTTCCAGTAAGGTCAGCAAGTTTGGAAATCTCTCGAGCTACTACTGCGAAACCTCGTCCATGCTCTCCCGCTCTTGCGGCCTCGATAGATGCGTTTAACGCGAGAAGATTCACTCTATCAGCAATATCATTGATGGTTCCGAGTTTAAGAGACATTCCGGAAGAGCTTGTTTCAATTTTTATAATAGATTGTTCAATGGACCTAAGACTTTCTTCCGATTCTTGCGCGTGTCTCCAAGCGGTATCAAACAAATCTTTCGTAGAAATAAGGCCCATTTCCATTTCTTTAAACCCTTTCTCTAGATTTTGAAACGAATCATCCAAATCAGAAGTTGCCTGGAGTTGCTGTTTCGAAGCTTCAGATACTCCTATAATTTCACTCGCAATATGATTCATGCTCATATTAATTTCTTGGAGATTGTTTGCTTGGTCGCCAGTTCTTTCCGCGACCGACTTCGAGCTCTCTACCAGGGCTTCTAAAATCAGATTTACGGATTGAGACTTTACTTTTACATCTTCTTGGATAGAAATATTATCATAGCGTAATGCTTGTAATACATTCAGGTTTTCTGCCTGATTGAAGAATTCTTTTTTGAATCTTACTGCATAATGGATCAGAATAGCCGTTTCAAAAATAACGAATGCGGCATGCATGAGAACGATGCCCCAGCCGTTTCCGTAGTTGAAAACTACAACGGGAGTATTCGAAATATTTACATCCAAGCTTTGACATAAAGAAAGAAATCCGTGGTGAATTGCTATATATAATGCTGCAGGAAGTAGTACTTTCCAATCTCTGTAGTAGAGCAAAAAAGCCAGAGCAACAAATACATGGAAATGCATTTCAATCCGCCCGAATTGAGCTTGGATCAGCACTCCCGACCAAATCATCAGCAATATGGAATTTAGAAAACGTAGGAAATAGCTGTTGCGGAAAAATAGAAACCCTGCGCTCGCAGATCCGGCGATAGCCAACGAATTTCCAGGTTCCGAATTCTAAAGAAAATAGAAAAGCAAAAGGAATATGCGCGATCAATAGCAAATACATGAAAAGATCCACACGTCGAATCTCTTCGCCGAATTTTTCGATGGCGGATACGTTTACTTGAATTTGTTTCGGCGGACTTTCGGGAGCTTCTTGATTAAGGGCTTTCTTTTTGTTTTCTATCAGTTTGCTATATTGAGAAATCTTTAGAAGCCTATCGGAAGAATCTTCAGTGGCTGAATTTTTCAAAATCATTGTTCATCGCCTTCATCCATCTTGTTTAAAAATTCGATAAATTTTTTCGGATTCTTATTATAAGAGTTTTGGAATTCCGGAAATATTCCTTTGATACTATTGTCCGGGCTGACCCAAATTAAGGAATCTTGATGTTCTATCTCTTCGGAGTCAATATTCTTGGATAGCTTCATTCCTAAATCTAACGCAACTACCAAGGAATAGGTTTGGCTACTGCCGCGTAATAGAATTGCTCTTGATTCGGATTTTTCGAAGAGAGTTTTTAAACGAGATGGCTTGTCGTTTTCTGGATCGAGGCTAATGAAGATCAGTTGGAAATTTCTTTTTATCTCCAAGATTTCTTTTAATTTCGCAATGCTTCCCAAGCAAAATGTTTTGCAATTCAAGTATCCGAAATATATCAGAGTTTGTTTTCCGTTCAAAAAATCTTGGATATATGCTTTCTTTCCTTCTTCGTCGAGCATTTCGTATCTTGGAAGTTTTCGATCTATTTCGATCATGGGGGAAGGATCGAAAGGAAAGAAATAGACCAAAGGAAGGACGGATAAAAGTCCTCCGATTATAATTCGTTTATAATTACTTGCGCTCATATTTTCTTTGCTCCAATGTTTGCTCGCCTAGAATTCAAATTTTTAACCGATTCGGTTTAATCTTTAAAATTTCAGAGCCGGGAAGGGGCTTTCCTAACAGATATCCTTGCATAAATTCGCAATTGATTGCCCTTAAAGCTCTATAAGCTTTTTTGGACTCGAGTCCTTCAGCAATGACGGGAATATTCAGGCATTTTCCAAGTTGGATGATTGTCTTTACTATGGTTGTAGCTTTGAGATCGACTCCGTATTGTGAAATGAAAGACTGATCGATTTTTAAAGCGTCGATCGGAAAGTTTAATAGATAATTCAAGGAACTATATCCGGTTCCAAAATCATCCATGTAGATTTGAATTCCGAGTTCCTGCAGCTCCTGCATTATTTTTATGCTTTTGGGAAGACTGTGGAAATCCAAACCTTCTGTTATTTCGATACGAATCAATTTAGAAGAAACACCGTACTCTCGGCAGTATTTTCTAACTAGCCCGGCAAGATCTTGGCGAAAGAATTGAATGGGTGAAACATTGATGCTGATCGGGATCATTATTCCTCGATCCTGCATTCGTTGCAATTGTTGGCAGGCCAGCTTAAATGCCAAATCACCGATATCTAGGATGAGTCCCGATTTTTCTGCGATGGCAATGAATTCCGCAGGGGAAACCATTCCATACTTCGGATGATTCCAACGTATTAAGGATTCGAAGCAGATGATCTGTTTGTGTTTCCAAGAGTAGATAGGTTGAAAATTTAGCGTTAAACTTTCATTATAGATAGCATTTCTCAAATCGGTTTCTAAGTTGAATGCCGACTTCATATTCACGTACATTTGAGGAACAAAAATATCGAATCCATTTCCTCCTCTTGCCTTCACGTTATAAAGTGCGATATCTGCATCTCTCAGCAATTCATTCGAATTCTGATACAATTCAGTCTTAATCGCAATTCCGATACTGATCGTAATATTGACTTTGTATCCATCGGATAAGAGAATCGGCTCTTGTAGTTTAGCCCTCATATCTTCCACGAGAGATGTCACTGACTCGATAGACTGAAAATCCGTGATCAAGAGAGCGAATTCATCTCCGCCTAATCTACCGAAGAAAATATTCGAGCTATCTAGGAATATCTGTTTCAGCCTCTTGCCGATAGAAGATATAACTTCGTTCCCGATTAGATGTCCTAAGGTATCATTGATATACTTAAATCTATCAATATCTATGAATATAACTGCCAAGCATGATGGTTTGTGGCTAGGGCAATCATGAAAGGCATCTTCTAATCTATTCTTAAAGTATTTTCTATTTGGGATTTTGCAAAGATCGTCATGCAATGCATGGAACTTGTATTTTCTTAACTTCAGTACTGTAGTCGTTACATCTCGTCCAATCCCTGATACTTTGGAACGGCCGTCCTCTGTAGTGATCAGGAAAATTTGAAAATCGAAGTCTAAATAACCTCCATTCTTCGTTTTGAGCTGTATCGTTTGCTCGGTCGAACTGGAGCCGTATCGAACCGCCTCTTTAAATCGGCTGAACAGCAAGGATTGATCTTTAGGATGGATTAAGGAGTAGAATTTTTTTCCAATCCACTCCTCGACCTCCCAACCGGTTACTTTTTGGAAGGCTGGATTTAGATACCGAATTCTTCCATCAGTAGAAAGCTCGTAGAAGATATCATTTGTTCGTTCTATCAGATCGGAATAAACAGAATTACCTTCAATAGGATCGTTTGGAATTTGGGAATAACCATTGGATGAAGTCCTTCCAATAAATATGGTGTACCCTTTCTCCAATTTACTAATTCGAAAGTCTATTTGAATCGAAATATCTTCTTTCGGATAGAATTCATATTTGATTTGATTATTGCAGTCACCATCCTCGGATAGCAGGGAATATTTAATGGATCTGACAGCTTCCGTCGAGAAATACTGTGTCCAAAATTTATGTTCAGCCTGTGGATCGATGCGAGGAGTATCGATAAGTCTACTGAAATTCTCGTTTGCGTATATAATCGTATCGTTGTCAGCGACTATAAAAATGATTTCAGTGGAATTATCTGCCACATAGCGAAGCATCGGCAAGAATACTTCGCTTTCGGAATTTGAATCTGTAGCCTGAAAGTAATTCATAGTACTAAATCTAACTCCTTGTCCCTGCGGTTTCTAAGTGAAATAAGTAAGAAAAATGTTCAGATTGATTCTCGTTCGGACGAGTATCTTGCATTTTGCCATTATTTATCGAAGTGAAGAATTGTGAGCCCTTGGAAATGATTTAATGATACATTTTAAGGAATTAACGCTTCGAATCTTGTTTAACTTTCGTTGCAAGTTATAGCAGCGTTTAAATGCATGGGCTCTTCAGATCATAAAAAAAAATGTTCAAATTATAAATTGGAATAACTAGAGACATACGTATTCTTTTTTAGAGATAAAATCGACAAAGAATCCTCAATTATCGATATTCAAATCAATTTATAATCGCATCCTTCGATCCCAATATTGATCAAATGGGATATAATCTTACAGTTAATTTTTATTGTAATACGTTAGTATTCAATTCGAAAGATAAAAAAAATCCTTCTAGTTATTTACATTGTTCTAATGTTATTTTCCTAGAAGAAAAGAGGAGAGATCGGTTTTGAGAAAATGTTTTGTATGTGTAAGTTTACGGCGAATTGATTCTGCGAAATGTAATAATCGCAGATATATTAAAATTATATAAATAGATTTATTTGCAAAAAGGAAACGACTCTGAGAAATGAAATCCTCAAGAATCGTCCCAATTCTAAAATATATTTTTGAATTTTAATCTTTTCTGCAAATAGTGTTCCACTGTGCTTCTATGCATGCAAAGACCTGTTTTTTTCCGCAGCCTTCTACTTCGAAAGCGCCGCCACCTAATTCTCTTACGGTAGTTTTTTCTGCCGGGCAACGGTATTCTGAGGCAAATCGGTCACGCGCAACACCGGCGGAACAGCCGGCTAACGACAGGAAAACGAATCCTGTGATCCAAACAGATCTTTTTAAACTTAAATCTGAAATATTTAATTTCATTCCCTTTCTCCAATATTGAATTCCAATAGCAAAGTAATTCTTGGTAGACTCGTTATAGCAGTGCTAAGATGTAAATGCCCTTCAGATCATAAAATAAATCGTTCAAATAATAAGTTGGAGTAAATGGAGTTTATCGTATAATATTTTGGTGATAATTTTGTCGAAATTATGAGTTTATTGAACTGTCTTTTATTACGCTTTTATATTAAAAGATTTCTTCTGGTCCGAAGTTGATCGCTTTGGATAGTCCGATTTGAATGGAGGTCGCTTTTGTATTGGATGCTGTATGGCTCGCGTAAATATTTTGAGAAATACTATCCATCAATGCTTGTTGAGGACTAGGGGGAGTCGCTACCTGATAAGTTACAAAATCTCCTTTCTGAAATTCGTATTTCCATCTGTAAGTTTCGATTCCAATCCAAAATCCCAATCCCATTTTCCAGAAATAGGTTACTTTGAAAGACGCGTTGTATCCTTTCGCTTTCCATTTGATGCTATCTGTCGAGGGAAGGTCCGTTAACATATAGGGAGGAGTGACCGGAGAAAAAATTAAATCTTGGCGTATCGATTGACTTCCTTTCAAAGAGATGGATTCGACTTCCGTTTTGATTTCCCATTTCGATCCGAAATGATACGCGAAACCAAGCCCGATCGTCATTCCCTTCAGGTTTTCTAACGCATGAAACGTTGACTTTCCTGCTAAATTTCCGACTTGAACCAGTGCTGAATTATCATCTCTGGTTTTATTCCAAATTTGCAGGTATCCGAGTGTTGGATAGAATTCGTAATTCGGTTTAGCAATAAATGAATACGATACTTTTGCAGAAGCCCCTCTCAGTTCTTCTGGATAACTTCCTGTAACAACAGGAGGGTTGGCCGTTCCTCCACCGACGTTTTGAGAGCTTGAGCTCGTACGGATTGAAAATCCTCCAGCTTCCATATTGAATCTTTTATATTTGTAGGCTGCACCGCCCGAAGTAGAACCTTTCGATGTGTGATTCGGCCCGGTTGTAAGAACAAAAGGAATGTCTGTCGCTATAGTATTTTTTAAACTTTGGACCTTATAAAAGAAACCCACTGTATGGGAGGAAAGATTGCCACTTCCTTCTCCTACATAGAATTCTAAAAAATGCCTTTCTAGTGGATCTCTAACTACTCGTGTAGGTAGTTTGGGACCGGTGTTTGGCGGAGGGTTATTTTCCGTTGTAGCTGGGATAATGGGATCTTGCTCTTTTGGAATTTCTTCCTTTTGTCCGACTATGACTTTAGGTTTCGGCGGATCCGATTTGCCGAATGAGATTTTGAGAATCGATTTTTTCTGGATCCGCAATACTTCACTATTCGGTAACTCTAAGTCGATGTAAGTCGCTGTCTGGGTAATTATTTCTCCCTCCAAAACTTTGCCATCGCGTAGAAAGACTGTTTTAGCCTCTAGATTCGTAACGAATACGAAAAATAAGGTGCATAAGAAAATTAGAATGGATCGTATTTTCATTGTGAGTTACTTTCTAACTTTTCCGTTTTGTTTTCTTCTGTAATACTCTTTGCTTTGTTTTCGATCGGGGTCCCGTGTTTCCAAATTTCCTTCTTCAGTTTCTTGGGAGAAAGTCCTGTGAATCGAATGCAAGCTCGACGAAAGGATGAATCCGAGTTGAACCCACATTCGAGGCCGATCTCGATCAGGTTTTTATTAGCGTTCTGGAGAATTTTTTGGTAAGCTTCTTGGATCCGCAGCTTGTTGATAAAGTCGGTATAGCTTATCTTCTTATATTTATTTAAGTAATAAGAAATCTGATGTAGAGTGACTCCAACATAGGCCGAAAAATCCTGTAGCCTCAACTCTTCTTGCAAAAATACTTTTTCATCTATGAATCTCTGGATCTTATTCTCCACCTGAATTAGATCGATTCCGTATAAGATATTTAGATCATCTCTCTCCGAGGAGGATGCCTGCAGCTCGTCGGAATAATCTTGGATGATCTCTCTTGGTCCTTCGTAGCCGTATATTCTGGAAATTCGAGCTCCGATAAATTCCTCTTCGATTGCTTCTGGAAAGTTTACTGCAAGAAAGTAGAAATATATGATGAGAAGGCTTGGTATGGAATCAGCAATTTTCAATAGAATGGGATCGGAATACATTACGCCCACTAAATCGAGAAGGTTACATATACTGGCTAATAGGGCAATGGCGCAGGCATTTATATAAACTCGAGAGAGTCCGTCCTTAAAGTAAATTACTACAGTTTCTATAAAAGTAAAAGTAGAAATGAGTAAGCAGATCTGATCACAATAGAGAATGATTTGTAAATTTTCTCTTATGGTAAGATTTAACAATAGCATGATCGCTAATGATTGGGATAAATTTATTAGAATTGCCTTTGGATGATTTTGGTACCCGATCGATCTGCGGATCAGCATTCTTAACATTAAGCAGGAGAATATTAAGATCCCAAAGTATGCGTTAATATAAGCCGTTTCTGCTATTGCATTGTGACTGCCTGTCCTTGCTTCAAATCCTATGATCTTTGCTAAGAGCTGAAAGGAGCTTACGCTAATGAAAACTGCGGCATATTGTAGATTTTGTATATGCTTTCTGGCTTGGAATAATCTTTCTAATCCGATCAAAAGGCAGATTACGATCCCCGCCATGTGCAAAAAATCGGCAAATCTATTTAGGAATTCTGAAATAAAGGTCAGCATATTAGAAACATCTCAAACTCATGCTTGCTGATTTTCGTTTCTATATTAGAGAAATATAAATTTACAAATCGATTAAATCTTGATAGAGAGGGCATCTTAAGGTTAGGAGAGGAATGCTCAGGAACAAGTCTGTCCACTAACGATGAGGAGCGCATGCTGATCACCCGAGCTTACTGAATACCTCGTTAGTATTTGGCACCGGGAAAATTATTTCTGTTGCGATTGCAGTTAAATATTCTGCCAACCTAAATGAGCTAAATAGAAAGGAACTTTTGCATTGGTTTGCAGATGTTGAATAACGATAAAAGTCACTACTCGTCAGATCCATGATTCATTTCCTCACTTACTAATCGATCAGTAAGTTTGAGAAAGTCAATCTAAATTTAAAAGTCCAATTCGGAGCACTTGAGATTAGCTAAGCCTCGAATGGAAACAAACTTAGATCTTACTGAAGATAAAGATAGAAATAAACAAAATGGAAACTTCAGTGCTTCCTTAGAAAGGAATGCACGCTACTTTTTCGGGTATGAAATATATGATCTAAGGATTGATTGTACGTTTTATAATCCTTCTCGGCTAAGCGAATTGTTACTCAAGTATTCTGAATTGTTATTCAGCATTGTTGATCTGATTCGACTTAAGCTACTTTCCTGTTTAATGATTCTTTTTGAAATGAATTCACTTTATAATTCAAAGCTACGGCCAATTTGCAATTTGAAGGATTTTTATAATTATACTTTTATAATATAATTGGCCATTTCTTATTCCTTTACGTGAAGTTTTGTCAGTTATTAAGGCTTAGTTCGTATTGCATTGGGAAGGACATTCGAAGCTTTGTTCTTGTTGCTTCTGATTACATCTTTGATGGAAGCTGACTAAATATTTTTCGAAATCGATAAAGATCAATATGCACTACAATTATTTTTAGGCGTTGGGTGATTGATTTGAGGGATTCTTTATTCTTACGGGCTTGTTTTTCTATCACCTAATAAAGGGATGCGTTCTATCGGTTGATTCACCTACACATTGTTTTATATAACACGTTTTTGTATTTATGAAATGGATTCGTTTCGATTTACGAAAACAAGTAGGGATCAGAGAATCGCCGTTTCGTTGCAGAAATCCTTATTTAAATGCCTAAATAGCATTTTTCACCTGAATATAAATTATGAAAATCGAGACTTTGGCATTGCTATTTTCCGTGTTTTCCCTATACTGATTTAGCGGTTTGTCTGAAATTCAGATCTGATTTAACAAGAAGTAAAACGGAACTCTTTTAAATTACGCAGAGATATGAATCAATCGCACTATTTCTAATATAATTAAGTTACGGAATGCTTTTAGGAATAATGGAAGCTAACGTAAAGATACGAATAATAGAGTTGACATAGTGCAAAAATTTAATCTTGTAACTTTTAAGTAGCGGTTTTTAAAGCCGTGGGTTGGTCTAAGATACTATGCAAGAAACAAGTCTACGCGAAACTATTGTGACTGTTGCTGGCGATCTTTTTGTAGACCGCGGTTATAATGCAGTTTCCATAAAGCAAATTGCGGATGCAGCGAATTGTACGACTGCTGCGCTATATTACTATTACGAAGATGGAAAAGGGGCGATCCTAAAAGGTGTTCTGCGTTCGCTCTTACCTG
>NZ_RQEP01000017.1 GCF_004770055.1 Leptospira semungkisensis | reverse complement strand
GGAGCCATTCTATTCTCCGCTCTTATAGGTTATTGGGAATCGAATAGCACTCGCAGAAAATGGATCTGGATCCCTGAACTTCTGGGACTCAACTTCATCTTCATGCTGATACTCGGCATTCTCTTGAAAATAGGTAAATAAACATGAGCACAGATCTTACTTACCTTATCATACTTCTCACGGGAGTGATGATCCTACTCGAAAATCGTTTGAAAAGGGTAGTCATTCTTCTGGGAGTACAAGGCTTCTTACTTCTTCTTCCTCTTTTTCAAGAAGAAGGAGGAGACGGGTTTCATTCTATATTTCTTGCGGGAATGGTCGTGGTATTCAAAGGACTATTAACGCCTATCATTTTGTTTTGGACAGCAAGAAGGATCAATTCTCCTGAATCAACTTTTCCTAAAGTAGGTTATCTTCCTACATTGGGACTTCTGTTTGCGGGAGCTGCGGCAAGTTTCGTGTTCATGGGAGCGATCTCCGCATTCTTTGGAAAGGCTCACCAGTTCGGTCTATTGTATGTTCTTCTTCTCATCTATGTGGGAGTGATCGGTTTTATCGTAAGAAGGAACTGGGTGGGAGTCAT
>NZ_RQEP01000016.1 GCF_004770055.1 Leptospira semungkisensis | reverse complement strand
TCGTCCGGACGTGATCGTGAGCGCATTCCGTTATCTCATGGGAAAAAAGAAATATTCCTTCAGAGAAGAGCTCTCCAAGTTCATCGCGAACAAGAAAGCCAACTAATCTTCTAACCGAAATACTTAGCCTCATACGCGGATGTGATCCTTTGCGCCGCGTAGAAGGCTTTTCCTGCAGTTCTTTTCCGAATGATCCTGGGGATCACTTGCAGAATGATTCTTAAAAATCGGTTTTTAGAAAAACCGGAATAGTTCTTTTTCCCAATAAATCCCCCGATCTTTCCTCTTTCGTTCAGTATACACAGTCTTTTTCGTCAAATCCGAGCACATGTTTTTTGGCTTTTTCATTGATCGAATCCCTCCTAAGATTATGATTTGGCGCTTGGATTTATGATATGGACTTTTGGAAGGTCCAAAGGCGGATTCTGATCATCGAAGATCGCGAAGATGAGTATAGAGATATACGGAGTCTTCTGGGAGCGATCGAAGGGAGTAATGTCCTTTCGGTGAGGGCGTTTAACGCGGAAGAAGCGGAGGCCCGTCTAGCATCCGAATTTTTCGATATAATCATCGCTTCTCACAGCGAAGGAAAAAGCCTGATCCCGAGGAAGGATTTGGATCACTATTACCTTCCCCCCTTGATCCTGATCGTTGAGAATGCGGAGATTCGCAAGGCATTAAGAGGAAAGGAAGCAAATGTTTCCGATATTCTAATTAAGGAAAACTTAAATTTCGATCTGTTAGATAAATCGATCCGTGTCCTTCTTCTGAATAAGAAGAATGAAGAGTCGATGAACCTTCTCCGGATGGGAATAGAAAGATCGAATGATATCTTTCTGATTACGGAAGCCAATCCTATAGACGCTCCCGGGCCTAAGATCGTTTATGTGAACGAGGCATTTGAAAGGCTTACAGGCTATAAGAGAGAAGAAGTCATTGGAAAGACCCCTCGTATTTTGCAGGGACCTAAGACAGACCGAGCGATTCTCGCTACAATAAGAGACAGCATTTCCAAGGGACAGCCTTGTTTTGCAGAAGTAATCAATTACGATAAAGACGGGAAAGAATACTGGATCGAGATGGATATCTTTCCGATCACGAATGAGAAAGGTGTGACTACTCATTTGATGGGAATAGAAAGGGACACTACCGAAAGAAAGAATACGGAAGAACGTCTCAGACATTCTCAGAAGATGGAAGCAATCGGCCAACTCGCCGGCGGAATGGCTCACGATTTCAATAATCTATTAAACGTAATATTAGCAAATCTAGATCTACTAGAATTAAAACTGAAGGATTCAGAGGATCTACTCAAGAGAGTTCGATCGGCTCAAGATGCAATTCAAAGAGGGGCGGACGTCAATAAGAGGCTTCTCGCATTTTCCAGAAAGCAAGCATTGAATCCGGAACCTTGCGATGTGAATCAGATCCTAAGGGACTTCCGTCCTATATTGGATCAGATTAGAACGGAGAAGATAGAGATAGAGTATGAATTCTCCGACGAAAAGCTTGTTTGCGACATAGAAAAGAGCGGTTTAGAAAACGCTGTCTTGAATCTGGCTTTGAATGCAAGAGACTCCATGCCCAATGGTGGGAAAATATATATTTCCTCAGGATTTTTGAGGAATGGAGAGGAAACAGGTTCTAGAATTTCAGGTTTGGAACCCGTAGATTACAGTCTCATCACTGTTACAGATACCGGAACCGGTATGGATGACGCGACTAAGGCCCGTATCTTTGATCCTTTTTTTTCCACTAAGGGAGGAGGGAAAGGGACCGGTTTAGGATTGACCATGGTTTATGGTTTTGTAAAACAATCGAACGGTTTTTTGAAAGTGATCACTGTGCCGGATTACGGCTCCAGTTTTTTGATCTTTCTGCCTCTTCTGAAAAATTCTTCGGAAGAGATCTCACTCTCTATCGATCATAAAAACTCCTCGGTTAGAAAAAAGGCCTTGGTGATAGAAGAGAATCGGGAGACCGCGGAGCTTGTTGGAGTGTATTTAAGAGAATTGGGCTTCGAGCCCCTTCTAACCTCGGATATAAAACGTCTCACTCATTTCTTCTCGGGAGATTCTAATATTTCTTTTGTATTATTGGATCTCCAGTTGGCGAAATCGAAAGGCGTAGATATCAAAACCGAGTTGGGTCGATTCGGTGCTCAAAGAGTCATACTTACTTCGTCTAACGATCCGAAGGAATTCGAAATATCGAATGGATTTCCATTTATTCGTAAGCCTTATACTAAAATGGCTTTGAAGGAAGCGGTTCGTAAGATTGGAGAAGATCTAGCATGACGGATCCTAAGAACGCAAAGAAACTTTTGATCCTGGACGATGAGGAAGAGATCGCCAAGATCTTAGGAGAGATTGCGGAAGACTGCGGATTCTCGGTTTCTCTCACGCATACTGCTCCCGATTTTCTAAACAAAGTAGATGTAAGCTTTGATTGCGTGATATTGGATCTTATGATCCCAGGTATGGATGGAGTGGACGTTATTCGCTCTTTATCTGAGAAGGAAGTACATCCGGATGTGATCCTGATCTCTGGAGCGGATCGCAGGACTCTTCATAGCGCTGAGACATTGGCGGGAGAATACGGACTGAATATCGTAGCGGTTATGGAAAAGCCGATCCGAGTCTCCGATATCCGAGGGATCCTCGCTGCAATGATCGAGAAGGAAGCGAAAGATAGTTCTTCTCGTGCGAAAGCCGGAGGCGGCGGCAAAGAAGGACCCGTTTTTACAAAAGAAGAATTATTGGATGGGATTCATTCCAATCAATTCATACTGTATTATCAACCTAAATTCGATTTAAAGACCGGCAAGGTAGAAGGTTTCGAATCTCTAGTCAGATGGAATCATCCCAAACTTGGACTCGTATTTCCTGATTCCTTTCTTCCCCTCATGGAAAAGGAAACTTCTATCTTGAATCTAATGACGGAGAAGATCATCGATCTAGCTCTAGACGAAACAAGGATCTGGAAAGCAAACGGGGGAAGTCTTCGTGTAGCGGTTAATGTTTCTCCTGTTACATTGACCGAGTTGGATTTTCCGGAGAGGATTCTTTCTAAAATTAAGAATAAGAATATTCCGCAGAGCCAATTCCAAATGGAGATTACGGAGACAAGCTTCTTGGAAAACATCCGATTCACTCAAGACATTCTAACAAGATTGAGGATTCGGGGGATAGGCTTGTCTATTGATGACTTTGGGACAGGCTATTCGTCCCTGAAACAATTGCATAGATTCCCTTTTACTGAGTTGAAAATCGACAAATCCTTCGTTATGGATTCCCCAAGGGATAGGGAATCGTTATTTATTTGTCAAGCGTCCATAGATTTGGGGCACAAGTTAGGAATGAATGTCGTTGCGGAAGGCATCGAAACTGCAGAAGTTGAGAGATTGATGAAAGAAGCCGGATGTGACGTAGGCCAGGGCTATTATTATTCTAGGCCAATTCCTCCCGAAAAAATCCCGGAAATCCTTTCCAAATTCGGCTAAGCCTACCAACGTAGGTAGGAAATGGCTACGGGTCGCAACGAAGAATTTTCTAAGCAAGGCCCCTTAGGCAACTTGCCTGAGTCGAACCAAGAGGTCGGACCCATATTAGATTCGATCTCGGATGCATTTATCTTCTCCGACTCGAATTGGAATTTAACATATATAAATGAAAAGGCCGAAAATCTATTTCGCCATCCTCGCGAAGAATTGATCGGCAAGAATCTGCTCAAAGATTTCCCGGGACTGCTCGGGACAGACTTCGAAACGAACTATAAAAGAGCTAAAGAGACTGCAAAGCCGCAAGCATTCGAGGTCTTCTACAAGCCTGCTAATATTTGGTTAGAAGGAAGGATCTATCCTCGTCCGGAAGGATTCCTGATCTACTATATAGATATAACTCAAAGAAAGAGAAGAGAGATTATTTGGACCATAGGAGAAAGCCTTCTTTGGGATATTTCCACTTCGGATACGTTGAGCTCCGCTTTTGAAAAGGCTCTTAGAACATTAATTAAGAATACTGAATGGACTTTCGGACAAATCTGGAGATCTAAAGAAGGATTGGTTTATATCAATCATGGAGATCCTTATGTTTATACATCCGATACCCAGATTTCTTTTAGAGAAGACTCCGTCGGTAAAATGTTCAATAGCAAAGAAGGTATTCTTAAGATACTAAATGATACAGGTGAACTCTATTTTATTCAGGATCTAGAAAAAGATGATAAGCTAAAGAGAAGAAATGCGGCGCTCGCTTCCGGATTTCGATCTTGGTTAGGAATTCCTATCATATCTAACGGAAGATTTTACGAGATAGAACTTCTCTCCGAAAGAGTACTAAACGAAGAAGAAGCATATTTGGATCTACTCGAAGTAGTTTCCAAACGATTTGCAGAGATCGTAAGCAGAAGGGCTGCAGATGAGGAAAGAAAGGCGATGATAGAACTTTCTTCCGATATTATTCTCACTATTACTTCGGATTGTCAGATACGTAAGATGAATCCGGCATTCAGTAAACTTTTAGGTTACGAAAGAAAATACCTAATTAACAAAAATATATTGAACTTCCTGCATCCTGACGACGTGGAGATCACGAAACAAAAGATATCAACAGTATCTAAGGAAAGATTCGAGAGCCGTTGTATTACGAAAGATGGAAGGACTAGATACTTATTTTGGAATATGGTCCAGTCTCCCGATTCGGGGACCATATTCTGCATCGGTAGAGATATCACCGAAGACAAACTTTCTCTCCAGACTTTGGAATCCTTTGCGGACAAATTAAATCGAAACAAAGAGCAACTTCAAAAGGCCCAGAAGATCGCGAAAATGGGAAGCTGGAGTATGGAATTTGAGGGAGAATTGTCCTGGTCTCCCGGTCTTTATGAAATATTTGATTTGGATCCTAAGATTCCTGCGCCTAGCTTCGAAGAATTTATAGAGTTCGTTCATGCGGATGACAGAGAACGTATATTAAAGAATTATGAAAAGTTCGTCGTAGAAGGTGTTTTCGAAGAAGCTGAGCTAAGAATCATTACAAGAGAAGGTCGCGAAAAAACCTTGATGGTCAAGGGAGAAGTCATCCTGAGTAAGCAAGGCAATGTGATCGGAAGTTCCGGAACTATGCAGGATATCACTGAAGAAAAGGAATGGAACGATTCCATGAGACAACTTCAGAAGATGGAAGCAGTGGGTCAGCTTGCAGGAGGAATGGCTCACGATTTCAATAACCTTCTGAATATCATTCTTGCGAACTTGGATCTTCTGGAACTTCATTTAAGAGAAACACCTGAATTGTTAAAACGAGTCTTCTCTGCACAGGATGCAGTGCAAAGAGGCGCTGAATTAAATCGAAGACTTCTCTCCTTCTCTCGTAAACAAGCCGTAAATCCTGAGGTCGCAGATGTGAATCATGTTGTCTCCGATTTTCTTTCCATCGTTTCCAAAATACGGAACGATATAGTCAGTTTGGAGTTTTGTTCCGAAGATTTTCCTTTGCTATGCTCTTTCGAGAAGAATGGTCTGGAAAATGCGATCTTGAATCTATGTTTGAACTCGAGAGATGCGATGCCTAAGGGAGGCCGAATTCTTATCAACGTAGCATTTTCTCCTGCGGGAAGGGAAAATCATAATGCTCTTCTCGGAGGTTTGGAAATGGGAGATGCCTGTGTAATTTCCGTAAGGGATGAGGGAACAGGCATGGATTCAGCTACGCAAGAAAGAGTATTTGAACCATTCTTTACCACGAAGGACACAGGAAAGGGGACTGGGCTTGGAATGCCAATGGTTTACGGATTTGTAAAGCAGTCCAATGGAGCCATTTCTATTCACAGTGAATTGAATAAAGGGACTACAATAGAGATATATCTTCCTTTAGCCAGAGAACCCGAATTATTTACAGACGAGAATCCTCCTGAAGTTAGGGATCGAAAATTGCTCGTAGTGGAGAAGAATCTAAAAGGAGAGAATTATCTCTGCGCCTTACTCAAGAGAGCCGGATATGATATACTACATGCTTATGATATTTATGAATCTAAAGCAGTTCTGGAGAGCCAGACTGGGATAACCATGGTCTTTGTAGATGAAGATATTTGTCTAGGCGAATCGGAAGCAATCGAATGGGAAAAACTAAAAAGCCAGTATCGGATCATTACAGTTTCGGAATGGAATACCAAATCGCTAGAGTTAACCGAAAATCATCTCAAAAGACCTTATAGCTGGGGAAAGATCCGAAAAATATTGGATTCTTCTGTTTTGGACCGAAATAGAGTATAGGAATTCTATTATGCTTTCGTAAAGAAAGTCAGCTTAAAGAAAATATAAAGGATCTTAAAACCAGCCTTCAGACTTCCGATCAAATTTCCGCTGATCTTTGATTTTCCTCCCTTTCGCTTTTCGTAATGTACCGGGATTTCCCTTATAATCATTCTTTTTCGGACAGCTTTAATTTGCATTTCCAGATTCCAACCCCAGGTAAGATCCTTTAATTCCAAAGAGAGAAGAGAATCCCATCTTAATATTCGGAAGGGTCCTAAATCAGAAAAGGAAACCCCGTAAAATACCCGGATCAAAAAACAAGAAAGAGAATTGCCGAATTTTTGTAAAAAGGAAAGTGAACCTTCTTCCGCCTTACCTTGGGTTCTGGAACCGATCACAAAATCAGTGGCGGTATTCTCTTCGAAAGGATAAAACAAGTCTTTCAAATCATTCGTATCATCGGAACCGTCTGCGTCTAAAAATACGATATGAGTGGGAGAAGCATCAGATCGTTTCAAGAATTCGATGCCCGCCAAGCAAGCTGCCCCATAGCCTCTTCTTGGTTCATGGATTAGGATCGCTCCTGCTTGGATGGCAATGTTCGGCGTAGAATCCTTGGAGCCGTTGTCCAAGACTAAGATCTGATCGGGACGAATTCCTAAACGAAGAAGAGAATCCAAAACGCCAGGAAGACTTTCTTCTTCGTTTAATGCAGGAATCAGGAATTTTGCCGATGACCAAATCGGTTGCAAGATCATTCTCCTCTTCGGTTAGAGGATATTCGTATCAATTCTTCAGGAGAATACAATTTTCTTTTCTGGGTCCGCAAATCGGCTTCTTCTTTGTAGATGAGACTGGAGAAGGGGTAATGCTCTTCTACTTTTGCGATCTTTCTCTTAAATTCTTCTGTAGCCAGATCATTTCCTTTTCTCATGTACTCCGCATTGGATTCCTTTAGGCGAATATGATAAAGTTCTAAAACAATTCTTGTCGGAGAATTAGAAGAATGAACAGTAAAGGTTTCTTTCCAGTTCTTTGTCTCTCCGGGAAGTATCCTCGTATCGGAGACCATTTTGGCCTTAGGATACCATTCCCATTCCTGACCGAACTTGATTTCCTTCTTTTCCAATAGGTTTCCTTTTTGATCCAAAATAGAGACCCTTCCTAATAGAAACCTTTCCGGATCTCCGGTAGGAATATTATGAGCTGCCTTTTCGTTCTTAATAGAAATTGAATATTCCAATCCATTCTTTAAGAAGCTCCAACGGATAGGATCGACTTTTAGCCCGATCCTATATCCTCCTGGAATTTGCTTCTGGTAGAGATCGAATCTCTTAGGGACTCCTCCTCCTATGAAAGCGTGTTTATGAGCCTTTCGTACTGGAGTTCCTAATTCGGCTTTCACGAATCTGCGCTGGACTTCTTGCATGTGACAAGATCCGCAGGTTTCTTTTCCATGAGTCGCCTTAGACGCTTGTAATTCGTTGCCAGTCTTGAACGCGCAGACTAACTGATCGTCTAATTCATAATTCGCATTATGGCAATCTAAACAGCGCTGTCTTAGTTTCTCAGGTTGGATCCGAACCGGATGCGGTGGTTTAGTTTCTCCATTTGCCCCAATCACATAAGAATTTCCTTGTTCATCCAAGCGAACATGGCAAGCAGCGCAGGTAATCGCTTCTGCCTTCATCTTAGGATCGAAGTGAGGATTTTTTTCTTCTATCGGAAGTTTATAGTCTCCGTTCTGGAGATAGTTGACTAGATTCTCCCTCTGATTTGCTACAGGAGTATGGCAATTTAAGCAAAGCCATTTGGGAGAAGAAGACTTAGTAAGCTCCGATTGGAATTGTATGTCGGAAAGAGCGTTAGCGTGAGTGGATGTCTTCCATTCTTGATAGATTTCGGTATGACATCTGCCGCAATTCTCTGCACGCACTTCTCCCACTCCTGCAAGAGGAGGAAGATTCGGTATCGGCTTTGCCCAATGTGCGTTCGCAAAAACCTGATTCACGGAAACAGGCTCTAGGCTTCGACTCGGCCAAAGAAGATATGCGATTCCCAAGGAAAAAAATAAAAATCCTAGACTCCAGTAGATCTTTTTCTTTTGAGCAAGAGACATCAGTTGATCTTATTTTAAAACCAAGGGATGATTTTCAAATTTAGGAGAAGTCCACTCCCACATGGAACCTGCGTAATTCTTAGCATCGTATCCTAGGGAAATTAAAACGGAGGTCATCCATCCGGATCGAACTCCTCCTGTGCAATAAGAGATCACAGTCTTATCTTTGGAGATTCCTAACTCGTGCAATTTGGGAAGTATCTTAGAATCTGACAAGAGATATCCATTCTTGTCCAAGAGTTGTTTATAGTACAGCCATTTTGCTCCAGGAAGATGTCCGCCCTTTGATTCTCCGTAAGGAGTCTCTCCCAAAAATTCTCTTTCTTCTCTCGTATCTATAAAGATGGATTTCTTGTCCTTCAGTTTGTTTCGGACTAATTGAACATCCGCGGTCAGGTTCCCTTTATCGTTCGATTCGCTTTTGATCTTTTCGAGTAGATCCGGGCGAGAAGGGATTGCGGAACCGGAAGACTTTCGGATTGCTCCATATCCTCCGTCTACGATAAAAGATTTAGAAAATCCTAATGAACGCAAGGACCATACAATTCTTCCTTCTTCTCCCCAGCCATTGACTGGGTCTCCATAGACTAAAATAATATTATCTTCTTTTAATCCTTTTTTGTGTAAGACTTCCTTAGCTTCCGATTTTGGAAGAAGGTTCCCTTGAAAAGGAGAATCCTTGCGAGAGATCGATTGCCAATCCAAGGAAACCGATTTTGGAAAAGAAGAGAGACTGATTCCTTCTCTGGCATCTACGAATATCGCACCTTGCTTGGACAAATACAATGCTTCGGGAGCTCCTAAGAACCAACCCCTAAGTCCAGAGACGCGATCCTCGGTTGCCCAAAGAGAAGAGGAGACTAGAAAAATGAAAACCAGCGATACAAATCCTTGCATTCCAACAGACCTAGGCGAGCTTTGCATAATGTCAATAAAGAATACGAAATATTCTATATAACAGATTATATTTGCTATTACGGATAGATATTCTGATTATTTTGGATAAAATCTTGTGCATGAGTAGAATAAATTGGTAAATATACATTCGAAGGGAAGGGGGAGTCGGTTACTGGGAACCGGAATTTGGATCTGGCTTCCCCTCTTTTTATTCTATTCTACGATCTTCATAGGTTTCGAGATCCTGAATCGAGAGAGGGAGCTTAGCGGGATTTCTTACATCGTTGGGTTCTTTGTTCTATCCAGTGCATATCTACTTTTGTTTAAGTTTAGGATCTCAAGACAGTCGGAGATCTTAGGATTTGTTTTCAGTCTTCTTGTTAGGATATTGTTAGTTTTTCTTTTTCCTATTTTTGAAGATGATTGGGCTAGATATCTTTGGGATGGATTCCAAACTAGCCAGGGTGGAACTCCTTACGGAGTTGCTCCGGAGATGTTCTTTTCCGATCCGGATCCTATCCGTTCCGAGATCTTATCCAGGATCAATCATCCGGATTGGCCTACGATCTACGGTCCTATACTCGAGATTTACTTTTTTATAATACATCAATTGTTGCCCTGGAAACTCTGGGCTTTAAAATTCTTTTTACTCATTCCTGATCTCGGGCTTTTCTATCTTATCCGAAAAAAATTGGGAAGAAGTTCCGGGATGCTCTATTTCTGGAATCCGATTCTTTTAAAGGAGGTCTTTTTAAACGGCCATCCTGATATTCTAGGGATCTTTTTGTTGTTCCTTTCTTTTCTATTAGTAAAGAAGGGAAGAATAAAAACCGGATTCTTTGTTTGGGGATTCAGTTTGGCTACAAAGAATTTTGGAATCCTGCTCTTTCCTTTTCTGATTCTTTACTCCATAAAAAATCTAACGCGGCAAGGAATATGGTCCGCAAGGAATTTCATTCGTTCCTTTGCTTCCGGTTTGCTATTTTCAATTCTTGCAATTGCGATCTCTTACTTACCTTTTCTAATTCATTCCAAGGAGACGGATATCGGGATCGTTTCCAAATTTGTGAACGGATTCGAGTTCTTTCCCTTAGGATATTCTTGGTTGAAGTTTCTTTTCGGTGATTCGTCCAGATACGCTTGGATTGGGATCGTTTTGGGGAGCATTCTGTTTTTCTTATGTTTTGGAGATTTCCTTTCTTTCAATAAGGATCGATCCTCATTCGAATCATATAGGTTTCGGAGCAAGTTTCCTGAAGGACGCATAGGAGCGATTTTCTTTCTATTCTTCTTCTTTTCTCCCGTGGTCAATGCTTGGTACTTACTTTGGATGCTGCCTTTTTTGGTTCGGGTGCGTAGATCCTTTCTCCCGTCCTGGTGCTTTCTCTTTCTTGGCCAACTTGCGTATTTGAATTTTGCAAATTTGGGGGACTGTGCTTCCGTCCTGGAAAAGGGATATTATTCCCATCCGCAATGGCTCCTTCTTCCGGTTTCTGCGTTCCTCTGGCTTGGTTTCCTAGCTTGGGTTGGAGCTAAGAAACTTGGTAGGAACTCCATCTTCCCCGCCAAATAGAAGTTTAGACTCTAAAAATCCTGATTCTGTTTAATATAGTTGATATTATTGTATTATTTTAAATATTTAGTATAATAAATTGGATAAATTTCCAAAAAATAAGAGAATTTCTTTGGAACTGAAACAAAACTCGGGTAAAAAGGAGGGAAAAGAAATGCCTACTATCGATCCGATCGAAAGGGGACTGATCCAATCCATTGGCAGTTTGGTTCGAAAGAGAAGACAAGAACTTGGCCTTTCTTTAGGGAAACTGGCTGAGCTTTCTCAGGTGAGTCGAGGAATGTTGAGTTTGGTGGAGTCAGGCAAGGCTGCCCCTTCCATCGCGCTTTTGTGGAAAATCTCCAGAGCGATCCGGCTTCCTCTTTCTAGTTTGATGGAATTTTCCAAAGAGGAATTTCCTAAGATCTTTAGAAAAGAAGACTCTGAAGAGAATCAATTGGAAGGCGGCAATTACAAGATCCGTCCTCTCTTGCATGAAGAAACGAGGTTTCAGGTCAGACTATTCGAGGTCCGTCTTTTCTCAGGAGTGGCTAAGACCTTTATTACAAAAACTCAATCTAAGCAGAGACAAAATCTACTGCTTCAATCCGGAAGCCTGAGATTGAAGGTAGGAGGGAAATGGTTCGATCTGGAAGAAGGGGATACCATGACCTTCTTAGGAAAGGACTTACAAGAGCTTGCGAATCTAGGGGAAAGAGATTCCCTTTTACTTTGGTCCTCTTCTCTTTCCGATGATTGAATATTGAAAAATTTAGAAGCGAAAATCTATTTTTGTTTATTGCAATTCTTAAGCGTTCCTTTCACGATATTCCCGTTCATCTTTCCTGGGAATGTCTTTGCCTCTTTCCGATTTAAAAGATAAGATCCGAAATCATAAAAGATTACTTATTAGTATCTTATTCGGCTTTCTATTCTTCTTTGTATTTAAAGAAGGTTCTTATTTCTTATATAAGTCCAATCCTCAATCCAAGGTGATCAATTCCGGATTTTATTATTTGGCTAAAACGGATCTGTCTTCGGAATATGATTCGGATTCCTTTCTTTTTCCGTATCATATTTATTTGAGCAAGGCGGAGCTTTCTCCGGAACAATTTAAAAGATATTGTTCTTATATTCTATTTTTCTCATCTACTTTGCTCGTAGTTTATGCGGCGAATAGCTTGGGTATCTTTGCCGCTTTATTCTTTGGTCTTTTTCTTTTACTGTCTCCCTTATTTTTGATCCAAACGAATTGGATCGGATTTCCGGATCATTTTACGTTTTTATGGTCCATTCTTCTCATCCTTTGTCTGGATCGTTTGGATCTGCAAAAGAAGAAGGTTTCCTATCTTTCTTTTCTTTTTCTGATCTGCGTTCTAGGAGCGTGGACCCATTTTTATCAGTTCTCTATAATTGCGGGACTCGTTGGATTCGTATTCTTTTTTGAGAAGAAGCTGGACAGGACTTCTCTTATCGTACTGATAGTCGGACTTTTGTTTGGACGATTGAGTTCTATTCTTCTTTTTTATTCGTATGGCATTCCTCTCGTAGAGAGAAGACTTTCTACGGCTCAGTCCTTGGATCTAAGGACTTGGTATTCTATGCATACGAGTCTTCTTCTTTTGACATTATTCTCTTTTTTGAATGGACTTATATTCCTTTGGATAGAAAGCGTTGTCCGACGTAGGATCCTGATGCTTCTTCTTTGCTTAGCAACCTTGGCTGTGACTTTCTTTACTGCGGATAGCACTCGGGTATTTGCCAATTTATTCTATCCTGCTTGGATCTCTGTCTTTCTTGTCCGAGCAAGACTTGGATTTGAGAAGAAGGAAAAATTCCTCCTAGGAACGTTACTCGCTCTTGGTCTCCTTCTTACGATCTCAATGGATCTGTTCTATAAATGGGGAAGTAAGATCATTTATTTAAAGGGTTAATTCTTCTTTCGGACCAAATCGGTCCAAATTCCTCTTATCCCTAGACTTCGTTCTATTTAATAATTTGATCTTCATATTAAAATATTATTCAATTAAACGGATAATATGTTCATTATAGTGAAATAAACTTTGTATTAACGAACCTGTTTTCCAAGTTCAGTCGTAAGAGTCCGCAGTGGAGAGAAACGAGGGAAGCCCGACCGGACCAGCTATCGAGGAAAACAAAATGAAAAACACTCTTATATATACGAGCCTCCTAGCAGTTTCGCTGGGATTACTTGGGAACTGTGGCGGAGGAGGCGGTGGCAGTAGTGCAGGATTAGCCGCTCTTGGTCTTGGTGGAGGAACCGGCGTTAAGGTTTCTTCTGCTTCTGATCTGGTGGTGGAATCTTCTGACAATTACGACGACAACAAATACGGTCTGATCTCTTCGACAACTCTCAGAACTTGGGTAAGCAATTGGTCCGCGAATAAGCCTGCAGGTATTACGGGTAACTTGGTGATCTACCAAGCGAACCGTGTGGGAACTGATTCGAACAAGAGCTTAATTCTTCCTACAACTGGAGTGAAGGTCTTCGTTGCGGTGGATGGAAATACTCCTGCGCAATATTCGTGGAAGACTTTCCGTGAAACAAGAAGCAACGGTACGATTTCTATTCCTGGCGGGAATGCATCTACCGGCGGTTTCGGAATTATCAGCGGAGCGAATATCGACGCTTGGTTTCAGACTTACGGCATCGATCCTACTAAGGACTTAATTGTTTTTGCAAGTGGTAACGGAGACAATTACGGATCCATCGGTCACCAGCACTATATCTCCAAGTACTGGGGTGTGGACAACACTCACCTTGCAGTCCTGAACGGAAGCATCAAAGGCCAGTTCCCTGAGTCTGAACTTGGAAACGATTCGGATGCATCTGTTCCTCCATTGGATGGAACCTTCTCTGTTAAACAACTGAAGCATGTGGATAACAGAGTGTTGGCTCTTAGTGTTCAGGATATCATCGATATCGCTAAGAACAATGGTAACCATAGTGTTGCAGGAGTTTCTAAGAACGTGCTGATTGCAGACGTTCGGACAAAAAATACTGTTGATGATCCGAGCACTTACACTGCTTCCGCAGGTTACCAAGAGTATGCTGGTGCGGAGAATGCGACTGGAACCACCTTAACAGGAGGAGGCGCAATTGCTTTCGAAGGTCACCTGAAAGGTGCAGTATTCGTTCCTCACTATAACTTTGTGGATCGCAGCACACTAGATAATGCATACGCATACGGCACATCTGCGGTCGGAACCTTTGCTACTCTGAAGTTCAAGAGCAAGGCTGCAGTTAAGGATCTTTGGGACAATTACGGAACTACTGGTGGTCCGAATACAGGAGCATCCGCATGGCAAGAAGGACAGACGGTTCTTCAATACTGCCGCACAAACACACGTAGCCAAACAAGTGGTCTTACCACTTCTCTCATCTTGGGACGTCCTACCACATTCTTGGAAGATGGTTGGAGTATCTTCGGTCTCTTGGCGGGATCATTTCCATCTGCAACAAACTTCAACGCGGACGTAACTACGGGAGACGTATATCCATCCGTTCCGGATGACTTTGCTCCTGATGTGCAAGGTGCGGTAGAAACCGGCACTTATGCATCTCCAGTCGCAGGAGCTCACTACAATAGCGGAGTGAAAGAATCCACAGTAAATTACTTCGGTATCAATTCCGGAGGAATTACTACGAAGAAAGTATTCGAGGACGACTGGAACTACAAAAACCAATAATTCTCTGAAACATAGAGCCGAAGGCGAGTGTTCGCCTTCGGTATATTACTAAAACATAAAAAAGAGGGGTTAGTAAATCATGAAATCGTTTCGTTTAGTCGCCGTTGTCACGGTGATCTTCTTGTCATTTTTCGATCCTCTATTCGCTTCCGGCGGATTTGGAGGAGGTTCCGTTGCCGGGCAGGCACTTAGGGGAAAGGAAAGAGAAAAATTTAATCTTGGGAAAGCTATTTATAACGGAGAAGTCGCTTTAGACGCAAAGAAGGAAGAGCTAGTTAAGACCCAAAAGAACAGACTCGAATATCTGCAAGGTTCTCTTCCGAATGCGGAAAAGGGAAGGGTCAATCTGGAAGACTTGGCGGGAAAATTATCGGAAGAGCAGATATCTGCTCTGGAATTCTTCGTAAGCATCCGCTTCAACGTGAAGTTGGAGGAGAAGAAAGAGTAAATTCTGGATTTATTATATAATGAAATATTCATTTAAGAAGGGAGTCTTTCTTTCCTTTCTATTCTTGGTCCAACCGGTTTTTTTCGGCGAATTGTTCGCACAGACGGTTTGGGCACCATATCAAAGACAATTATGGGTACGGACAACCGCAGTGAATTCCGTTTACGATTCCGCCTTTGTGGGCAAGTATCATGCTTCTTACGATGATGATGTAAGGATCAACGTAGGAGCGATCGCGTTCGAATACGGGATTACGGATCGACTCACCATGGATATTCAGACCGGTTTCGGAAAATTAGGAAGGACTCAGCTTATCAATCGATATTTCGGTACACTGACTTCTCCTGAGCAACCAGACAAATATGGATTCGTGGATTCTCGGGCTGGAATTCGTTATAAGGTGATCGATGAATATGATCACGATTCCATCTGGATCCCAACGATTACTGTGAGGATCGGCGGGATCAAAAAGGGAGACTACGATCGAACTCCTCAGGCTTTGGGAGACGGAGCGAACGGAGGAGAATTAAATATTTATTATGGTAAGGACTTCAACTTTTGGGGACTCGGTGCATTGGGTGAAACCAGCTATCGCAAAAGAGAGAAACCTGTTCCGGATGATTTTCTATACTATGGCGCGCTTTATAAAAGATTTATGGATTCATTTATCTTTATAGTGGGAGCAAGGGGGCAGATCGGTCAAGGCGGCTATGCGTTTGCGGATCCGAGAGCAACTCCTCCTTTGAACCTGATTCAGATAGATCCTCCGTCCATCGGTGCTTTGGGCACGAGTTGGTATGATTATTATCTTCAGCATGATCGTCCGGCTTGGGGAAGAAAAGAGATCTATCATAATTTCGAGATGAGTCTAGGGTATACGGATAAATACGGAAATTACTATAATTTCTTTTATTCCCATACTTATTCCGGCTACAACACGGCCATCTTGAGAACTTTTGGATTCATGATCAATTTTCCGTTCAACTTATAATGAGGAGAAGAAAATGAAATATTCAGAATTTATAATGCGTTGGGCCCTTTTTGTTCTGCCCATTCTATACTCGGGATGTAGAAATGCCCCCGAATACATCACTCTTCCGGAGAAATTTGCCTTACTTACTCCGGTGCATGTATTCAATACAGAGCAGCTAGTGTCTATATCGAAAGATGATTATAGCTTGAATACGTATGGACTCATAACTGCGACGACTCTCGAGTCTTGGAGATCGAATTGGAAATCCAATCGCCCATCAGGCATCTCCGGAAAGCTTGTCATACTCCAGATCAGCGGTGGAACTTTCTCCGGTTCTTATATCCGACCGGAAACGGATGTCAAAGTGTACCAAGCATCCAGTGCTTCCTCCGATTATACGTTTTATGGACAGACAAGATTTAATGGTGTCTTGGATACGGAGACCATTGTTCCGGAAGGAAAAAATATAGACGGTTTTTTGAAATTCTTTGGGATCAATCCGGCTAATGATCTTATCGTTCTTGCTCAAGATATTGCTTCCGACGGAAATCTAATGCTAACTCTTAGAGCTTGGTACACTCTATATTATTGGGGAGTAGATAAAACTCATCTTGCGGTCCTAAACGGTTCTGTTTCCTCGAAGATTGCCTCAGGAGATCTTACGGGAGGTTTCAGCTTTAGCGTTCCAAGTTCCAGCGGCGCCGGTAAGATCGGAGATCTGCATAGGGATCATACGATCATCCAAGCGACTCTTGCAGATGTGTTTAACGCAGTGCAAGGGATTACCGAACCTACTTTCGAGAATTCAACTGCAGTGCCAGAAGGAGGAGTCTTCTTATTGGATGCGAGGACTCCAGCAGAATATGATGGGACAGGCACGACGAGTGGGCCTTCCAATTATACCTGCAACAATACTCCGAATTGCTATACATCGTACGAAGGTCATATTAATGGAGCGAAGAATATTCCTTTCACAAGCTTCGTAGATTCAAATAAGGAATTTTTATCAAAGTCAACACTCGCAGCCTTATTGAGTAGCAACGGATTTACGGAAGGACAAACCATCATCACTTATTGCAGAACGAATGTAAGATCGGCGATCACTGGGTTTGCCACCTTCGCTATTCTAGGGTATCCGACTCGATTTTACGATGGGTCTTGGGTGGAATGGGGAACACTTGCGTATGATGGAGACCAAGCATGGTCGAATCTAAGCGCAAACTCTCCTTGGCGCACCGACAGGAGCATCATCACCAATTCGATCACCTACAATGTGGGAAAGAGCGGATTAACGGATGATAATATAGCAAATCTTAATACGTATTTTACTCCTGCGCGTAGCTTTGCGAAAGGAACAAACGAAATCATTACGGAAGACAAAAAATATCTAGTGAACTCTGCTTCTTCAGGAAGTGGAGGGCGCAGCGGCGGCGGAAATACCGGCGGTGGTGGGGGCGGAGGCAACCCTTGCGGAGGATAAAACTTCTTCCTTGGACCGCGATCTTAGCGGTTCTCTTCTTTCTCATCGCATGTAAGAAAGAGGATTTTCATCAACGGCATTGGGCATTCCCCCTCGAATCCCAAGGCTCGCTTAAACTAGAACCAAGCCCCGCGACCTGCGGGACTTGCCATCCCCGGCAATATGGTTCTTGGAAGGCGACTCTTCATTCCCGGGCCTTGGGCCCGGGTTTTCTTTGGCAATTGCCTAAATTAGGAAAACATTCTTCGGAGAATTGCTTTAACTGCCATGCATCCAATCCTGAAGTGAAACAGTATTGGTATGAGCGCTTAGGCTGGGAGAAGGCTGAAGCTTCCACCTGGAAGACAGGGATCGCAGAGGAAGGAGTGCAATGCTTTAGCTGTCATTTTCGTAAAGGAGAAGTGTATGGACCTCCAAGGAGAGAAGGGGAAAGTCATATATTACAAAATCAAAATATATCTCATGGGGGCTTCCACTCTCGAAAGGAATTCGAAGAATCAGAATTTTGCAAGTCCTGCCATCAATCTCCCGAAACCGGAAGAAAGATTAACGGAAAGAAGCTTATGGACGTGTACGGCCAATGGAAGACCTCGAAATTTGCCGCTCAAAAGGTCCAATGCCAAAACTGTCATATGCCTGATAGAAAGCATGAATGGAAGGGGATATCTGATCCTGAGATGGTAAGAAGAGGGATCAATGCAAGTCTGGATTTCTTGCCAAGAGAAGAAGGAGGTGAATTCATTGCGGCTCTAAAGAATGAAGGAGTAGGGCATTCCTTTCCTACGTATTCGGTGCCAAAGGTATACTTAGAAATGAATGCCAATTATAAGAATGGAAAATCCCAGAGGCTAAAAACGGCAACGATCGGCTGGATGTTGGATCTGGAGTTACAAAATGAGATCTACGATACAAGACTTTCTCCGGGAGAGACATCTTTCTTAAAAGTGAGCCTTTCGAAGGAGGAGTTAGAGAAAATACAAAGCATTCAATTCATCGTTAGGGTCGATCCAAAAGAATATTATAAAAGAATGTTTGAGGATAATTGGAAGGCAAGAACTACATTTACTGAAGAAGCGAAGCCTTGGATCCTTCCCCAATTACAAAAGGCTTTGCAGGAGGCAAATTCGGCTGAGTATGAACTTTTACGTTTGGAATGGAAGAGGTAGTTACTAAAAACTAGTTTTCCAACATACATTCCTATAAAAAATCATCCTAAGAATGAGCGCTTTATGGAATGAACCTGAGTTTCCCAAACTCATACTCGCTTACAGAGAAGCTTTAAAGAGAAGATATTCCGTCCAAAATATTTCCAAGTATCCGAGGTTTGTTTCTATTCCTAAAGAAAGAGTAGATCTTCTCGTGAGATATTTCTTGGAGCTTCTGTATCCGGAATGGGAAGGTAGGCAAAAGTTAAACGGAGCTTTTGAATCCTTAGCAGGATTTGTTCATTCTCCATCCAAGGTCTTCGGGTTGCTCGGATCTCTCAGTTCAGCGGTTTTTAAATTGGGAAGGCATTTGAAATCCGCCTTTCAAGCGGGATTTGCCGCATTGCATTCCTATGTAACTGCCCAGCGTTTCGAAGAGATCATGTTTGTCGCATCTAAGAAATTGTTAAGCGAAGGAAGCGATCTGCAAGATCCGAATATATTCTCTAAGGTACTTGCTTCCGTTCCTAAAAAGGACGCGGACCAATTCAGAGAAGATATAGTGAAACTATTTCGGACTCTATCCGACAGAGAGCTTTTAAATAAGATCAAACAACTCATGGAAGCCGTCGTCAATACCATGAGATCCAAGCCAAAGACTTATACTGAACAAGAAGTCGATGGGATCCTTTTGGGTGTGGGAATTCTCACAAAGGGAGAGGAATTATTCGAAGGAATGAGCAGAGAAGAAATGGATCTTGTTTTGGAAGCGATTGATCGGATTGAGAAGGATGCCTTTGAAGAGGCGATTCGGGGGTCTTGAGGAGAGAATAGAAAACCCATGCCGACGGTCGGAGTCGAACCGACACGAGGTTGCCCTCGCTGGATTTTGAATCCAGTGCGTCTACCAATTCCACCACATCGGCGGGTTTGTAGTATTCCGTTATTGGATCAGGAATCGAGCTCGATGTATTTGCCCTTTCCGCGGGCTACAATCTTGCCGATCTCATTCTCGATTTCAGCACGGTTTTCGATCACTTTCTTATTCTTTTTTACGAACCAGCCGCGAAGATGCAATGGTTGATTGACTTGCGCAGGTTGCAAAAAGCGGATCGTTAACTCGCCTGTTGTCGTTTTAAAATTCATCGCTTCGTTGATTTTGGCCATGATTTCGTCCAAAATAGTGGCAATGATCCCGGGATGAATTACGTCGGGAGACCCTTGAAATTTCTCAGGTACCGTGTAGTCACCATAAGCGGTCTTTGTATCTTCGTCAAAGGTGATCTTTAACTGCAGACCGTCCGGATTATCAGGACTAGACCCGAAACTCAGGTTTTCCCGAACCGTTGATTTCATATATGTCAACTTATTACTTAACATTCATGGTGTCAATCCTAAAATCATAAAGGACTTTGTTTAAGAACGATGTAATACTCTGTCGAAAATAATAGGTAAGAACCTTTTCATGACGGCTCTTCTTTTATTACTCGGATTGCTTTCGGCGGGAGCCGGAGCGTACACTCTATTTCGAGATCCAAATAGATCTCAAGGACCTTCCGTACCTGCACCCGGTGGTGGATCTTCTGGAGCAGGTGGGGGCGCTTCGGGTGGTGGAGGTTCTGCACCCGCAGCGGATAGAGGAAAACTTGTAAACGTTGGAGAGCAGGATTCGGCTCCTCAAGCCCAAGCCCCCTCTAAAGGAGGAGCACCTTCTTCTCCACAAGCACCACAAGCGGAAGGACAAGAATGGAGTCCGCCTTCTCCAGGAGAAGGAAAGCCCGACTACCCAGGTTTAAAGAAGAAGGAAAAGCTCCAACTTCCTCACAGCACCGACGATATCATTCGGAATAATTCCCGTTACGCTCATCATAGAAGACCTCTTCTTCATTCGGAAGCGTTGGTCGATAAGGAGAATTTTCTAGGTGCGCTTGAGATCCTAAAGAGGACTAACGCTAGGATCCCCGATCAAGATATCAACGAGAAGATAGATGATAATATCCAAGCGATTCAAGATCACCTAACGTCTCCTCCTCAAGAAGAAACATATACTCCTGATGACCCTAATTATTCAGGCCCTCCTATTCCTATGGGAGATCTTGTACGAGCGATCAAAGATATCAGTCAGGCAATGGGAAACAGTCTTTCTCAAGGCTTTGGAAATCCTATCCAGATACAAGCTCCTCCCGGAACGGAGGCTCCACGCTTACCTGCAGAATTACCTCCTGGCCCTGTTTCTTATCAGATCATTTCGTACGCTCCTTCTTCGGGGCCGATGCCTCCTCCGCCTCCGGGCGCTCCTATTTCTTATTCAGGGACTGGCGGTTTTCCTCCACCACCTCCATCACAACCACCACCAGGAGCTCCAGCAGGAGAAGGTCCAGGTGGATATGAGCCGCCGCCCGAGGCTCCGCAGAAACCATCTACTCCGGATCATTTAGATCCAAGTGAGATGGATCTTCCGGAAGATACTTTCTTCACGGATGAATGGGAGAAGTTTAAGGACCTTCCTCTTGTTGATAGAAGAACAGGAGAAGATCGTCGTGCCGGCGGAGAAAGACGAGGAGATAGTGGAACTCGTAAAGATAGAAGGGACGAGCAGGATAGAAGAAAAGAAGATCTCTTTCAACAGAGAGATGATTATCTCAAGCAGAAGGCAGAAGAGAAACAACAGGAAAGAGAAAGACAGGCCTTAGAAGAACCGGCTCCTCAAGATTGGCCGAGACCTGAGTATCCTCTTTCAGATCAATTGCCTGGCTACGCGCCTGCAGTTCTTCCAGAAGTTGATCTTGTTCCTATACGTCTTCCCGATCCGGAAGATAAGGTTCTTAGAGAGCCTGCAGATGCTCCTGCTTCTGCTCCCGCAGGAGAAGCCGCAGCGCCAGGTCCGGTAGATCTTCCTAAGATCGATTTGCCTGATCCAGTAGATGAGAATAAGCAGGAAGAATATACTCCTGAGATTCCTCCTATGGCTCCGCAAGCGGGAGCTGCTCCCTCGCCGACCCAATCGATTTCGGATGAGGCTCCAGAGATCGAAGTCCTGGACGGAGGTCTCGAGCCTTTAGAACAGGATCGTCCTGAATCCGGAGGAGGTGACAAGGACGACGAGCCTAAGATGATCCACGGTATCCTGGAGCTTAAACCTCCAGAAGTGGATGATGCTCCCTTCTTAACGCTTACTTACGACTTCGGCAAGATACCTCACTCATTCAAGCTCTCTAAGAATTACAGTATTATGGAATACTCATATTATAAGTATAAACCGATGCTGATCAAGGCTCAGGAGTTTGCTCGAAGAAAGATGCTGAAGAATGCATTGAACTATTATCGAGTGATCAAATCCCAGAATATTCCTCCCGAACTCAGAAAGATGATCAATCGTAATATCAAGGATATTACCGAGTTCATGGAGAAATACCTAATGGCGAAGGGCTGAGGATGGCCCCCACCCTTTTCGGGTGGGGAGGCGGGTCCCCAGTGGGAGGGACTCGCGTCTCTATATCTGAAAAACTCTTTTTTTACAAGAGGTTATTTTACAAAGCAAATTCGTGTGGGAACTATTCGATGACCGTCGCGTTCACAGTACTGCAAAGAAAAGTTCCGATCAATCCGTGATACCAGTCCTGTTCTAGAGTGATCTTTGCAACGTATTTATCCATCGTCTTAACTTGCAAGGCCCTCATCGCATAATACAATGTGGTATTCGAAGAGGTGGGAATAAAATCGAGCAAATGATAGCCGCAGCTACTTTCGGAAATTACTACTTCTTTTCCATTCGCAGGTTTTTCCGTTCTTGTATTTGGCAACGTAAGTGAGATCGGGCCGGAGCTACATTGGACCGAAAGCAAAATAATAAATAGTAAACAGGCCTTTTTCATTTCACTACATCTCCCGTTATGATTACGCATCTGGTATGGCCTAAGAGCCAATAATACCAGGTTTCTTCTACAGTTACGTTCTTGATCCCTTTCGCGCCGGGAACGCTTAGGATCGCGTTTTGCAATGCTCTTTCCATTCTGCTATTGAATCGGATCGGAATGAAGTCCAAGATCATTGCTCCTGGAACGGAGAGAATCTTTGAGCCGCAAGCTTCTCCGCTGGCCCGGGTTATGACCTCTCTTTCCGTATTATTTTCATTCATGAGCATCACTTCGCCCGAATGGCAATGGATGAGGAAGATTGATAGAAGTAAGAATGTAGATCGAAGGACCAAATTCTTTAGATTTCTGTAATATATCATTAAGGGGACGTTTTTCCTAACTAGGGAATTTAGCAAGCATTCCCTCCTGGCAATGCACGCTCTCTAAAATATAGGCAATTGAGGACGAAAACCGGCCTGAAAATTTGGCAGAAAGGATCGGTTTGGGGAATTTCTGGAGATTCAAAAAAAGAAAAACTGCTTCCCTTCCCGAATGTCTAAATTTAGAATGATTCTAAATAGGAGATTATCTCAATGCCTCAAGTTACTTCACTCGCGCCGGATTTCAAAGCGGAAGCCGTAATCGGCCAGCAAATCAAGGAAATCAAACTTTCCGATTATAAGGGAAAGTGGGTCGTTCTCTTCTTCTGGCCTTTGGATTTTACTTTCGTTTGTCCGACGGAAATTATCGAATACGATGCGAAACTAGACGAATTCAAGAAACTCGGAGCGGAAGTTCTGGGAGTTTCCGTTGACAGCGCATTCACTCACCTTGCTTGGAAAAACACTCCTCGCAAACAAGGCGGTCTGGGAGACATCAAGTATCCTTTGATTGCGGATATAACCAAGTCTATCGCTAGAGACTATGGTGTTTTGACAGAAGGTGGAGTTGCTCTTCGTGGAACTTTCGTGATCGACCCTGCAGGTGTGATCCGTCAATCCACCATCAACGATCTTCCTGTAGGAAGAAATATCGATGAAGCGATCCGTTTGGTAAAAGCTTTCCAATACGTGGAAAAACACGGCGAAGTTTGCCCTGCAAACTGGGACGAAGGAAAGAAAACCATGAAAGCGGACCCAGAAAAGTCCAAAGAATACTTCTCTGCGGTAAACTAATCCTTAACTCATGGAATCCGGTCCAAGGACCGGATTCTTCTCTCTTCTTCTCCCCGAATTTCTCCTGGTCCAAGAGGACCCTCTTCTAAAATCTGGTCATTGATACTGTATCTCTCCATTCCTTGAATGGAAAAGGTTGCAATCCTTCGGGTTGAAGTCTAAGATATGGGGGAATTCTCATGGCACAAGCACTCGAAATCATAAGTGACGAAGACAAATATTATCGTGCGGATAATTTTCCTAAGGGGCTCACTCGTAAAGTAGTCGAGTCCATCTCTCATATCAAGAACGAGCCCGGTTGGCTGACTGAGTTTCGTTTAGAAGCCTTTCAGGTTTATGAAAGTAAGCCGATGCCTACTTGGGGATTCTTTCCGAACTTCCAAGTAGATATAGATGAATATGTGCATTATATAGGTGCAAATCATAAGAAGAAGAAGTCCTGGGACGAAGTTGACCCCGAAGTATTAAAAAGTTTCGAGAGGCTCGGTATTCCGGAGCACGAAAGAAAGTATCTGGCAGGGATCGAAGCCATGGAAGATTCCGAGACAGTTTACGCTAACGTGAAAAAAGAACTCACGGATCTTGGGATTATCTTCTGTGATATAGATACTGCGATTCGGGAATATCCGGATATCGTAAGAAAGTATTTAGGAACAGTGGTTTCTATCGGAGACAATAAATTCTCTGCACTGAATTCAAGCGTGTTCTCGGGCGGTTCCTTTGCGTTTGTTCCGAAAGGAGTCAAGACTCCTATGCCTTTGCAAGCTTACTTTAAGGTGAGCGCAGCTTCTTCTGGCCAATACGAAAGAACTCTATTAATTGCAGAAGATGGGGCCGAGTTAGAATACTCGGAAGGTTGTTCTTCGGTACAAGACAAGGGCACGAACTTTCACACTGCTGTTGTTGAGTTAGTCGCACATAAGAATTCCAAGATATTCTATACTACCATACAGAACTGGAAAAAGAATATGTACAACTGGACAGTGAAGCGCGGTCTTTGTCATGAAGCGGCTCATATCACTTGGACAGATGTGAATATCGGAGCAAACACGATCAAGTATCCTGGTATCATTCTGCAAGGAGATAACTCTACAGGTGATATTCTTTCCTTAGCGTTTGCCGGTTCCGGTCAGATCCAAGACACAGGCGCTCGTATCATTCACGTAGGAAAAAACACTCGCAGTAATATTCTTGCGAAGGGAGTTTCTCTCGACGGAGGAATCAACTCTTACAGAGGACTCGTCAAGTTTACTACCGGTTCTTCTAACGCATACAGCCATGTGAAATGCGACGGTCTTATGATGGACGATCGCTCTCAATCTCATGCATATCCTTATAACGATGTAAGCGGTCAGAACGGTTCCTTGAATTACGAGGCGACAGTTTCTCGCATTGATGAGGACCAACTCTTTTATCTTCAATCCAGAGGTCTTTCCGAAGACGATGCGAAGCTTCTGATCATCAATGGCTTTTGCGAAGGTGTAACCAAACATCTGAACGTAGAATACTCCGTGGAGATGACTCGCTTGATCCGCATGATCTTAGAAGATGGAAAAGTCATCGCGGAGCATTCTAATTCGAATTCTGTGGTCCAATAGGATCATAAGTATTCTATTTTTCTTATGAACGAGATCGTCGAAGCAGAGTCTGCTAGATCGGGTAAGACTCCCATCAAGGGTCATACTCTGGAAGAATTGACAGAGCTCATACATGGCCTGGGCGAAAAACCCTTCCGCGCCAAGCAGATCTATAACGGTCTTTATGCAAATCGTTACGAAAGCTGGGATGAATTCACAACGATCGGCAAGGATCTTAAGAACAAATTAGAAGAGAAGTTCTCTCTATCTCCTCTCAAGGTTGCAAAGCATCTCAAGTCCGTAGATGGGACTCAAAAATTCACTTTCGAATCCGTTTCCGGAAGCGGAAAGGAATTTGAATCCGTTTGGATCCCTTCCGGTGATGGAGGAAGAAAGACGATATGCATTTCTTCTCAAGTGGGTTGTACTTTAAATTGTAGATTCTGTGCCACTGCTAAGTTGCCTTACCAAGGGAATCTGAAAGCAGGGGAGATTATTGATCAGGTTCTCCAAGTAGAAAGGATCGTTGGAGATAAGGCCACGAATATTGTCTTTATGGGAATGGGGGAGCCCATGCATAATTATTTTAACGTTATGCGTGCTGCTAAACTTCTACATGATTCTGACGCTGTGGGTCTGGGAGCAAAACGGATCACTATCTCTACTTCTGGCGTTGTGAACGGTATTCGTAGATTTATTGAAAATCGAGAGCCTTATAATCTTGCGATTTCTCTCAATCATCCTGATCCGAATGGCCGTAAAGAGATCATGGACATCGAAGAGAAGTTCTCTTTGCCTGAGTTATTGGATGCTGCCGTGGACTATACCAAGGCAATGAAGCGAAGGATTACCTTCGAATATGTAATGATCCCCGGAGTGAATATGAGTCCGGAGGATGCCAAGAAATTGGTTAAGATCGCAAGAAGAATGGACTGCAAAATCAATGTAATCCCTTTGAATACTGAGTTCTTTGGCTGGAGAAGACCGACTCGCGAAGAGGTAGACGAGTTCCTGAGACTTTTAGAACCTGCAGGAGTCCCTATCTTGAACAGAAGGTCCCCTGGAAAAGATATCAACGGGGCCTGCGGAATGCTCGCCGCAAAAAGTTGACCCTGGATCCGCTTTCCGTATCTTAGTTGGAATGAGGCTCTCCTTAATTCCTGTTCTATTCTTTTTCGTTCTTATTCTATTCGGAACATCTTCCTGTAAAAATCCCCACCAACAGAAATGCCAGGAAATCTGCGGCTTCTATGTTTCTTGTGTAGAGAAGCAGTTCCCGGGCAAGGCAGATCAGGGCCAGAAAAACTTCTTCGCAATGGAATGCGAATCGGGCTGCCTTAGGGAGCAAAGCTTTGCTATGCCTTGCTATGAGGCAGAAAAAACCTGTGTGGGATTTACCCGTTGTCTTTTGGACTCGGGCCTGATGGATTGAGTCGATCCGTCTTTTACACTTAGGAGTATTATAAAAAATGAATTTAGTACAAGAAGAGAAGACGAACGCTTTCGTGAAATATTCCGTTTGGATCCTTTTGGCGATTGCGGTGCTCCCCTTATTTTTGACCTTTCCTTTGGATGTAATAGATATCGATTCCTCTCAGTATGCTGAGATCTCTCGGGAGATGACAAATAACGGAGATTGGTTCTTTATTCGGGACAACGGTCGAAGATATTTGGATAAACCAATTCTGACTTTCTGGAAGATCTCTTCTTCTTTTACTTTATTCGGTCAGAATAATTATGCCTTCCGTTTGCCTGCAATCTTGATGACACTTGTTTCTCTCTGGGGAGTGTTTGCGATTACGAAATTGCATTCTGGAAATTCCAAGAGGGCATGGATAGCGGTCTTGTTGTACGCACTTTCTCCTGGATTGTACGCAATGGTGGTGGATCCTAAGATAGATGTGTATGTGACTCCATACATTGTTCTTGTATTCGCTTTTTATTATTTAGGCACGAAGAAGAACCCAGCGTATTACTACGCAATGTACTTGGCTATGGGGCTCGGGTTTATTACCAAGGGGCCGATTGCGGTTGTGATCCCTGGGATCGGGATAGGTGGAGATATTCTTTTCCGCAGGGATTGGAAGAGATTGCTGGAGATTAAAATCTTTCCGGGAGCGATATTAGCTCTTCTCCCACCTTTTTTATGGTCCATTCCATTGTATTTGGAATTCAATACGTACGGTCCTTACTTCTTCTTATGGGTACAATCCTTCGGTCGTTTCTATATCAAGATGTACGATCAGAAGTTCGATCCTTTCTTCTTCTATTCCAATTTCTCCTGGGCATTCGGGGTTTTCATTCTTCCTTTTATCGCTCTTGTGATCCGACAGATTTATCAATTCTATAAGGATAAGTCGATTCGTCTGGTTTCCGGGATCAGATCCAACGAATGGAAAGAAAAGGATTTTGTTCCTGCATTCTGGCTCTTCTTATTTTTATTCCTGATCAGTTTTTCAAAATACCAATTGCCTCAGTACATTTATTGGTGTTTGCCTGCAGGAGCGATCGTAGGTTCCGGTTTCTTTCTTCGTATATTAGAAAATGCGAAAGATCTATCTTCTAAGATAGCAAAATCATTCATCTATCTGACTTCTTTCGGTTTCATTCTGACTGGGCTTTTATTCCCTGTGTTCGTCTTGGATGTGGGTTATGGTTTCTATGCTTGGGTCCTAGTATATTTGGCATTGGGATTCTTTGTTTGGATTTATTTGCAATCGGATCGTTTGCTTGGGACTCTAGTCGTGTCCGTTTCCTTCTTCTTTACTTTAGTGAGCGTGTTTGCGTATCCTCTTCTCGTTTCTTATCAACCTTCAAAGGAAATTGGAGAATTAATCCAAGAGGCTGAACCTAAGCAAGAGAAGTTTTTGATGTTTGGAATTCCTGCGTCCAAGAGATCGTATGCATTCTATTCGAAAAGACTGACTCGCACGTTATTCGATCCTGAGGTGCTTTTCGAGGCACTTCGCAAGGATGAGGAAAGAATGATCCTAATCTCGGAGAAATTCCTTCCTCATTTTGATCGGTTTACCTCCAATCGAGTGGAACTGGATATTTTTGCAGAGTATCCTAGCTACAAGGTGGCTACTCCTGAGCTTGGTTTCTTTCTCAAGTCCAAGAGGGATTCTTTGACTTCGAAGGTGTACTTCGGAAAGATCCGATTCAAATCTGGAATGAAGGATCTGCCTTCTATTCCAAAACCCGAATAAAGCCAGAGCCAGCTAAAAGGAAAATCTATCGTTGACGCGAGGCTTTAACGGAGAGTAATCTTTTGCTTTTCCGGCTTCTTGTAAATTTTTTCCAAGCAAGCGGCAAAAAAGTATAAAGGAAATTTTGCAAACCCACCGAATTCTTAAGTAGGCTATTTATGAGCCTGGTTTGGTTTTGGTCCCAGGATTGCCTGGGACTGCTTTTCCCTCTTTTTCTCGTCTAAATGCCAATGCATCCTTCGATGGTTCCGGCGATCCCGATCATTACTCTTACCATCTGCATTTTCTCCAGTTTTCTGATATTTACTAAAAGGCCCAGATATGGATTCGATTCCATTTATGCAGTTTTTGCAATATGTCTGGCCTTTCCTCATTTAGGTCATCTATTGCTGCATCGTTGGGATTGGGATCTGGAGTTCCTTCAATTCTCCACGATCTTTCCTTATACTTACGGTCCCTTATTGTTGATCTATATACGAAATCTAACAGAAGAAGGAAATTCATTCCGAAAGTGGGATCTACTGCATTTTCTTCCTTTTGTGATTTTGGAAATGCTGTTTGCGGTGAATTTTTTCAAAGAAGGGCAGGAAGAATTTCCTCCTCCTCCGCCAGGCGAATGGAGAAGGCTAGAGAGAGGATTTCATCCAGTCGGAGCCTTCTTATCTTTATCCATGACAGTGTATTCTATTTGGATCTTTCTGATCCTGGACCGTCATAGAAAGAGATTGAAAGACCATTTCTCTAATATAGACAGCATTAAGGATTTACGATGGATGTATTGGGTCCTAGTGCTGTTTATGATCTCCACTTGTATTCATTGGTTTTTGGAATGGATGCAAATCTCGGATATTCCTCCCGAAAATTATAATCCTCGCATTGTAAGAGGAGCAGGAGTTCTCGCGTTTTCGGTATTCTTCTGTTGGTTTGGAGTAAGACAGACAGTCGTGTACACTCATAGAGAGCTGGATCTATTTAAGGGGAAGAAACCTGAGCCAGAAGATCCAAGTGACCAGGACGAAGATCGAAAGAAATACGAAAAATCAGGCTTAAGAGAAGATAAGATCCCAGAGTATCTGCGCAAGATACGTGATTATATGAAGGATCATAAGCCTTATAAGGAGTCCGAGTTTTCGATAGATACTCTTTCAGAAGGCACAGGCATTCCAAGATTTTATATTACTCAGATCCTGAACGAAAACTTGAAGACGAACTTTTATAATTTTGTGAATGAATACAGGGTTAAGGATGTGATGACTGCTCTTCAATCCTCTTCGGAAGAGAAGCCGAATATACTTCGCTTAGCACTTGAGTATGGATTTAACTCCAAATCCACGTTTAACACTTCTTTCAAGAAGATTGTAGGAAAGACTCCTTCTCAATTCCTAGAAGAAATTTCAGAAATCGCCTGAGATATCGGTGAAATTTGAGTTCGAGCCGATTGGGTCGGTCGAATCTCAATAAAAAGTTTCGTAGAATCGTTTCCATAACGAGTTTTGGAGTCTCTAGGATCCTTTTGCGTTTCCTTTCGATGTAAATGGGCTTTGATCCGATAAAATTCGTAAAATTTAACGTCGATTGATCTTCAGAGGAGAGATTGTGAACCAGAAATTTATTATTTTGATCCTTGCCTTAGGCCTCAGTTCCGTTTTCTGGAATTGTTCGAGTGGCAGCTCAGATGATTCGGCGGCATCAGCCGTACTTTTAGCTAGTAGCGGAAGTGAAGACTCTTGTCCGGAGCCTTCTACCTTTGCAGTAAATACCAGCGAAACTGTCAGCGACGGATCTTCTTGTGCTACTAAGATTGCTTCCGATGTTCCTACTTGGGTCCAAAATAATTTCCATTGCATGACGATCTATACTTGTGGCACCGATATCGTTTTTGAAACGAGCGACCTTCCTCCTTTCAAGTCAGGTTATTATTCCAGTTCTTCTACTAGCTACGCATCGAGCAATTTTCCAGCCTCAACGAATAGCGGGACTTGTTGCTATGGAACCAGTGTAAATAATACGGAGAACCATTTCGCAAATCCGAATCAAATTAAGTCCCAAAGTGTAGTCTTCAAGATCCCGGCCACAGTCACTTACGAATCGAGCCCTCAAAGTACTCCGTACGGCCCTGTCGGAGTCAGTGTCTGGGGAGTGGTATTTTATAACAACCAAGCGGCTCCAGGGGATGTGCTCGCTACGGAATATGCTACGATGGATTTTCAGAATGGTCATCCCGATTCAAAAGGAATGTATCACTGGCATACGGATCCTTGGCCGATTACCGGTACTAAAAATGCACAATCGAGTGAAGAGGCTTTGATCGGTATCGCTTTGGATGGATATCCAGTGTATGGGAAAAAGAATCAAAGTAGTTCCTATCCAAGTTTGGATTCGAATACGAATACTGCGACCTGTGCTCCTACGGAGAATCCGAGCGCAGGGTATTGCTATTATGTGCAGAATGCCTCTTACGATTCGGCTTACGTATTCGGACTTTATTTCCGCGGTGCGAAAGGTTCAGTTACCTACTGAATCACATGAGAAAAGATACAAGGATGAGAACAGGATTAGCAATCGTTGGTCTAAGTTTCTTTCTTCTTCTATGTAAGGAGGAGAAGATTTCCGAAGAGTATCCGAAGGATATTACGGATTTTGCAAGTTACAGAACGGAGAGACTTCCTTTCTTTCTTGGAAAAGACATGAGACCGGATTGGGATCGAAAGGATCAGAGCAAGGCCAGAAGTCTCGAAGAGTTTTCTTTTCGAGATCAGACCGGTTCTCAGTTCGGGGGAAAGAATCTGGACGGAAAGATTTCCATCGTGTCCTTCTTTTTTACGGGATGCCAAGGGATCTGTCCGGTTCTTACGAATAAATTGAAGATCGTGCAAAAGGCAACTTTGGATCAGGATGATGTGACCATTCTTTCCTTCTCCGTGACACCGGATGCAGATACTCCAGAGCTTTTGTCAGTATATGCTAAGAAACAAAATATCCATTACAAAAGATGGAAATTGATTACCGGAGATCGAGGGCAGATCTATTCTCTCGCGAGAAGATCGTTAAACGCAGATACGTATTCCGCCCAAGATGCTCCCGAGGAAGAGAAGCTTTCCTCTAAGGATTTTCTTCATTCGGAGAACGTATACTTGCTCGATACTAAAAGACGAATACGAGGAGTATACAGCGGAAGAATGGACGCGTCCATGCAGGAACTCGTTAGAGATATAAGCGTCTTACGTAAGGAAATTCTTGAAGAGAAGAAAGCGACGGATCGGGATCCTTCTTTTGGGATGAAATTTTCAGAGAACGAAAGCAAATGAAGTCTGCATATTTTATTCTGATCCTAATCGTATTATGTTTTTTAAATGTATTTTGTTCGGACCAACTCGTAGTAGAAGAGGGAAACCAGAATATAGCTCGCTCCGGAAAATACGTATTGTATAAGGGAGAAAAATTCACAGGAACTTTGGACGCCTATTTGGAGCCAGTCGACGTTGTACGAAAAACGCAATATGTGAATGGACTAAGGGACGGTCTAGAAACGGACATTTATCCGGATGGAAGGACAGCTTCTGAACGAACCTATTCCAAGGGAAAGAAAGAAGGAACTCATAAAGGCTGGCATGAAAACGGCAAACGTAGATTCCATTATGAGTTTAAGAACGATCAATTCGATGGGGAAAGCTGGGAATGGTATTCTAGCGGAGAACTATACACTTTCGGAAAATTCAAAGAGGGAAGAGCAATTGGTCGAAAGATCTGGAGAAAGAGCGGACAGATTTATTTGAACCAAGTATATTTTCACGAAAACTCCTTCGGGCTTCCGGGATCTAAAATCTGTAAGCGAGTAAAAGGAGCCGAACTCGATCCGAAGAGCGAAGAGAGGAATTTGTAAGAGTTCCCACAAATATCCTGCCCAATTTCTCGACTTGACCTGATTGCGATTTTGTGTTACGGAGGGAACTCCACCGCTCCGCTCCGGCCCCCACCCAAAGAGGGTGGGGGCTACCAAAACCCATACTCTCCAGAACAGTTAATCCTCTCGTACAATCAAACTTGCACTCACCGGACAATGATCGGATAGACCTTCCTCCGAGAGGGGATGCCCGTCAAAATTCCCATCATCAGAAGGAAACTTGGTCTGTACAAAGCTTCCCTTCTTCCATTCTAAATTTGTAATTAAGTAATCTATGAATCCTTCTTTGTGCTGCCAGCAGTCGGATTGCATCTTATAATTTGCAGATTTGAGGCGGAGATTCCCTTGGAGCACATTCCAGAGAGAATGATTTCTCCCTAGGTTTTCGTTAAAGTCCCCGAGTAATGCGAAATCTCCTAATTTGGGCAATATTTCTCTGAGAACTGTGATTTGGTTTCTTCTCTCTTGCTTGTCCTTGGAGGAATGTCCGGCTTTCAGATGTACAACTAAAACGGATAGTTTCCCGGAATCAAATTTGAATTCTCCCAATAATCCTTTTCTCAATCCCGGACGAAGGGAGAGCTCGGGTACCTCTTTTAGTTCAGGCTGTCCCAGACTCTTCTTCCAACAAAGCCCGACTTCTTGGGAATAACCGGGAGTGATCGTAGCCTTGCAATCATATTCAGATATTATAATATTCCTAAGTGCCGCCTCGTTCTCTATTTCTTGGAAGCCTATTATATCTGGGTCTTCTTTCAATAGTGTTTTTCGGAGTGCATCGAAGTCGGTTGCATTTCTCTTCTTTCTGTTCTTCGGGATTTTATTTTTATCTCCGATTTCATCATACAAAAAGAGAGAATTAAAGCTAGTCAGCTTGAGTTCTTTCTTGGAACTCTTCGCGATAGTGGAAATTGTTACTAGGAAAGCGAAGGAAAAAGCGAGGCAAAGTCTGATAAAAAGACGCATTAATGAGTAAGATCCGAGTTTTTGGATCCTTCCTCCACTCAAAATAGAAAATAGATTCACTTGTTTTTTTACCTTCGAAGAACGATCGTTCTACGTTTATATACTTGGATTCACGTTTCTTCTCTTGGTGCTTCCTAATTCAGAAGTTTATAAATAGATACAGCGTATATTCGATTTAGTTGATACTAAGTCTCAACGAAAAATGCAAGAGAATCGCCAAAGCGAGCGCGTTTTTGAGCGTTTACTTGCAATTTTAACCTAAGCCAAAATCCTTGTTCCAAACCTTATTTTGGAACCCACGGGACTTTTCACGAATGAATAAGAAAGCTTTGAAACTTTCGGTTCCGCTTATTGCTATTGCAGCAGTGGCTTACCTGATTTTTTCTCCCTCCAAATATGTAGGCTACTCTCCGGATCAGCCTATACCCTTTAATCACAAGATTCACGCAGGTGATAACAAGTTAGACTGTCGTTACTGTCACACGGGTGTAGAAACCAGCGCGCACGCAACGGTTCCGAACACATCTACTTGTATGAACTGTCACTCTCTTGTTGCTAGAAACAGTCCGGATATCAAATTCTTGACCGAGAGTTACACGAACAAGAAGCCGATCGAGTGGGTTAAGATCCACGACCTTCCGGATCATGTTCAGTTCAACCACTCTCGACACATATCAAGAGGCGTAGATTGTTCTCAATGCCATGGCAATGTCGCCGAAATGGTCAAGGTCAAGCAGGTCGCATCCCTGAATATGGGTTATTGTGTGAACTGTCACCGAGAGAACAACGCTCCGACCGACTGTTCCACCTGTCACAGATAATCAGGAGAAAGCATAACAGATGGATAATAAGAACTTCCAGAAAGAAAAGAAAGCGCACTGGCTCTCCTTCGAACTTCGTGATAACGAAAAAGAAACGAAGGAACTCCAACGCTCTGAATTTTTCACCTCTCCGGATCCAATCATCGCAAGAATCAAATCGGGAGAATTCGATCGTAAGACATTCCTGAAATTGATGGGAGCGGGAGTCGCAATGACTTCCCTCAATTGCGTTCGTAAACCGGTAGAGAAAATCGTTCCTTACGTCGACCTAAAGACTGACGAAGGAACTTTCGATTTCGTCAAGCATGGCCTATCGTATCATTACGCTACCGTTTACAACGGCACGGGAATTCTCGTAAAAGCGAAAGACGGTCGTCCTCTTAAATTAGAAGGAAACGACAATCACCCTGTTTCTCAAGGTGCATTAGGCGCTCAAGGACAAGCGGCTATCTTCGATCTTTATGATCCGGATAGAGCTCAGGATCCTGCGACCGTTTCCGGCGGAAAAGCGGAGAAGACTACTTGGGCCAACCTGGACGCAAAAGTCCAAGAGGCATTGTCCAAGAACAAAGGCAAGACTGTAATCGTTACTAAGCCTTTGGATTCTCCTGCAACTAAGTCCGTGATCGGAGACTTCTTGAAAGCAGTAGGTGGTGGAGAGCACTATGAGATCTCTCTTACTTCTGCAGAAGAAGTGGTTTCCAAAGGACAGGCAGCTTCTTACGGAAGAGCCTTAATTCCGAATTATCATTTCGATCTTGCGAATGCCATTCTTTCCATTGATTGCGATTTCATGGGATCTTGGCTTTCTCCAGAAGAACACCAAAAGGATTTCTCTAAGAGAAGGAACCTGAGAAGCGGAGCGAAAGATGTAAACTTCTTCGCAGCTGCGGAATCTATTCCTACTATGTCCGGTTCTAACGCGGACTTGAGACTTCCGATCCGTCCTGGTGACCAATCCAAATTCGCTTTAGCAATCGCTGCTGCTCTTTCTGAGCTTGGCGCAAACACTAAAGACGTTCTTGGAAACGCAACTCTTGCGAGCCTCTCTTCCGAATTAGGATTAGCTGCGGACAATATTAAGAAAGTTGCAAAAGCTCTCTGGGAAAACAAGGGCAAATCCCTTGTAGTTGCCGGTGGTGTTTCCGCGAATACTGCAGATGCGGTAGACTTGCAAGTTCTCGTGAACTTCCTGAACTCTGCTCTGGAGAACGACGGTAAGACTGTAGATCATGCTAATCCTAAGAAAGAAGGACTCGCTGATTATTCCGGTAACCTCGGCAAACTTACTGAAGCATTAAAACAAACGAAAGTAGGAGTTCTATTCCTCTATGACACCAACTTGGTATACCAAGGTGGCGAACATTGGAAAGATCTTCTGCATAGAGCTGCCCTGGTTGTTAGCCTGTCTGACAGAGCTGATGAGACTGCACTCGCTTCTAACTATCTCGCTTCTACGACTCATTTCTTAGAGTCTTGGGGTGATGCAGAAGTAACTAAGGGTATTTTCTCCATCCAACAGCCTGCGATTCGTCCTCTATTCAACACTCGTTCTTTCGAGGACAGCTTAATCGCTTTTGCTGGCGGAAGTCTCGGCGGAGAGAAAGTATTTTACGAATACGTAAAGAACTCTTGGACCAAAAAACTTGGTTCCAAGCAGAAGTGGGAAGATCTTCTCAGAGCCGGAACTACAGTTTCTGCGGAAAACCGTAAGAAAACTCCAGGCGCCGGAAGAGGTTTCAACCGCGGAGCGATCAAGAAGTTAGCTTCTTCTTCTCAAGGCTTGAAACTTGCTCTGTATGAAAAGATCTCCATCGGAGACGGTAGAGCTGCAAACAACTCTCTTCTCCAAGAGCTTCCGGATCCAGTAACCAAGGTTACCTGGGACAACTACGTTCTTCTTTCTCCTGCTCTTGCAAAAGAGAAGGGGATTCAGTCCAACGACGTTGTGGTTCTGAAAACCGCGAAACAATCCATTGAATTGCCTGCTCAAGTCCAGCCAGGAATGCATAAGGATGCGATCGGAATCGCGATCGGTTACGGTAGAACTGCTGCCGGAACGATTGCAAACGGAGTCGGTAAGAACGCTTACGCGTTAGCCGAAAACGGAGTATATTCAGGCATTAGCGTATCTTCTATCGAGAAGACCGGTAAGACTTATAAGCTCGCTTGCACCCAGCACCACCACATGATGTCTCCAGGCTTCGGTTACGAAGAGAGACCTCTCATTCAATCCACTACGATCGATGAGTATCGTAAGGATCCGGCTGCAGGTGTTAAAGAGTCCGAAATTCCTAAGATCAAGAAGAACGGTCAGATGGTATATGCTGTCGGAGCCAACCCGGTTCACGAATATCCTGGCTATCGCTGGGGAATGAGCATAGACCTTACCGCTTGCACCGGTTGCGCTTCTTGCGTGATCGCTTGCCAAGTGGAGAACAATATTCCTGTAGTAGGAAGAGACGAGGTCCGAGTGGGTCGCGAGATGCATTGGATCCGTATCGACCGTTACTATATCGGTGACCCTGAGAAGCCTGAGGATATGCAGATCGCTCACCAACCGGTGATGTGTCAACATTGCGAAAACGCTCCTTGCGAGACTGTTTGCCCTGTTGCTGCAACTGTTCACGGCTCGGAAGGAACGAACGATATGGTGTACAACCGTTGTGTGGGAACCAGATACTGTTCCAACAACTGTCCTTACAAAGTTCGTCGCTATAACTGGGCTCAACATTGGTATAACGAGACCGGTGCCCAAAAAGGCGGAAAGGCTCCAAGATATCTGGGACTGAACCCTGAAGTTACAGTTCGTGGCCGCGGGGTCATGGAAAAATGTACCTTCTGTTCTTCTCGTATTGCGGAGAAAAAGATCCAAGCTAAGAATGAGGGTCGCACTCTGAAAGATGGCGAACTCAAGACTGCTTGTCAGCAAAGCTGTGCAGCTGATGCAATCAGCTTCGGAAACATCAATGATAAAGAATCCGAAGTTGCTAAACTCAGCAGCGGTCCAAGATCCTATCGCTTACTCGAATACCTAAACGTCGGTCCTTCGGTCGCTTACTTGACCAGGGTCAGAGCCAAGATTTAATCCGGAGTATAACGAAGCGCTATGTCTATACCTAACGCAATCAAAGAAGCCCTGGATATCCAGCCCCTGGTCACCGGAGGTAAATCCGTTCGTGACGTGACGGTGGATATCCTTAAGCCGGTAGAGGCGTTCCCCACTTCCTTATGGTGGAAAGCATTCTTACTCGCGCTTACCATTACCGTAATCGATCTGGGTATCATCGGATACCTGGTTTACGAAGGTCTTTATATCCTCGGGATTAATAATCCTGTAGGTTGGGGATTCTTCATCGTTAACTTCGTGTTCTGGATCGGTATCGGTCACGCTGGAACTCTGATCTCTGCGGTTCTTTATCTGTTCCGCCAAGAGTGGAGAACCGGTATTAACCGTGCCGCAGAAGCGATGACCATCTTCGCAGTATTAACCGCAGCATCCACCTTGATCATCCACATCGGACGTCCTTGGATGGGTTACTGGTTATTTCCTTATCCGAATGAAAGAGGACCTCTTTGGGTAAACTTTAGATCTCCTCTGATCTGGGATACGTTCGCGGTATCTACCTACTTGACCATCTCTTTGGTGTTCTGGTACATCGGACTCATTCCGGATATCGCAGCAGTTCGCGACCGTGCTACCGGCAAGGTTCGTAGAGCTGTTTACGATATTCTTTCCTTCGGTTGGGTAGGTTCCAACAAAGCTTGGTCCCACTTAGAAACAGTTGCGATGATTCTTGCAGCTCTTTCTACTCCTCTGGTGCTTTCAGTGCACACGATCGTATCCTTCGACTTCGCAGTTTCGATTGTTCCTGGTTGGCATACTACCATCTTCCCACCTTACTTCGTTGCTGGAGCGATCTTCTCCGGATTCGCGATGGTGGTAACTCTGATGGTGATCGCAAGAGAAGTCTTCCAACTCAAAGACTATATCACAATGAAACACCTGGAAAACATGAACAAGGTGATCATGGTTACCGGTTTGATCGTAGGTCTCGCTTACTCTACTGAGTTCTTCATGGCTTGGTATTCAGGTAACGAATACGAAGGATTCACTTTCGTAAACCGTGCATTCGGTCCTTACGGTTGGGCTTACTTCATCATGTTCAGCTGTAACGTGTTTGCACCTCAGGTCTTCTGGTCCAAAAAACTCAGAAATAATATCCCTGTAATGTTCGTAGTTTCCATCATCGTTAACATTGGAATGTGGTTCGAACGTTTCGTGATCGTAATGACGCTTCACAGAGACTTCCTACCTTCCAGCTGGGACGTATACGTTCCGACGGTTTACGACTTCATGATGTTACTCGGAACCTTCGGTATCTTCTTCACACTATTCCTTCTGTTCTGTAGATTACTTCCTGTAATCGCGATCGCGGAAGTGAAGACAGTAATGCCTCATAAAGACGGAGGTCATCACTAATGTATTATTCTCCAAAGAAAGAACAGTTTCACACATTCCAAGAGACTGAGCATGGAGTATTCGGTTTATTCGATTCTCCTGCAGAGATCATAAACGCTGCACAGAAAACAAAGGAGAAGGGTTATACCAACTTCGATTGTTTTACTCCATATCCGGTTCACGGTTTGGATGATGCAATGGGACTTGCTCGTTCCGGATTGCCTTGGGTCACCTTCTTCATGGGGATCTTTGGATGCGTTGCTGGTTTCGGCATGCAGTATCTAACTCATAAATACGATTGGCCTTTGAATATCTCCGGAAAAAGCTTCAACGCTTGGTTCGCGTATATTCCGATTACTTTCGAATTTACTGTGTTCATGGCCGGGGTTTCTACCGCAGTTGCCATGTTCATTCTAACCAAGCTGCCAAAAACTGGCCGTAAGGTTTTACATCCGGACATCACTACAGACAAATTCGCTCTTTGGATCCCTTCCAACTCTGCGAACTATTCCGAAAGTGGCGTGACTGATTTTATCAAAGGCCTCGGCTCTAAACACGTCGAGACGGTGAAATAGGAGAGATTGATGATTTCACTGAAAAGAATTTCTGCTCTTTCTCTCGCAGCTGTCCTTCTTTGGAACTGCGAGTCTAAGACCCCTCCTATGGAGTACATGCCGGACATGGCGGACTCGATCGCGAGAGAGGCACAAGAAGCGGATGCGCATTTCCCGAATAACCAATCGGTTCGTCTGCCTCCAGTCGGAGCGGTTCCGGTAGGATATTATCCTTACGAATATAAGAACTGGGACAAAGGTTTGGACCAACTTCCTAACAGAGGTTTGGCGAATCCTGTCAAAGCGGATCTGGCTACTCTGAAACGCGGAGAAGATAAATACCAAACTTATTGCAGCCCTTGCCATGGTGTAAGAGGACAAGGAAACGGTCCTGTTGTAGGTCCTGCGCCTCGCTTAAATGCGATTCAGGCGGACGGATCTCCTATGGCGGCTTTGACTTCTGCGACTGCAAAAGGATACTCCGACGGACAGATCTACCATATCATCACTGAGGGTAAGGGAAGGATGAACAGCTATGCTTCTCAAGTTACTCCTGAGGATCGTTGGAAAATCATATTATATGTTCGTAAATTACAAGAATACGACAACAAGACCAATAAGGGAACGGCTACAAAATAATGGAAGTTAAGGTAGAACAAAACCTCATCAACTTTAAGCTCGATTCCAAAACCAGAAACGCTCTGGTGGGAATGATCCTTGTAGGCTTAGCGAGTTTGGGAATTGCCGCATTCGGTCTTGGACATGAAAATCTGCGTCACGAAGGCGGGCATTCTAACCCGGCTTGGTCCGCGTATCTGGTGGGAACTTTCTTTATCTTGGGAATTTCCTTAGCAGGTATCTTTTTCACTTCCTTGGGTCATATTACTGGCGCTCATTGGCCTGTTACTCTCAGAAGAATTTCTGAAGCTTATGGAACTTTCGTACCTGTTGCTGGAATCCTTCTTCTTGCTTTGATCTTAGGAGCCCATGATCTATACGAGTGGTCTCATGCAGAAGCGGTAGCGGAAGATCATCTTCTTCAACATAAGAAACCTCTTTTGAATATAGGTTTCTTTAGCGTGATAATCGTGGTTCTTAGCGTGGTTTGGTCCGGATTCGGATTCATTTTCTATAAGAGATCGGTTGCTCAGGACAGCGATAAGGATGTAAAGCATACTCAGTTCAGCGCTAAATTAGCGGGTGGATATATCGTAGTCTTTGCGCTTTCCTTCTCTTTGATCTCCATCGAGCTTATCATGTCTTTGACTCCTCACTGGTTCTCCACCATGTTCGGAGTGTATTGCTTCGCGGGAGCTTACCAAGCAGGACTTTCTTCCTTAGTGGTCATGTCTTATTACCTCAAGAAGAAAGGATATCTCGGAAATCTAGTAAACGAAAACCATATCCATGACTTAGGAAAGTTCATGCTCGGTTTCACCGTTTTCTGGGCTTACGTAGGTTTCTCTCAGTTCATGCTCATTTGGTATGCTAACATTCCGGAAGAAACTTTCTTCTACGAGCAAAGGCTGACTGGAGGATGGGAATATCTGACCCTTCTTCTTCCTTTGATTAAGTTCGTAGTTCCATTCCTCGTTTTGTTAAATCGTCCGAACAAAAGAAACATCGATTTCTTGGTGAAAGTTGCTTTTTGGATCATCTTCACTCAAGTGACTGAGATCTTCTGGCTGGTTTATCCTTCTAACTTCGTAGACTTCTCTTTCGGAGGATACTTAGTATCTTTGGGAGCAACTGTTGGAGTGATCGGGCTCTTTGGATTCGTAGTTCTGAAAAGACTGGAGAAGGCTCCACTGATTCCAGTGGGCGATCCAAGATTGGAAGACTGCCTTCACCATCACCAATAAGGAAAGGATCATGAAAAAAGTAATATTAAACATAACGATCCTGGGAATGCTAAGCCTCTTTGCGGGGGCTTGCTCCAATACCGCTCAAGTCGTGGGCAATATCAATTGTCCTACTTTGGAAAAAGGGGTGATCGATCCTAAAGTTGCCATTGTTTCCGACGATTTAGTTAGCCCTGTGGTTATCGAAAAAGTTGCTATAGGAACTGTAGTCAAGGTTTACGATTACAGAAACCATTACTATGTTGCTAAGAACCTTGTTCGAGTTAAGACCGAAAAGAATGAAGGATGGATCAATCCTACTTGCTTGGTAGTTGGACAAGATCCTGCAAACTCTGTGTTCAAGTGGGCATACCGCAGCGACTACAAACCTTTCTTCGATAAGGAAGATAGAGACCATTATAATTATAAGGATCCAGACAAAGTGGAGCCAGGTGCAAAAACCACGTCTGCTAATGGACACGAATTCGACGCGTATAAAAATCTACCTAAGGACAAAGTTCCTTTGGCAGACCTTGCTCCCGAGCTGAAGAAGTAAGAAAGCAAAGTTATTTTATCCGTTTCAATAGATTCAAGAACCCCCTTCGAGGTTTTCCTCGTCGGGGGATTTTTTTTATGGTAGTCAAACAAAAGGTCGAGTTCTTAAATTATAGGCCAACATGAAGATCCGGATCCTGTTTCTACTTCTTGCAATTTTGGCCTTAAACTCCTGTGCCTCCCGTTATTCCTTAAACAAATTAGAAGCGGGACCTCAGTCCTCTCAGAAGATTACCAAGAAATTCAAGATCGCTTATATCGGTTTTAATACATTCAAGTCGACTAAGCACAAGAATCCCGAAGGAAAAGTGGAATTCGAGGCTGTAGCTGAACAAGATTCCCGCACTTTAAGGGAGCCGATTGGAGGAAGTTACCCGATCCCTGGAGAAAATAAACCGAATGGCCTGAGAAAGGATATTTCTCAGGAGAAGGTAATGGGATTTGCACGTTCTTATTTAAGTGTTACCGGTCCTACTGGGATCAAAGAGTTAGAGAAGTTTTTAGAGATCGCCAAGGGTCCCGAAGGATACTCGTATTCCCTCAGAAATCTTCCTTATGATTATTATATAGTGGGCTTGCATTCTCCGGTTTTTGAGAAGCCTAGAAATGCTGCGTACGGATTTCTAAGTGTTTTTTCCAGCCTATTGAGCGTAGTCACTATAGGTATACTTCCTTCTTACGAAGCGTACGAAGCGAATACGTTAGTCAGAATATATGATAAAAATCTAAACTTACTGAAAGAATTCGAATACGATAACGATTATTCAGTATGGAGAGCTCTCTGGATCCCTCCGAACCCTAAGGAGTGTGGAATAGGGAGTCTAACTTGTTTAGGTATGTTTAGCCCTGTAGTTCGAACAAATCCGTCGATCGTATTCGAGGCAGGTTCAGCCAAGATGAGTGCCGATCTAAACGATTATATTGCCAATTTAAAATAGAAAGTTCCCCAAATCCTTATTCTCTTGGAATAGAAGGCAGTCGTCCTCTTTGAAGTCAGTCGAATCTATTCCGAAAGGAATAAGCGACTTACGGTCTATGTTCTGCGGCTCCCTCGTTTCGGGGATTTGCCAAATTCGATCCTGTTTTATCACATTACAAGTTGTAAGAAATTTTTTTCTATAAAACTCGGAATTTTCCCGCAAAGAAACAAAAACGAAAGACATTCTTTGCGCAAACTGTGAGTCAGTTATTTCAATATAAATTTCTTCTGTTATTAAACGACATCGACGAGTTATGCAATATTTCGAAAAGAATTCAAGGGCTTTGGACTATATCGCTGCTAAGGAACAGAAAAACCACGTCATTACGAAATACCTGCTGGAGCAGGAATTGACATTCAAGATTACTCCTTTCGAAAAGAAAGCGGTTATCAAGAAATACATGAGTGATGAAGAAAGGATCGTTGTTCGGATTGTAGACGGATTGGATGAGGCTTCCGAAAAGAATCTTTCCTTCTTCAAGATCCTGGCAAAATATATCGAACTGGATTGTTTGCTTCTTCAGAAAATCGAAAAGGATCTGTATCTATTCAAGGTAGATAAACTCGCGATTGCTAAGAAGAGTAGGGAAGCCATGAGAGTTCTTGTTCCGAACGGAAAGACTTTCGTAACCAATATCGTTTCTTCCAAGACTGTAATAGATGCGAATATGTTCAGTATTCCTACCTTGGTGAAAGTCAATTTCGAAGACTATAAGAACCGTCTCAAAAAGAATAGTCAGGATTCTATAGTGATCGATGCGTTCAAGCCTGGTTTGGACCGAAAGTTTGAGCTCGCGAAACGTACTCGAAAATCATTATTGATAGAAGATACTCAAGACCCTGCTTGCTATTCTTCCCTAGAACCGGATCGACTAAACTATTCCAAGGAAATAGATGATGATGTCACCGCTGCGATCCGTAAGTTCAAGGATCAGAAAATCGTATCCGAGTTGATCCGTCCCATCATCTATAAGAATCACGCGGATGAATTGATACCGATCGGTTATATTTGGATCCAAAGTAGGGACAAGAAGCTCACCCCTGAATATTTCGCTGAACTGGGAAGGCTTTCTAAGGAAGTAGTGGATAGGATTAAGGAGTCCAATACGATCAAGACGACTGAAAGATTCACGGTTCTGGATGCATCCGCTCAAGGGATCAAGGTCAAGATCCATGATCCGAATTTGGTGGAAACTCTGCCTAAACAAGAAGAGTTCGTATTCGATGTTTTATTCAAGATGCAGGCGCCTTTGACCGTTTCCGGGATCATCAAGTGGTGGGGAAAAGACGAGGACAACCATCTTCTTATGGGCTTGGAATTTAAGAGTAAGTCGGCTAACCCGGGAGAAAGAGAAAGGTATATTAAAAATTTAGAATTAATGAGCAAGGGAGCTCTTTAAGTTTTAGAAATCAAATCTTCCTTGTGGATCGATCAATGCATCGAAATCTTTAAAAGAAGCGAACTCCAACCAGATTTCCCGAAAGACTGAGACTAAAAGCTCTCTATAATATTCTAGATCTATTCCTTTCTTCACTCTTTCTGGATGGAGCTGCAATTCTTCCTCAGGCATATATCTTCTGTCTGCATTCTTTGCCTTTCTGTTGAGCACTATATATTTAAGCTTCTCTCCTGCCTGCACGTCCATTCCCATATCTTTCAGTTTCATCATAGATAGTGCAGTTGCGCCCATGACTTCGTATTCTTCCAATTCCTTGGAACTGGATTTGAGCAAGAGAAGTTCTTCCGGTGGGACTTCTCCTCTTCTCAACATGGAATCGTATTTGTGATAAATGGTAAGTATCTCGCTTTCTGCTTCCTGCAAATCCCGAATCGTAACCTTGCCTCTCATCCATTCCAACATTTCCTCTTGAACCCTTCGCACAAAATAGGGAAGATCCTTTCTTCTGGCTCCTATACCTCTGCATTTCAGTTTGCCGGATTGAAATCTTCCCATATATCTATTGGCGACAGGCATTTCTCTGTCTTGGCTGGAAGGAGGAAATAGTAGCCAGGTGTAAATCCCATCTACTTCCATTTTTATATCCGTTTTTTTATGTATTTCTTCGCAGAGCTTATTTAATTCCTCATCGGAGAAGGGAGTAGAACCTGGTTTTTTGATAAAGATACTATCCGTGATCGCATGTACGAATTCGTATCCGTAGTTCTCTGCGGTTTCTTTTGCAAGCAGAAGCTTCTCTCTACCGAATGCGTTCACGCTTTCATGACTTTCCAATCTTCCGAATTTAGCGTTTCTATATCCAAGATATCCGAAGGAAGTTACAAGCATCCATTTCAAGCTGGCTTGCTTTGCATTGTACGCTTCTAATACTTCTCCCGAGGTGATCTTGGATTGTTGTTTGTAATGAGCCCTTCTCTTTAGCACATGCTCGAGAGCTTCCGAGACAATCCCTTTACGTTTTTTGCATATACGATATCCTATATCTGGAACTATATTCACGTCCGAATCCGGGCCGCAGCACATGCAATTTACACATTCAGGAGAAATATTGTGATTTGCCATGATACTTGGATACATTTGGGCAAAATCCAATTGGGCCACATTCTCCGCAGTCTTGCCCTCTGAAATATTGGGTTGAAAAACGAGTCCTCCCTTATCCGCTTCTAAAAGTTGGAGAGCTGTCTTTGGAGCCTCTACCGCACTTTTTTGCCAAGGGACTAGATAGCCTCTTCTTAAGGCCACATCCATTTCTATATAGGTGAGTGCCTTGCCGGTGGATGCTCTGGCCATTTTTTGCATCGGGAGCCTGGAGAGTCTTGCGAGTTCAACTATTCCTAGGAGATCGGCTTCCTTATATACGAAGCTATTTTTGGAATCTATATGCCATCTTCCGAATAGAGGATAAGAAGGTGCCCGAAATACGATATTTCCGTAGGTGAAATAGCTAGTGCCCTTGGTCGTTATATGTCTGCGGATGGGAGTGGATCTATCTCGATCCAATGCGGGAAGAAAACCAATCCTCTGGGCTTGGGAAAACAGATAAGGAAAGATTACTTGGTCCCCATGTCTGGAAAGAATGATATCTGGATCTTCCATCTTAAGAAGAATATCTAGTTTCTCTAATAAATCTCTCGGGTCCTTGCACAGTAGTTCGTGATAGTCTGTTTTGGTTCGAATAACCAGAGGATTGGATTCGAGACAGATCCTATGGCTTTTCTTTAATTCCAAATACATGGTCTTGAGTTCTGGTATTTTATAATCCATGATCTCGGGAGAATCATCGGATCTAACATTGACGATCCTTCTTCCTCCCGGATCTTCTGTGTATTCGATCTCCATTTCGCAAAGAGGAAAGAGCCCTTTCTGGAACATATAACTAGTAGGAAGGTCCATGTCTGAATGATAGATATCGAATTTGCCGTACAAGGCATATAGCTTGCGGCTGATCCTGGGCAGAACGGAGGGGCGGGAGATAACTATCCTTAAGACCGGGACTATCTCATTTTCGTAAAATAGTTTTCTTCTTTCGTATCGAGGAGGTTCGGAGATGGAGACTGCATCCAGCTCATAGAGACGTTTTACTAATTTGCTCAGTAGTGCCTCTTCTCCCTTGGCATAAATGATAGGATAAAATTTATCTAAGAAGAGAAGTGGCCTTCCTTCTTCGTCCTTTAGCCAAAGATATACAGTATCCTCTGCATGATATACGTCGAAGAGATGGCCCTTCGCGATTCTGGATTCCAATTTATTCTCTGAGATTTTCTAATTCTTTTCTGAGCCGAAAGATCTCTTTTTTGAGATCTATCATCATAGTGAGAAGCATCGTATCTATAGGATAAGGAGAAGATGCCATGACTCCTGCTTGGACCTGCAACTTTGCAACTCGTATCAGCTCGTCGAAGATTTCCTGATCCGGCTTGCGAAGTCCTCTCCTGAATTGGCCCAGGCTGGATTCTACATACTGCATTTGCCTGGAATAGGGGATTACTGTTCTGCCCATGATTGTCTCCCTACCGGACTCGAAACGATCTCGGGTGCGGTTTTGGTTTTTCTGATTTTCAAATAGGAATGGCCTTCGACCACTCTGAGCTCCCATAGATCTTCAGAGAGCTCTACTAGTTTGGGAAAGATTGCCTGGAATGTGGGATGAGTATAACGAGTGGATTCGACAACTATAATAGGGATCTTTTGGGATCTCATGTATTGAAGGATTAATACTAGTTTTTCTAATAGAAACTTACCTTCATCATCTTGTACATCCCCATCGAAAAATTGTTTGCAGGGTGCTAAAAGGAAATAGATCGTATTATCTTTTTTGAATTTAGATATATCTTTAAGAGAATCCAGGATCTGGTACGGGGTAAATGCTCTTTGGACTAATATCTTTTCTAAGAGTGCCTCAGGAGAAACCCTTCTCTTCCGGGTCTCATCCGTAATGATAAAAGGATCGAAACGAATTGCACAGTCCAGATTGAAGACTTGAAATCCGGATACTGCAAATGCGTATTCCCAGCGAAGAGCTAAACGATAGATTCCTTCTCTTCCTGTAAGAAGTCCCAGACTATTTCGACCCCAGCCCAAAACAGGACGATAGAGATCTTCTCTGAAACCATCCAAAGGATTTAGATCCATAAATACTAATTATATGATAAGTGAAATTATGTAAAGTATTTTGAGTCCACCTGTTCCGGAAACGAATGTCAAATTATGTCTTGTCGGAAATTATTGACCGCAATCATTGGACTAAAATGGAATCCGATTATTTTAAAAACGTTCACGCTAGATCTTCGGTGGATTATCTTTTTAGGACTGTGCACCAACATCATTCTCAATTGAGTATGATGGCGGACCAAAAGGCGAATATACTGATCGCTGCTTCCTTCGTAATACTTTCTCTTTCCTTGGGCTACGTTCAGAAACCTACATATAGAGTCGGGCTCATGACTCTTATGGTATTCATAGTAGTCGCAGCAACACTTGCCATCTTTGCTGTCATGCCAACGATCAAACAGAAAAAGAACGGCAGTTCAAATCCTCTCTTCTTTGGAAATTTCGCAACCGGCACGGAACCGGATTTTATGAAGCAGATGGAAGCTATTGTGAACCAAGATCCTTTTGTCTATGAGGCATTGACTCGAGATCTCTATCAGATGGGCAAGGCTTTGTATTTTAGAAAATACAAGTATCTACGCTGGAGTTATCGCTGCTTTCTTGTAGGATTTATTTCTGCGGTAGTTCTGATTCTATTGGAGCTCAGGGGAGTAATTTAAAATTTCTTAATACAGGCTTTCTTGCGAAAGCCTGTACGTGCCAGATCCGAGAGGAGATGGATTAAGGGGAAGGCTTTATTTGGATCGGCACAAAACGGTTCAATATCTCTCTTGCTATCCGATTCAGCCTGGGTTTTCCTTCCGCTTCTAAGAGGATCCAATTTGCATAATCAATGCTGAACATATCCTTGATATTCTTTCCAGTTTTTGTCCACTGCTGATCCACTCTTTTCTTTGCCTCGACGGTTAGATGAGGGTTTCTTCGAAAGTTCTCTATATAGTTGAAATACTCAGAAGTGATCGAGGCAGGAATTGATTCCTTCCACTTATGACCTCTTAAGCTCCTTTCTGTTTCCCAACGGAACTCACCTAAGACTTTCGTAACGATTAAGGTCAACTTCTCTCCTAAGATCATAGGAAATAGGATCCTGCAATACGATAGATTATCTTCTACAGAATCCTGCCAGAGGATTCCTCGATTTCCTGCATAAGGAAGTAGAATACAGTCCGCATACATTTCTCTCTTTGAAGAATTGTCCGGGCTTTGGTTAGAAGAAGGTGAATCATTGAGCTGTCTTATGAAAAGACCTGGATCCGTTTTGAGCACCTTCTCCGCTTGTGTTATAATATTATTTGGAAAAGCAAGATTATCCTCAGTGAGTCCATAGAATTGATCTTCTGCTGAGATCGGATAGGATAAGTTCGGACTCAAGGAAATTCCCGTAAGTCCGTGAGAGAGCAGATTTTCCAATTCCCAATCCAGAATATGAGAAAGATATTCTTTGCTCTGTAGATTCTCTTCTTCAAGAGTTTGGTTCCAGCGAAGTTCCGATTTTTTTACCTGTTCGTAGCTTTGCCCTAATTGGTTCTTAGAAGGTTTTTTCTTGCCTGCTAAGATCAGATTCAACCAGTCAGGAAGAAGATGGATCGAAAGTTTTGCTTCTGCATATTGAAGATCCGAGATAGAGGTTTGGAAATTGCTGATAGCGTTTTCTAATTCCTTGATCCGTTTGGTGGGAAAAAGTTCCTCGTCCAAATAGAAATAATGCAAAAAAAGAAGAACAGGTTTCGGAACACTTGCCCTATGAGCGCGAAATTTAATGAAGCAGGCCTTGTAGAGATGAATTAGAATTTTATAATCTTCTTCTTTGTGTTGTCTGCGAAGTAAGCCTGGATGTTCCTTAAATATTCCGACTAGACGAACGATCTCTCCCTGGTGGCTTGTGTTTAATCCTGAATACTCGAGGATTTGCAATAAACTGTTCTTATATTCTTCTGGAACCGCCGGATCCTTGAATATTGAATCTGCTTTGGTTGTATCCGTCCATTGCTCGTCTATTTTAGGGTCTAATTCCGGAGAAGTTTGGAGCTGTAGGATCAGGCTTGTGCCTTCTTGGGAGATTAGGATCGCTTCTGAACGGAACCATCTCTTGCTTTCGTTAGGAATTAGTACTTGTATCTTACCGTATCTGGAAAGGGAGAAGGAGGAGTTTCCTTTTTTCGTATAAATTACTGCCTTGAATTCTTTCTGAACAGAGCTCGCATCCAACTCTTGTGTCTTTATGAGTGCGGGAAAGATCTCTTCAGAATCGGTCTTTAGGATTGCTGTGATAAATTTTTTCGGATGTCCTTGGTGATCTTCAATCAAATGATCCAAGGTATGAATGGTCAGAATATCTTTCCAAGCAGGGCGATTGCTTTGTTCAGCTAAGAACTGCAAAAATTCAGGAAGAAAATACCTTCTATACCAAGCTGGATCTTCCGCTAATCTCTTCAGATCTGTATCCGACACCTGATCTAAAAAGGAATGAAAGAGAGGTATATCTTTGGAATGGAATTTGTGTAATTGTAGCTTGGTTAATATCCTCGTTTTATACTCTTTCGAAAGAGAATTCTTTCGACGTAAGTGACGTTGGACGAAATAGGCTGTCAATAATACTGCTACAAGGAAGATAGTCCCTTTGGCTACAGAACTCCAAGAGAATTCGGGCCAAATCAGGATGGGGCCGCCAGTGTCCTGGCCTAGGAGAAACATGCGAAAAATAATAAATTCTATAAAAGAACCGTCAAGAGGTTTCTCGCGGTGAGGAATGGTTCTCCGGTCTTTCGACCGGAGAGATATCGGATCTCAGTCTAAGCGGAAGCTATTCATCGGAAATTGTTGAGTAATTTCCTTCACTCCGTTACGAACTTTCTCCTTGGTTTTCTCATCATCAGGATTGTCCAAGAAATCGCAGATCAGGTTTCCTACTTTTTCGATATCAGCAGGCTTTAAACCTCTAGTAGTTAGCGCAGGAGTTCCTAAGCGGATCCCGGAAGCGACTGCAGGAGGATTTTGATCGAATGGGATCGCGTTTTTGTTCACTGTTACTCCCACTTCGTCCAACCCATCGGCAGCCTTAGCACCGGTGAGACCTTTTACGGAAACATCCAATAGTACCAGGTGATTGTCTGTGCCACCGCTCACCACTCTGAATCCTCTCTTCACGAATACTTCTGCGAGAGTCTTTGCGTTTGCGAGAACTGTTTCTATGTATTTCTTGTAATCCGGAGACAATGCCTCACCGAAAGCCACTGCTTTGGCTGCGATCACGTGCATTAAGGGTCCGCCTTGGATCCCAGGGAAAACTCTAGAATTTAGTATTTTCTCATTTTCTAATTTAGAAAGAATTAATCCACCTCTCGGACCTCTTAGGGTCTTATGAGTGGTAGTAGTAACATAGTCGAAACTAGGAATAGGAGAAGGATGATATCCTGTTGCTACTAGACCGGATATATGAGCGATGTCCGCCATGAGTTTTGCGCCCACGCTTTTGGCGATCTCAGCAAATTTATCGAAATCGATTGTCCTAGAATAGGCAGAAGCACCTGCAACGATCAGTTTCGGTTTATGTTCTTTTGCAAGCGCTGCAAGAGCGGAATAATCGATGGTTTCGGTTTTAGGATCCACACCGTACGGGATTGGTTTATAATATCTTCCGCTGATGTTTACTGGAGAGCCGTGGGTTAAGTGACCTCCATGAGCCAGGTTCATTCCTAAGAAAGAATCACCAGGTTCCATGCAAGCCAAGAAGACCGCCATGTTTGCCTGAGCTCCGGAGTGGGGTTGCACGTTTGCGTATTCTGCGCTAAAGATTTTTTTAGCTCTTTCGATCGCTAAGGATTCGACCGCATCCGCGTTCACACAGCCATTATAATATCTTTTGCCAGGATAACCTTCCGCATACTTATTCGTGAGAGTGGAGCCGTAAGCCTCCAAAACCGCTTGGGACACGAAGTTCTCGGAGGCGATCATTTCCAGGTTCTCGTCCTGTCTTTGGTCCTCTGCTTTCAAAGCTCGGAAAATTTCGGGATCTTGTTGGGGAAGGTATTTCATCGTTTCCTCGGTTTGGTTTTTGGAGATCATTCTCCCAGAATATAGGGCAGGTTTGCGTATTTTTCCTGAAATAGGCGATTCGTGTCCTTGCGAACTGATTGTAAGAAGGAAGAGTCGACTCCCATACCCAGGTTTTCAACCCCCATATAATCCGCAAATAAAAGGGAAAGGTCTTCCTTGAATTTTCCAGGCGAAAAAGAAGAAGGAAGGGAAGTCACGAAGCTATCATGGGCCCTTCCTTTTCTATAATCCGGTTCTTCGGGAGGATGGGGAAGAAGTTCCGTCACCAATGGGATCAGTCTAGAATCCAGGATCAGAGTTCCATGCTGCACGATGCAGTCCCTCTTTCTGAACTGAGCATTCCCCGAGATCTTCTTCCAATGGCCTGGAGAAAGTTCCATAGCCAGATCCGATTTGCCCTTGCACTTTGTGGAAAGCCCTTGGCGGTTCAGGGCAGAAGAAATGAGGCCTAGAAAAATTTGATAAGAACCGGAAACAGGATATAATTCAGGCTTAACCTTTAGAGAGACAAACAAACTAAAATTCAAATTCCAGTTCGGCTCATGGACTACGGTCCCGCCTCCGCTGGCTCTTCGCGCGATATACACCGGATCATGCGAAGAAGGTTTCTTAGGCAATGGTCTTGTTTGAAACTCGGATAAAAAGGGATTAAGATTCTCTTTGCCCGCACATATCTCTGGTTTTTCAGAAAGCCCTAGAATAATAGAACGCGGTCCTTCCCAAAAACGCAAACCAGCTACTAGTCCGTGAGAAACCAATTGAAGAGCGAGTGCCTCTTCCATTGCCAAATTATAATAAGGAGTTCGGATCGCTTTTTGATTCAGTAAGAAGGTCCGCATGGATAAGAACCAAACTAAAGTATAAGCTCAATTCGTCCAAGGGTTTTAAATCGTTCGAAAGGCTTTTCTAGAAAGAGAATGGAGTTGGGGATAGGTAATACGAAATCCCCGAGGCATTTTCATCCTTATATCCATTAGACTGCTTTCCACTTACTAAAGGATTTTCAAATTTTTGTCCTTCATGGAACGGATTTTTTGAACCGCGTTCCATTTATATATTCAATTATTATAATATACTAGGGTTCATTTTTCGTTACGTTATGTAGAGACTTTAGTCTAGTTAAGTTCAAGTTCACTTGAAGTTTACGGTTTTTAGAAAAATAGAAACTTAGAGGAAGTTTCCTCTGTCCTAATAATAGAGAATTAAAAAAAATGAATATAGATTGTATAAATAAAAAAGATCTATTCTCGAATCAACATTCGGACTCCGGTCTCTATTTGCGAGCCACAGGAAAATTTATCGCCTTATTCCTTGTGGCCTTTCTATCTTTTTGCACCAGCCCTGGTGAAAAGGATTCTAAGAATAACAAATTATATAAACCGACCTTCGCATTATTCGGGGATAGCATTTCCGCCTTTTGGCCGGTGGAAGATCAGTTTTCCGATTTTCAAACGTATAAGGTGGCCTTCCCTGTTCGAAGCACGATAGAGATCCAAAGCGCTGCTATCAACAATACCGGTCATTATCGGGTATGTATGTTGAACGGGGGAGTAAACGATTTCCTGAGCAATTACGAACCTACTTGGGAAGAAGTCCAGACAACGGTCGATCGCCAGGTCCAAACGATAGGAATTCTAAGAAGCCACTGCGATTATATCATCGCTCTAAACACTTGGAACGTCAAGCTTCCTTGGCCGGTAGAGGCCGCTAGCATGATCAATACTGAAATGAAGGCAAAGGTAAATTTTGTTCCTAGAGTTGATCCGGAAGATCTGATCCATCCTGAAATGCTTTTGGACGGAGGACATTTGACTCCGGAAGGTTACGGAATTCTTTCGGAACGTGTCCGCAATTATCTGAAGCTGACATTGCCCGAGTTCTGGTTGGAATATATGTAGTATGAAATCCTTATATACCATACTACTCAGTTTCGGTCTCCTGTCGATCTTCTCGACAGGAGAATTGCTTGCTGCTCCTTCCTTTGTTTCTTCTGGCAAAAACGCTTATCTTCCTTATCCGGTCTGGGGACAATCCATCGGGGTATATAATATAATCGTGATGAATGCGGATGCTGCGGATTATAGTAGATCTCCCGACTATGAGAGAACAAGGACAGCGTCATTAAATGGAGAATTGAAACTCGGAAATTATTTCTCTGTCTCCGGAGGATACGGATATGTGGATCAGTATGCTACCAAAGCTACTTCTTGGAGTGGCTGGGATAGATGGAAGGCGGGACTCAAGTCATTCTATAGATTCGGGATCTTATCCATCGGTGCTGGAGTGAGCGTTTATGGTCCTGCGGTTTCTCAGCCATGGACTGGAGAGAGAAATCCGAATTGGCTTCTGCTTAGGCCCCAGGTCGGGTTTGCTTTAGATTTCGGTAAGACCAAATTCCAGGCCTACGGTTTATATGAAAGAGAAACGGATTCTCATTTCCAAGATCCGATCCAGGATAAGTTCTATAGATATATGGAAGCAGGAGCGACTCTTTCTTATGAAACGGATTGGAGAGTGATCCTTTTGTTGGAAACCACATATCGTGCAGCTGTAGAAGGAACCATCTCCCAGAGATCGGATGCATTCAATCTTCATCCGGGAGTCCAGATTCTTGTAGGAGAAAATTCAAGGATAGCGATCAGTGCTCTCTTCGGTTTGAGAGAGAATAATACATACGACAGAGGGATTCGTATCGGATACCAATACATTCTTCCTTTAGATGAGTGAATATCTCCGGGAAAGAGCAGGTTCCGATTAGGTTTCCAAAGGTGTCTTTTTAAGCGAGTTTAGGAGAAAGCTCGCTTAAAAAAATAAGAGATCCTTATTCGCCCGGATCGTAATACTTAGTAGAGGCGTCCTTTAGGAATTTCTTCTCTTTCCGATTTAAAGAGTTCATTCCTTCCTTAGAGATCTTTTCTAAGAGGCGATCCACTTCTTCTTTGGCTTTTTCGCGATTCTTCATCTCTTCTTGCCAGCGATTCATCTTTCTTTTCTGTCTCCAGCGAGAGAAGGAAAAACTAGGAAGGCTGATCCCGAATCTATACTTTAACTTAGTATAATATAAGAAATACAATCCTCCGGCTGCCATTCCTCCTAACTCGGTTGCGACAGGAACTCCTGCGCTGAGTCCGGAAACAGCAAGGATCAATAAGAAGATGATCACCAGATACTTTGCCTTGATCGGAAAAATTCCCCAGAAATAGATCTCTCTATTCGGCCAGATCAATGCGAATGCGACCAAGAGTCCTGCTAGAGGTGCAAGCAGTCCTAGAACGACTCCCTGTGGGAATCCCATCAGATAAGCGATAACTGGTGCGACTCCTCCGCCAAAGATACAGAACATATAGTATTTTAGAAAATTCTTACTTCCCCAATGAGACTCGAGGCTAGAGCCGAACATCCAAAGAGAGAGCATGCTAAATAGAAGATGAAAGATTGCAGTGGGATGATGAAAGAATCCGTACGTGAAGATCTGCCAGAAAAAGAACTTTCTGAGCACTAACTCCGGAACGAGCCCGAAGATCTCTAAGAGCCTAAGCACTAATTCGGGAAAAGCAAGTTTCAGGATGAATTCTGCGGCGAAGATCCCGAAATTCAAAAACAAAAGCCTGCGCACTATAGAAGTGGTCTGGATCCCGAATCCGCTAGAGAAAGACGCCATCGCCCCTAGTTTTAACTCTTCCTTCCGAACGACAACCCAAATCCCGAATTTTGTTTCCTTTGACAGTTGGGATGATCTATAGTAAATGTTCCTACAAGATGGAAATTTTTTTGTATGGAGTCAGAGGTTCGATCCCTTCCCCCTTATCGAACCAGGAATACAAGGAAAAAGTAATTTCTATCCTTAGATTGGCTGCCAAATCCGAAGGAAAGGCATATACTTCTCCGGAAGAATGGTTCGATCATTTGCCGGAACCTCTAAATTATGTAGTGGGCGGAAATACTACCTGCGTTCGGATCCGATCTTCTACCGGCGCGGAATTGATCGTGGATTTGGGAACAGGAGCAAGGGTCCTGGGAGAAGATCTAGACCGAGAAAAATTCGGCAAAGGGCAAGGAGAGGCCTCCGTCTTCTTCACTCATACTCATTGGGATCATATTCATGGGATCCCTTTTTTCAAGCCTCTCTATATTCCCGGAAATAAATTCGTATTCCATTCCCCGCTTGCAGATCTTCCAGAAAGATTGAAATACCAGCAAGATCCTAGATTCTTTCCCATCCATTTCGATCATTTTGGTTCCGAGAGAAGTTTTCATCATTTGAAGAAGGGAGAAAATCTGGAGATCGGAGGAGTGAAAATAGAATGGCTTCCTCTCAAACATCCGGGAGGCTCCATCGCCTATAAATTCACGGAGGCCGGCAAAAGTTTTATTTTCGCCACCGACGCAGAATACAATGGGGAAGATTTTCCTTTGATCCAGGAACAGAAACCTTTCTTTCAAGGAGCGGATCTTTTGGTTTTGGATGCGCAGTACACCTTGGACGAATCCTTTCAAAAATTCGATTGGGGTCATACTGCCTACACGATGGCAGTCAACTGCGCTTCTTCCTGGGAAGTGAAAACCTTGGCTTTGACCCACCATGAACCAGCGTATTCGGACGAAATTTTAGCCATCATCTTGGATGACGCCAAAACCCATGCTGAGAATCTTGGAGCTAAGGACCTTTCCATCGTCCTGGCTAGAGAAGGAATGAAATTCGAACTTGTATGAATCTATTTAGCAACGGAATTCACTGGGCAGTTAAAGCGCTCTTAGGACTCGCATTATTTGGGGGTTTGCTTTTCGGTTACATTCTTTCGGAAGTGGACGAAGGGGGAGAGCTTGCAATTCTTGCTTCTTATCAGCCGACCACTCCTACTCGTCTTTATGATAATAACGGGATCGTATTTGCTGAGCTGTATCGCCACAAGCAGCAGCTTTTAAAATACCAGGACATTCCTCCTCATGTAGTCCAGGCCTTCCTTTCTGTGGAGGATAATAATTTCTTCAATCACTTCGGGATAGATTTTTCTGCGATCATGAGAGCTGCAGTGGTGAACGTGATCTCCGGAAGGATCAAACAGGGTGGTTCCACTCTTACCCAGCAGTTGGCTAAGACCGTACTGAACAATAGAAAGAAATCATTCATACGTAAATTCGTAGAAGCACTATTCACTCTGCAGATAGAGCAGGAATATTCCAAAGAAGAGATCCTCGAAATTTATTTTAATCTAATATACTTGGGACATGGAACGACTGGACTCGCTTCTGCGGCGGACGTTTACTTCCATAAGGATGTTTCGGATCTGGATGTTGCAGAGGCTGCACTTCTTGCCAGATTGCCCAAGGCTCCTGTAGATTATTCCCCTTACAAGAATCCTGCGGCTTCTAAGAGAGCACATTTAGAAGTTCTAAAGCTTATGGCCGGCCAAGGTTTCGTTCCCACAGAAAAGGTCCAAGGGATTCATGACGATTTTTGGGAGAAGTACTGGCCGATCGTAATCACTCAGTCTCCTTCTCAATCTACCTGGGGAACTAAGCTGAACCGTGCTCCTCATTTTACTGAATTCGTAAGACAACGTTTATTAAAAGAATTGGGCGAAGAAAGGATCTATAGCGGCGGCTTAAAGATTTACACTACTCTGGATGTGAATAAGCAAGAGATCGCCCAAGACGAATTGCGTAAAGCTCTCAAAAAACATGATGATCTAGTTTCAGGTGTTACCGTGAACTATGCGGGTGGCGCGGACAGAGGCCTTGTCGGGATTTACGGGTTTTTAGGTTCCTTATTTCCATTGGCTCCAACTTTCGTGAGCCGTTTGGATGATAAGGCAAACTTCAGAGTGGCTTTAGAAAAAGAGCTAATCGATGCGGCCGACGTATTGAGCCTTTTGACTCCTGCGGACAATGAATCCGCTGCTTTCACTGAATTCCAAAAAAGATCCGCAGTCTTCGGCAAGAACTTACACGTAGAAGGCGCTGCCATCACCATGGATCATACCAACGGGTATATCCAAACGATGGTGGGTGGTTATGAATTCACTCCTAAGAACCAGTTTAACAGAGCGGTGCAAGCTCGAAGACAAACTGGATCTTCTTTCAAGCCGTTCGTATACGGTGCTGCAATTTCCGAAAGAGTAGTCGGTTCCGGAACTGGGATCATGGATGCTCCTCTTACTACATTGACGGAAGAAGGAGAGGGTTGGTCTCCTCAGGATTTCGATGGAGACTTCCAGGGAATGGTGCCATTGTCCAGGGCTCTTTCTATGTCCTTGAACATAGTTTCCGTGCAGGTCTTTCTTCGCACTGGCGCCGATGCAATTATCGATTTTGCATCTCGCTTAACCAAGGCTGATAAGAGTAGATTTCCTGCGAGTCCTGCTCTTGCTCTCGGAATTGCGGAACTTACTCCTTACGAAATGGCAGTGGGTTATTCCATCATCGCAAATAAGGGAAGGAATGTGATCCCGATCGCAGTCCGTTATGTGATCGATCAATCCGGAAACGTAATCTATAATGAAGAGTCTGTTGCTCGTGCAGAATTAGATCGGGAAAGAGAAGACGGTTCTATCCAAGTCATTACGGAAGGAACAGCATACATTCTTCGTAAGATGCTTACCATGGTTGCCATGGGAGGAACTGCAGCGAACGGTCTTCATAGTCCTGACCAAGGAAATTATAGGGGAGTCGCTGCCGGAAAGACCGGATCCACTTCTTCTTTTACGAATGCATGGTATTGTGGATTCGATCCTAAGCTGACTACGGTGATCTGGTTGGGCTTTGATAAGAGTTCCATCTCTCTCGGAAGAGGGCAGGCAGCAGGAGTTCTTGCGGTTCCTATCTGGGGAAAAATGTACCGTCGTTTTTATAATGGGGAAAATTATCCAGAGTTCGGGGACGAACATGGAAACGATCCGATGCCGGACGAAGTGCAAAGCGGAGGCACCTGTGCCTATAATGGATTGTCTCCTAAGCCGGGAGTTTGTCCTCTTACCCAGAATCTTACCTTGAAGCCGATCACTGTTGCAGGGGTCACTAAGTCAGTACAACCGAATCGTCAATGCGATGGAGACAGGGACCATCATAAGTCCATAGACTTCCGTGAATTCCTGCAGTTGGAATATCAGATCAGCGACGAAGAGATCGGAAAAACGGAACGCAAGTTTAAGCCTAAGACGGATTGAAGAAGGAAGGGCCTTCGAATTTCAGTATAGGATTCGAGAAACTTTAAAAGGGAGGGTTGAAACCCTCTCTGCAAGCGCGACATATTTGATAAACGAAGACGGCCCGAAACAAATTTCGGGCTTTTGTTTTTTCTCCTCCAAATCTAAAATCCTTTCCGAAAACGCCTCCAAAACACGGTTTTGCCAAGAACCGCTTTACAGAATATTTCCGCTTTTCGAAAGTGAAATGGAGGCGGTCTCCGAACGGGACTATATAAACCGACCTCCGTAGGATCAAGATGTCGATAGAGATCAAGGTTCCCGAAATGGGTGAATCCATTACGGAAGCAACAATAGCAAACTGGGTTAAAAAAGAAGGCGAACGAGTAGAACAGGACGAGGTCCTGGTGGAATTGGAAACCGACAAGGTGACCATGGAGGTACCGGCCCCCTCGGCGGGTGTTCTCCAAAAAATTAACAAGAAGCCGGGGGAGACGGTCAAGATCAAAGAAGTAATCGGTCTGATCGATCCATCCGCTACTGCAGCAAAAAGCACTCCTACTACTTCCAGCACTCCTTCCTCAACGAATACAGCACCAACTAACACAAGCAGCCAGGCGCAGAACGATACACTTCCTCCTGCTGTTCGAAAATTGATAGATGATAACGGATTAAATCCTGCTTCTATTTCTGGCTCCGGTAAGAACGGACAAATCACGAAAGAAGATGTGTTAAACGCAATCGCAAATAAACAATCTGCACCTGCGGTTTCCGCAGCACCTGCAGTCGCTAAGTCCGCACCTTCTCCTGAAATTCCTAAAGCGGTACCTGCTGCTTCTAGAGGAAATCTTCCAAGAGAAAATATAGTTCCTATGACCAAACTGCGCCAGACGATCGCGAATCGTTTGGTTTCAGCACAGCATAACGCGGCTCACCTCACTACTTTTAATGAAGTAGATATGAGTGCGGTCATGGATCTTCGTAATAAGTACAAAGACAAGTTCAAAGACGCTCATAACGTAGGTCTGGGATTCATGAGCTTCTTCACCAAGGCGGTGATTGGAGCGCTTAAGCATGTTCCTGCGATCAATGCGGAGATCAGAGGAACAGATCTGGTCTATAAGAATTATTATGATATAGGCGTTGCTGTCGGTGGTCCTAAGGGACTCGTTGTTCCTATCGTTAGGGATTCCGATCTTTTGACTTTTGCTCAGATTGAATCCGAGATCGTAAGGCTCGCGAACAAGGTGAAGGATGGAAAGATCGACCTCTCCGATATGGAAGGTGGAACCTTTACGATCTCTAACGGAGGGATCTACGGTTCTATGATGTCTACTCCTATCCTCAATCCTCCTCAGAGCGGTATCTTAGGACTTCATAATATCGTAAAACGTGCAGTAGTAGTGAACGATCAGATCGTGATCCGACCTATGATGTATGTGGCTCTTTCTTATGACCATAGGGTCGTGGACGGAAAAGAAGCAGTTACCTTCCTCGTGAAAGTAAAAGAAGCGATCGAAGATCCGACTCGCCTTCTTTTGGATGTTTAAGGAAGTCTAATATATATGGCGGAACAATACGACGTATTAGTGATCGGATCGGGCCCTGGAGGCTATGTAAACGCGATCCGTTCAGCGCAACTCGGTCTTAAGACCGGGATCATCGAGAAAAGAAAAACCTTGGGAGGAACCTGCTTGAACGTAGGTTGCATCCCTTCCAAGGCTCTTTTGGATTCTTCTGAAGAATATCATAAGATACTTCATAAGGCAGACGTTCATGGGATCGGAGTTGGAAAAGTTACCCTCGACCTGAACAAGCTTATGGAGCGCAAGAATGGAGTAGTGAAGGAAGTCACCGACGGTGTAGACTACCTCATGAAAAAGAACAAGATCACTCGCTACGAGGGTTTTGGAAAATTACTCGGAGGCGGCCAGGTAGAAGTCGCTTTGGTCGACGGTAAGAAAGAAGTCCTTTCTGCGAAGCATATCGTTCTCGCAACCGGTTCCGTTCCGATCGATATTCCTGGTCTTCCAATGGATGGAAAGACGATCATCACTTCCGACCATGCGATCGATCTGAGAAGTATTCCTAAGAAACTTGTTATTATAGGTGCAGGTGTGATCGGTCTGGAATTGGGTTCCGTATGGGCTCGTCTGGGTTCCGAGGTCACAGTTGTGGAACTTCTTCCAGGCATTATTCCCAACGTGGATCGCTCTTTTGGAAGTTTGATCCAGAGAAGTTTAGAATCACAAGGGTTCAATTTCCTCTTCGAGCATAAGGTTTTGGGAGCAACTACTTCCAAAACAGGCGCAAAAGTGAAGATTGCAGCTCCGGACGGCAAAGAATCCGAGCTAGACGCTGATGTTGTTTTAGTCGCTGTGGGCCGCAGACCATTTATTGATGGGATCGGTTTGGATGCAGCGGGGGTCGAATTAACAGAGAGAAAAAGGATCAAGGTGGATTCTCATTTCCGCACAAACGTTCCTGGCATCTATGCGATCGGTGATGTGATCGACGGACCTATGCTTGCTCATAAGGCCGAAGAAGAAGGCGTTGCTCTCGCGGAACTTATCGCAGGCCAATCCGGACATGTGAACTACAATGCTGTTCCTTTCATCATCTATATCTGGCCTGAGATGGCTTGGGTAGGCAAGGGCGAAGAAGAGCTCAAGGCTGCCGGTATAGAATACAAAGTTGGTAAGTCATTATTTAAGCCGAACGCGAGAGCTAAGGCAATGAACGAAGCGGAAGGCCAAGTTAAAATTTTAGCCGATAAGAAAACTGATAAAGTATTGGGAGCTTTGGTATTCGGACCAAGAGCATCTGATATGATTGCAGAGCTTGCGGTCGCAGTGGAGTTCGGAGCCTCGGCAGAAGATCTTGCCCGTTCCTTCCATGCTCACCCGACACTGGCTGAAGTTGTAAAAGAGGCGGCGATGGCCGTCGATAAATGGGCGATTCACGCCTAATAGGGGAGATCCGGTCATGAAAATCGAACAATTGATGGCATTATACGGAGAGAACGGGGCGCTTCTCGAAGAACTTTACGAAAAGTTTAAGAAGGATCCGAACTCTCTTGATAGAGAATGGTCCCTCTTCTTCCAAGAAGTAGAGACTAACGGAGTGTCTTCTCAGAACGGCTCCAACGGCAATGGAAATGGGAACGGAAAGGGTGCCGTTTCTACTTCTTTTACCGATGCGCAAGCCGGCTCCATCCGAGAGATGGGGATCATCAACTTACTCAACGCGTACCGCAGGCAAGGTCACTTGGCTGCAAACTTGGATCCACTTGGTATCTTTAAGCCAAACCGCAATTTTATCGATTCAAAGTTAGGCAATCTTACCAATGCAGATCTAGACACAGTAGTCGACACGCAGAATCCTTCTCTTGCAAGAGCGAAGTTGAGAGATGTGGTCTCCTGGTTCGAGAAGACTTATTGCAGCACAGTAGGATACGAGCAGTATTATTTGGTAAACGACGTGGAAAGAGAGTGGCTCCAACAGCAAGTTGAGTCCGCTGAATTCCATGCTCCTCTTCCTAAGAGCATTCGTTTGAGACTGTTTGAGAAACTCTTCCAAGCGGATCATTTCGAGACATTCCTCGCTAAGAAATATGTGGGTAAGAAACGCTTCTCCTTAGAAGGAGGAGAAAGCATGATCCCTATGCTCGATACTATTATCGAAGAAGCAGGACGTTTCAAAATGGACGGACTTGTGATCGGTATGGCGCATAGAGGTCGTTTGAACGTACTTGTGAACGTGATCGAGAAGCCCGCCTCTTTGGTATTCGCTGAATTCGAAGAGAAAGCGGATAAAAACGCTCAGAGTTATGCCGACGTAAAATATCACTTGGGTTATTCTAATAGCAAAATGACTGCTAGTGGAAAAGAAGTGAAACTTTCTCTAGCATTCAACCCGAGCCACTTGGAAGCAGTGAATCCGGTTGTAACCGGTTCCGTTCGTGCTAGACAAGAGCAGTACGGGGATCAGGATCGCGCAAAATTCATGCCGATCACCATTCATGGAGACGCAGCTTTTGCAGGACAGGGAGTTGTGGCCGAGACCATTAACTTAATGAACCTGGACGGATATACAACAGGCGGAACCTTTCACATCGTTATCAATAACCAAATCGGATTTACGACCCTTCCGAATGAATCTAGATCCACGTTATACGCAACTGACCTTGCAAAAGGATATCAGATCCCGATCGTTCACGTAAACGGAGACGATCCGGAAGCGGTGTACCGAGTTACTAAGCTCGGAATGGAATATCGTCAGAAGTTCAAGAAAGACTTTATTATAGATCTGATCTGCTATCGTAGATTGGGCCATAACGAGACCGACGAACCTGCATTCACTCAGCCTAAGATGTATTCCATCATCAAGAACCATCTTCCAACTGCTCAATTGTATGAGAAGAAGCTCGTGGGAGACGGGGACATCACCCAAGACGAACTAGATTTCATTAAGAACGGATCCACTCAAGGTCTGGAAGATTCCTTCCAAAGAGCCAAAGAGCAGGACATCAAGATGAAAGTGGACACCATGCAAGGTGTTTGGTCTAAGTATTCCAAAGAGCCTTTGGATAGCGGGACTGCCACTACTCTTCTTGGAGAGCAGATCGATCGTATCGTAAAAGCGATCACCACTGTTCCAGATGGTTTTACTCCGAATCCAAAACTCGTGAAGCTACTTCAGAGCAGAAAGGAAATGGCGGAAGGAAAAATTCCTCTGGATTATGGAATGGCAGAAGCGCTTTCTTTCGGTTCTATTCTGGAAAACGGATTTAGAGTTCGTCTTTCCGGTCAGGACAGCCAGCGCGGAACCTTCTCCCATAGACATGCGGTTCTAGTAGATATTAATACAGGCGACAAGTATATCGGTTTGAACCATATCTCTGAAAAACAAGCCAAGGCAGAAGTAGTGAACTCTTCCTTGTCTGAGTTTTCCGTCTTAGGTTTTGAATACGGATATTCTCTATCTGATCCGAGTGCTCTTGTTCTTTGGGAGGCTCAGTTCGGGGACTTCGCGAATAATACCCAAGTGATCTTTGACCAATTCCTCTCCAGCTCGGAAGTGAAATGGCAAAGGATGTCCGGTTTGACAGTTCTTCTTCCTCATGGATATGAAGGACAGGGACCTGAGCATAGCTCCGGAAGAATTGAAAGATTCCTACAGCTTTGTGCGGACAATAACATGCAGGTAGCGAACTGTACGAATGCGGCTCAATATTTCCATTTGCTCCGCAGACAAATCCTCAGAAATTTCCGTAAGCCTCTTATCATCTTCACTCCTAAATCACTACTCCGTTTCCCAGGAGCTCTTTCTCCGATCGAAGACCTTCTAAAAGGTGCGTTTAGAGAAGTTCTTCCTGATAGCGGAGATCTGAAAGCGGACAAAGTGGAGAAGGTGATCTTCAGCTTCGGAAAAGTATATTATGATCTTCTTAAATACAGAGAAGAGAATAAGGTGCAGAACACCGCTCTTATCCGTGTGGAACAAGTATATCCTTTCCCTGCGAATGCGATCGAAGAAGTGTTCAAGACTTATAAGAACGCTAAAACCATTGTTTGGTGTCAGGAAGAGCCTAAGAATCAAGGTGCTTGGACATTCGTACGAGACAGGTTCGAAGATGTACTTCCATCCGGCCAGAAGCTGAAATATGCAGGAAGAAAGGAATCTGCGAGCCCTGCCGCCGGTCACATGAAGGTGCATACTCAGCAACAAGAACAACTCGTTTCCGACGCGTATTCAGCCTAACCTGATTAATGTCGAGTAACGTAGGAGAACCCGTCCTCTTAGCATTGATCTTTGCGGATCGGGTGATCACGGAAGACAACGGTAAAAAAGGGATCATAGGAACATTCACCAAGTTCTTTGCTGGCCAGTTTCCCGTTGTCTTTCCTCCTTGGGGAATTTATGTATGCGTTACTAATCTTCCTCCGGGAGACCATGAATTCTCGTTAGAGTTGGAATTTGCCGACACAAGCGAGAAGGTAATGGGAGTCGGGGGCAATATTCGTGTCAATAACGGCTCCGAACCCGTAGAGATCGCTATTCCCATCCCGCACGCAGTATTTCCGAAAGAAGGACGCTATATACTTCTTCTTAAGATCGGTACTGAGATCGTAGGCAGTCGCCCTCTCTGGGTGGATAAAATCCCTTAATCGAATTTTATTTTTACTTCGAAATAAAATATTGAACACTGTAGCAAACGCTACAGTGTTGGTTTTATCCTAAGCTAAAATGAGAAACGAAAATGAGCCAATCCAGACTTTTGCCTGTCCTCACTTGGAGGCTTGAGCTTTTTACCCACACGGTCCCTGTCCCTTTTGCGGTCTACTTTTCTGCAGTGACCGGTTCCTTATATTCTCTGGAAGAATATCTTTCTATGGGAGTCGCTGCCACGGTAGCAGCAACTGCCATGCTTCTCGGTGCCTTTTATCTTAGATATCTAAGGCTTAAGAAGGCTGCGTATTTAGAGGATAGGAGTTCGATCGATCCGAATCTTTTAGTCTCCGCGAAATCCATTTATATGACCCAGCCTATCTATGAATCGTTTACGATTGCGGGCCGTTGGTTTCTGGGAGTTCTTCTCGCTCATATTATCGTTTATTTGATTGTGGGCTATCGTCCGAATCTAATCGCAACAATCCCTGCGCTCTATTTGGGGATCATTCCGATTTCATTTATTAGCTATTTGTTTATTACGGAATACTCTTTGAGGCCCGCTTTAAATAAGGGAAAATTTCGGGAAATTGAGGCAAGAACTAAGCTTTTCTTTCCCTATTCTAAGCGGCTACTAGTTGTTGTGGCTGCAATGATCTCTATGCCTTTCAGTCTTTTGGGTTATATGCTCTATGCCACTGTGGATGGAAGGATCAAGCTTGAGAACCCTCTTGTGCATTTGGCGATCATGGCTCTTCTGTTCTCTGTCCCTCTCTTATTTACTGCTTGGATCGTAACAGAATCTATTCGAAGCAGACTTTCTTCCGTCACAGGATTCTTAGAAGAAGTAGGAAAGGGAAATTTCGGCTTAAGGATTTCTCCTTCTTCTTTGGATGAATTCGGTAAGCAAGAAGAAAGAATCGGAAAAGTTGTGGAGAGACTCAAAGGTCTATACGCGGAGATCCAATCTCTAAACGAGGGCCTGGAATCCAAAGTAGAAGAAAGAACGAGACAACTAAAGGAAACTGCGAACGAGCTCGGCAAGAGCTTAGAAGAAATCCAGAAACTGAAATACAGTCAGGACGGAGATTATTTCCTTACCTCTCTTTTAACGGAACCGTTACATTCCATTTTTCTAAATGGTTCTGATTATTCGGTGCGTTCTCTTACGATCCAGAAGAAGAAATTCCAATACAAGCAAAAGGAGAGACAGATAGGTGGAGATATTTCTTTGGCCCATTCGATTCGATTGCGAGGCAAGAATTATCTCGCGTTCGTAAACGCGGATGCAATGGGAAAGTCTTTGCAAGGAGCTGTAGGTGCGATCGTCTTAGGTTCGATTTCTCGTTCTATGATAGAAAGGACTCCTGCATTGTATCGAAATGTTTGGCCGGAAAGATGGGTCAAGAACTGGTTTATAGAATTACAAAAAGTATTTGAAGCATTCGACGGTTCTCTTCTTGCATCCGCTTTCTTAGGATTAGTGGATGAGTCTCGAGGAGTGTTATATTATATAAATTGCGAACATCCTTCGCCGGTTCTATTTAGAGACGGAGTTGCTGATTTTCTAGAGCCTTCTGAAAAGTATTTTAAGATCGGTCATTCCGGCTTAGGAAGGAATGTTCATATAGAAGTATTTCAGTTGAAAGCGGGAGATGTTCTATTCTGCGGCTCGGATGGAAGGGACGATCTGTTGATAAAATCTGAGGCAGGAGAAGAGATCGATACCGATGATACCAGATTCCTGCAGATCATCCGAAGGTCCCAAGGCGATCTAGATAAAACGTACGAGTTAATCCAAAAAGAAGGAGAGATCACAGATGATCTTTCTTTATTAAGGATAGAGGCGCCTAAAAAAGTAAATTCTAATGTAGAACAGGAATCTGTTCAGTCGTCTCAAGCAAATTTATTAAAAACGATTTCTTTGCAGGAGTGTAGAAAGCTTGCTATAGAATGTTTTGCGGAGAAGAAATATTCCAAGGCTGGTGAGCTTGGTCTTAAATATTTGCAGAAGAAGCCTACGGATACTGAGTTTCTTCTTTCGGTAAGTAAATTCTTACGTAAGAGCGGTAAGACTGTGCTTTCTATCGATCTGAGTGAAAGGTACAGGATGCGCAATCCTCAGGATCCGGAGAATCTTTTGCATCTTGCAGAGATGTACGCTTCTAAGAATAGAATGGATAGATCCTTTCAACTTCTGGCGGAGGCAAGTTCTATTGTTCCCGAACATCCTAGAGTGCAAAAGCTTTCCGAGTTTCTAGTAGAGAAGAGTAGGGCGATTTCAGAGAATCGATCCGATCCGAGAGTCCTTGGATAGAAGCGGATCATTTTTGGAATGGAGTTCTATTCTATATATATATTGGGCTTAAGAAGTTAGAATTTTTAAGTTCGTCTTCTTCTACCGTATTTGTTGTAAGGCATCTTGCAGGGAAACTGTCTTGTAAGATACTCTTTCTTTCTCCTTATAGACTAGGATTTCCATTTGATTGGATTTGGGAAAAACTCTTCGGATCTCCGAGAGAGGGATCTTCATTGTTCTAGTTTCTAACTTTCTGTTCAACACTTCTGAGTTCTCGATCCGAATGATCAGAGTTAAATTCGCTTTTATAGGAGTTTCCTTTTCTTCGGAGGAAAGGATTGTTTCTCTTTCGGATTCTTGTTCCTTTGTGTCGCTCATTGTGCGAAATGGAATAGTGATTAGTTCAAATAAGGCAAATAGGTCGGCAAAGCTACCTAAAATATCTCTGTTCCAAGGCTTTTCGTCCGTGGTGATCTGTCTGTAGTTCTCCGATTTTCTGTATCCGTACGATATCTTTTTTCTTTCTAAGATCTGTTCCGATCGAAGACTTTCTTCTTTGGTGCTTTCTTGGATGGTTAATTCCAAGAACTTGTTTACGAATTCATGTTTGATCTCTACTGAGTTTACGATCCTATTCGATTCCATGGAACGTAGAATTTTAGTCTCCATCAATTCTTCTCGGATCGGATAGACTTGGAAGCATCCGGAAAAAAAGAAAAAGATTAGAAGGATTCGGATCCGTATTGGAATATTCAATTTTATTAAAATACTTTTCGTCTCGGTCAAGGCGGAATGTTTGAGATCTGCAGGCATCTCTACTGGAAGATGGGGACGAATCCGTACGCGGATTCGAATGCATCTGCCTGTTCTTCGCAGGCCCAAAGCTCTAAGCTCTTATCATAATTCTGTTTTGTGGCCAACGAGAAGATAGCTTGGTTTTTTCGGACCTGGCATTTCACGGTTTCAATTAAGCCTTGTCGATTTCGATTGCAAGCGCTCGCGATCCGTAATATTCCTGAGAGTTTTTGTACGATGTCTTGTTCTCTTCCGCCAATCCTTTGGAATTCTCTATGCTTGGATTTAGGAGCGCTCTTGCGGTGATATCTTGCGGTAAGCGCTATGAGTTCTATTTCTCCCCAAGTAAATCCGAGCATTGCTTCCGAGTTTCGGATCAGATAGTAGCTATGTTTATGATAGGCGGAATGAGAAATAAAAAGTCCAACCTCGTGAAGTAAGGAAGAAGCCTCTAGATATTCTCTTTCTTCTTTACCTAACTTGTGGACCGGCTGCAGTTGATCGAAAATATCCAAGGAAAGTTTTGCGACATGTCTCGCGTATTCTTCGTCCCTGGTATAAGAAACTAATAGATTGTGAATCGACTTTTGACGGATATCATCCAGGTGTTTGGAATGCTCTTGGTCCTGGAAATGTTCCCACTTTCGGATAGTGTCGTAGATAATCCCTTCCCGCAGAGCGAATTCAGAGATTGTCAAATCGGGGAGATCCAGTAGTTGGAACAGTTCTTCTAAGATCAGTATTCCTCCTACAATGATATCGGAGCGCTTGGAATCGAAGCCTGGGATCTTGGCCCTCTTCTTGGAAGTGTCCGATTCCATGACTAGGTTTCTTGCTCTTCTGAATTCAGCCGAAGTAAATGTATAATGATTCAGTGGGATCTCTTCTGCTTCTCCGTCCATCGCTCGGATGATCCCAGCAGTTGCTTGGATGGTTCCGGATGAACCGATGATCATTTCCGGTCTCAGGTCTCGAATAATCTTTCGAAAAGGGAGGATGGTCTCTTCTACATAGAGTTTACATTTTCGTATTTGAGAGGAATCCAATGGATCCGATTTTAAGAATTTCTCAGTGAGTCGAATGGCTCCTAATTTAAAGCTTTTGGAGAAGAGTATATCTCCTCTATAACCTACTAGGACTTCGGTACTTCCCCCGCCTATATCTATTAACAATATCTTCTTATCGAATACGGGAAGGCCTTGCAGGATCCCGAAGTAAATGAGTCGGGCCTCTTCGTATCCACTGATAACGTCTATCTTTATGCCGGCTTCCTTCCAGGCGGCTGCCTGGAATTCGGACCTATTGGAAGCTTCTCTCAAGGCTGATGTGGCGACCGCTCGGATCTCTGCCTTGGAATTATCAGCCAATAGTTTGAAGCGCTTCAAACAATCGATGGCGCGCTTGAATGCAGGGGGATCGATCTCTCCTCCTTCTTCTAAACCGCTTCCGAGACGAACGTTCTCCTTCTCTCTGGCTATAGCTTCAAAGGTCCCGTTTTCTCGGACCCGAACGATGATCATGTGAAAGGAGTTGGTGCCTAGATCGATGGCAGCTAGGGTGTTTTCCCGGACCATAAGATCCCCAAGTTTATGGAGGTCGTAAAGGCTTCCAATTTGTTTTTCGTTTTTTTTGTTTTGGAATTGCCCGTTGGGATCGGGCAGGAAATATTGAATTCGATCGGCGATGGGAAAATCCTAGAGATTTTCGGGATTTGCGCAGATAATAATAAAAAAGATCAACCGCCTCTCGGCAAGCAAAGGACAGTAATGATATTCGACAAGCTCTACGGACTATTTTCCAACGATATGGGAATCGACCTCGGAACCGCCAACACTCTCGTCCATGTAAAGGGGCAAGGTATCGTACTCTCCGAGCCTTCCGTAGTAGCGGTGCATGCTGCTACCGGAAAGGTGCTGGCTGTAGGCCAAGAAGCCAAGAGGATGCTTGGTCGTACTCCTGGCGAAATTGTGGCAATTCGCCCTATGAAAGACGGAGTGATCGCCGACTTCGAAACGGTCGAAAAAATGATCCGTTACTTTATCGCTAAGGTTCACAATCGTACTACGTTCGTAAAACCAAGGATCGTGATCGGAGTTCCTTCCGGAATCACCGAGGTGGAAAGACGTGCCGTTCGTGAATCTGCTGAGCAAGCGGGTGCGAGAGAGATCTTCCTCATCGACGAGGCTCTGGCAGCTGCGATCGGAGCGAATATCCCGATCAATGAACCTGCTGGAAACATGATCGTGGATATAGGTGGTGGTACTACTGAGATCGCTGTCATTTCATTAGGCGGTATGGTGATCGCAGAATCCATCCGTACTGGTGGAGACGAGTTCGACGATGCAATTATCAAATACCTCAGAAACCAATACAACCTAGTAGTGGGAGAGAGGACCGCTGAGGATATCAAGCTTACCATCGGTAACGCTTATCCTGAGAAAAAGACTGAGACCATGGAAGTCAAAGGTAGAGATGCGATCTCCGGTCTTCCTCGTACTTTAGAGTTAGAATCTAACGAGATCCGTAAGGCTCTCAAAGAACCTACCGATGAGATCCTGGACGGGATCAAACGAGTTCTGGAAAGAACTCCTCCTGAGCTTGCTTCGGATATCGTAGAAAGAGGGATCGTTCTAACCGGAGGAGGATGCCTTCTTCGTGGATTAGAAACCTATCTTTCTAAGGAAACTGGAGTTCCTGTATTCAGAGCCGAGAACCCTTTGACCTGCGTGGTTTTGGGAACCGGAAAATTCTTAGACGAAGTTAAGTATCTCAAGCCGGGAATTCGCTGATCCTAATTTGCTTGGGATCAGAATTTGAACCGTTAATATGCTTTGGCTCCAAGTAAATAAAAGTAAGGAAACAGTCTCTCTTCTTTTCTGTATCGTATTTTCGATCCTCTCTCTGACATTTAAGAGTAATGTCTTAGTGAGAGGGATCGCTAGTTTCCAAAGAGTGGGCGACTCGGTTTCCGGTTCCATTGACGGTGTAGGTTCCTTCTTCAAAGGAGCTTATACTAAATTAGAATCTTTTGAAGCAGTTCGCCAGGAAAGAGACGCTTGCGTCGCAGCGGTGGATGATTATAAACTTCTTCCTCAAGACCTGGAACGCTTAAACAGAGAGAACGAGATCTTAAGAAGGGAACTTCGTTTTAATACTCGTCAGAAGTTTGCAAGCATCAAGGCAGAAGTTCTTTCTGTCCGTTTGAATTCAATCTATCGTACCATCATCATCGATAAGGGCTCCGAAGCTGGGATCAAGCCTTATATGCCTGTGACTGCAAGATCGGTAAACCAAAAGGGTGAGATCATCGAGGCATTGGTAGGAAAGGTGATCGCTGTCACCGGTGGTTCTGCAATCGTGCAACCATTAATAAATTCTAATTTTAGTATGGGCGTTTCCATTCCAGACAGCAATCTATGGGCCACACTTTCCGGTAACTCAGGAAGAGGAACCGAGGCTCTCATGAATTATATAGATAGCGGTATTATTATTGATCCAAGAGTGTTCGGTGATTATCCGATGGGTCCGAGCGAGATGATCCAATACACCGAATCTTTGAGTAAGATCGGAAAGGCAGTTTATAGTTCGGGTGCTTCCGGTATTTTTCCTCCAGGCATTCCAGTCGGGATCATTACGGAAGAAGGTCCTAGAAACGGAAGCTTTAAGACAGCATTCTTAAAACCTTTTGTGCGTTTTGATATGTTAGAGTCAGTTACCATTCTACTCAAGCTTCCTGAAAAATGGGCGGAAACCTGGCCGGAAGGACAGAATATTAATATTGAAAATCCGTACTTTGGTGAATTAAATTATCCTAAAGAAGATCGAGAGCCTAAGGCTCAAGCCCCGGTAGTTCCTAAGCCTGGGGAAGCCAAGCCGCTTAAGCCGAAACAAGACGGTGGAGCAGGCTTTACGGAAGAGGAAACCAACTGATGATCCTAGAATATGTAGTCATCGGTGCGGGGATTTTTATTTCCCATTTCTTGAACGGGACAAATGCCTTCGAGATCTCCGGATATAAGCCGGACTTCATGGTTCTATTCGTTCTATTCTTCGCTCTCAGAAGAGGGACCATGGCGGGGATCTGGATCGGATTCTTCGGAGGTCTTCTTTCGGATTCTGGATTAGGCGGTGAGATCGTAGGTAACGTGGTCACCTATAAGATCGGTCTTCACTCTCTTACCTTCTGTTTGATGGGTTATGTAGTAGGAAAATTCGCAAGGCCTGCCTATCACGAAAATCAGATTTCAATCATGTTGTATTCAGTGCTGGTGACTTTGATAACCAGGGTAGCGACATACTTTCTGTTCTCTCTTTTCTTTCATGAGAATCTGAACTATTCCATCTTCAGTACTTCTATCTTTAACGCAATTATTGCGCCTATTTTCTTCTGGATCTTAGGCAAGCTCTATCGTTTGGAGCAGGCGGAAGCGTAATATGCTTGGGGGAGGAGGATCTTCTTCAGCCACAGAGTTTAGACTGGAACGTAGTTTCAGGCTCAGGCTGTATATGTTCTCCGGTCTTGTAGCTTTCGCGTTAGTCGCGTTTGTGATCCAATTGTTCAATCTGCAGATAGTGCAAGGAACGGACAACTCTCTCAAAGCGGAGAAGTTCGTGCGAAAAAGTGAGACCATTCCCGCTGCCAGAGGAGAGATGTTCGATCGGAACTTTCTCACTCCGGAAACTTCTATGGCATTGGTTTCCAATTATTCCAGCTTGGATGCAGTTTTAAATACTTCTCTTCTGAAATATGATCCTGCCAAGGTTCGTAATTTCCTTCAGGAATTTGCGAGAACTCTTTCTATTCCGATGTCGTATTACGAAGAGGATCTTCTGGAGCCTAAATTCTCCAAGAATATCAAATCCAAAAAACCTTTCGTTCTGCTGGAGGCGATTAGCAAGGCGCAGCAGGAAAGGATCTCCGTCTTCGATACGATTTCAAAATATGTAATATTGGTCCCTTCTCCCAGAAGGATCTATAAGATGGGACCCGCTCTTGCACATGTTACTGGCTATATCGGAAAGCCGAGTAAGACAGACCTTCTTACGAGAGAGATCAAGTCTTATCAATGGTTGGGAAAAGACGGCCTCGAATTAGAATACGATTCTCGCTTACGCGGAACGGACGGATTCAGGATCCAAAAGAGAAGCTCCGAGGGGAATATAGAAGAAGAGAGAGTGGTAGAGCATTCCACTCCTGGAAATAATCTCATTCTAACGATAGACAAGGATATACAACTCGCAGCGTACAAGGCGCTCAAAGGAGCGAGAGGAACAGCGATCGCACTACGTCCTTCTACAGGAGAGGTGCTTGCGATGGCATCCAATCCGAGTTACGATCCGAATATTCTATCAGGAAAGAGTAGATCGGAAAGAACGGCGCATTATAGAAGAGTGGATGCGAATGGCGGTTTCTTAAATTTAGCCATTCAATCTAAATTTCCTCCGGCTTCTACGTATAAAACGTTAGTTGCAATGGCGGCTCTGGAAAGTGGTCACAAGATCGATTATACTCCGGAGACAAGCTACAGTTGTAATGGAAGTTATATTCTGAAATCTACTTTTGCCGGAGTTCCGGACCAAGTCTTTTATTGTTGGGAGAAGGGTGGTCATGGCACGAATGATTTAGCTCACGCTCTCCAAAAATCTTGCTCCGTCTACTTTTATAACCTAGGTTATAAACTGGGCTCCGATCCTATCTTAACATATTCTCGTTTATTCTTATTGGATCAAAAGTCCAAGATCGATCTTCCGGGAGAGATCAGCGGCTTTGTGCCTTCTTCTGCTTGGAAGAAGAGGACGTACGGAACTAGATGGTTCGACGGAGATACGATCAACCTCTCTATTGGACAAGGATTCATGTCCGTTACTCCTCTCGGCATGGCGCTATTCTATGCAGGACTCTTGAATAAAGGACAGATCTACCAGCCTTACGTTGTGAATGAGATCCGAGATCCTTTAGACAATTCCATTATCAATCGCACAGAGCCTCAGAGATTGAGAGATATTCCGATCCAAGCTTCTACCATTGAATCGATCAAGACGGGCTTGCGTTTAGTTGTGAAGAATGGAACGGCTGCTTTCGTTTTGAACAAGCCTGGGCTACCTGATATCGCAGGAAAAACAGGAACCGCTCAAACAAGAAGAAGAGGTGCCTCCGGTTCTAACCACGCTTGGTTTATCGGATATGCTCCTGCCAACGCACCTGTCAGCGAGCAAGTGTTAGTCGCAGTCTTCGTGGAATATGGAGTGGGTGGAGCTGCGGGAGCCGCTCCTGTTGCGAGAGAAATGTTTAGAGCCGCCTTCCCACCGGGAAGTTTCAAACGAACTGCAGAAGTGCCGGAAGCAGCGCCGGTATTACCGGAGAAGATCCAATGATGTCCGACAGATCCATAGATAGAATCGATTATTTTCTAGTCGGATCCGTGATCATAGTTGTGATCTGCAGCGTTCTAACTCTGTATTCTCAAGAATATAATTTCGACGATCCTTCTATCGGGCTCATGGCTCATAAATGGTTTAAGCAATTCATATTCTTCTTAGTTGGTCTCGTAGTGATGTGGTTCGTATCCAGAGTCAATTACCAATTGATCGGTGCGTATGCTTTATTCGTATACGGTTTTGCTATTCTTCTCTTGATGCTAACCTTGGTGAAATGGATCGGCTATCTTCCTTCTAGCAGGGGAGCTAGATCTTGGATCAAGATCGGTCCCTTCTTATTGCAGGCTTCCGAGTTCGCAAAACTTGCGACCGTGATCCTTCTTGGTCAGTACTTGGTCTTAAAAGAGAAGGAGATGAAGAAGTTAGTCGTACTCGTGATCCCTTTCGGGATCGTGCTTCTTCCGATGGTATTGATCTTATTGCAGCCAGACTTCGGAACTGCAGTGTCCTTTCTTCCGATCTTATTCACTATGTTGTTCTTAGGAGGAGCGGATTATTTGCATATCGGCTCCTTCATTACATTCGGAGGCATCTCTCTTGTACTTCCAATGTATGTCGAATATTCCAAGCTTACTCTCTTAAATGATATATTAGCTTTTCTGCAAAGAACAGGAAAGACGGATCTTCTATCTGTAGTAAACAGGTTGGGCGGAAAGACCTGGCAGGTGATCGACGGAAAAGAAGTAGCCGGAGCGAATCTTACTCCTAAGACATTGTCTGCTTTGAAGGAAGCGGTGGAACAGGTTGTGGATTTGGAAGCGAGTTTCGTATTCAAACTTTTATCCAACCAGGCACTACTCATCGGAGTGGGCGCGGCTCTCATTATTTTCAGTATCGTTATGATCCTCTTGAGAATTGCGAGAGGATCCAAAACATTACGTACTTATTATATTCCTTTGGGGATCTTGGGTGTTAGCCTTCTTTCTGCGGTAGTCGTGATGAAAACGGTCCCATTCCGAGAGAACCAGGTAATTCGTCTGACAGCTTTCTTGAACCCGGACGAGTTCAAACAAGGCGCTGGATATCAGCTGAGAGCTTCTAAGCCTGCGGTTGGTTCCGGAAAACTTGTAGGAAAAGGTTTCCTAAACGCTGAAATGACCGAAGGAAAGATCCCTCATGTCCCTGAGGCAAGCACTGACTTTATCTTTGCATCCTGGGCCGAGCAGACTGGGTTTATAGGATCTGTTTTCTTATTATTTTTCTTATTCTCGATTCCTTTGAGAGGGCTCCAGATCAGTTATGAGAGTAAGGATAGATTCGGTTCCTTGCTTGCATCTGGGATTGTTGCCATGCTATTCTATCACATGGCGATCAATATCGGGATTGTGCTTGGGCTCATGCCTGTAACGGGGATCCCGCTTTCCTTTATGAGTTACGGTGGATCTCACTTGATCATGTCCATGGTTGCGGTCGGGATTATTCTTTCGATCAAGATGAGAAAACACGCCAACTAAAAGGGCAAGGCTTGGCTTTTCGTCCCAAATTTTCCCCCCGAAAATACTTCGGGAAAACCGATATTTAAGATACTAGCATGGAAAGAGTAAAGGATTCCAGATTTCTCTTCGACTTGAAGCGCAAGTTTCGCTATATTTTGGAAGAAGTAGAGAAGAATACCTTCGACCAAAACTCAGAAGTGAGAGAGTTGGAATCCTTGTGGGAAGAAATGTTCGAAGTCGCTTCCCGAAATGACACTCCTTATTTTAAAGCAAGGCTTTCTAATTTAAAAAGACAGCTCGATGGCTTTGTGAAAACTAAAGCATACGAAAAGAGCGAATTTGATCGGATCTATAGACAGCTCGAAAAGATCCGAAAAGACGATACTGTAGAATTTCTGGATGAGTCTATGCGTTCTACGATCGCTAGGATTTCAGAGAATACTACTCGTCTTCCTATTGCTTCTTCTTCCAATCTGGAGCCAGGATCCTTGGGCGGGATTCCGCTTCTTCTTACATTCAGATGTGGCACGGTTCATTTCATTATCAAGTCCGGACCTAAAAAAGTTTTTCGTAATATAAATCGAAACAAAGACAAGGTTCTCTATGATGGAAAGAAGTATCCTATCTTTCCTACAAGGTCTATTTACTTTTCTTGGGAAGGAGAAGAAAGAGCCTGGGAAACGGAACCTGGAAATCTTTTGATGATACGTTATCCGGAAGGTGTCCGCTTCTTCAGATGCGATGCGATAGGAGATACATTTCGCATTCCCGAAGATACGTTTAAAAGACGACTCATGCCTACGGATAAACAAGGCGGAGATATCAGATATTATTTCCGTAAGGCTGGAATTCGATATTATTATATTCCTCAGAAAGGCGAATAATTGGTTCTTTCAACCATCTTTCCTCTGCCAAGAAAAATCCGAATATTTCTAATTTGATTTTATAAGCTCTTTACGCAATTTTCGTCCTACTAGTTAGGATCTTAGAAATTCAAGATCCAATTACTTGAAGGAAACATTATGCATTTTACTACTCTTGATGCAGAGGCTGCACTCGAAAGTGCTCTTGCGTCAATCGGCTCATCCGAAAGACTTTTAATTTGTGGTAGACCAGACGAAAAAGAAAACCTGCAGGAAATGATCGATCTTTCTACGGATAGTGAAAGCTCGATATTGGAGATGAGTAAACAAGTCGATATAGATGCATGGTTCACTGAGCGAAAGAAAATTTACTCGGAAGAATGGGAAGAATTCGGTGAATCTGAATCTGAAATCTTAGGAGCTTGGCCTGAAGAACCCTTAGTACTACATTCGATCTCATTACACAAAGATATTCTTACTGTAAACTTTCTGCCGAAAGTTACTGTTGCCCATGTCTCCGTCGCTCATCCTTGGGAAATACCGGCAAAACTTAAATACGGCGGTTGGAATGAATGCCCTGAGCCGGCTATCCATTGCGCATTGTGGAAGCGATGGCATGAACGTTATGGCGCCGAAATTGTTGGTTGTTCGCATAACGTCATTGAGGCGATTGTAGCAAGGCCGCCCATCAATCAGGCCGACGCCTTGGCTTTAGCTTGGGAGCAGTTCTTTTATTGCCCAGATATTGTGTATCAAGGAGTTGCCTCGGTATCCAATCTAGCGTCTACTTTGATGAACCACAAAACTTGGTATTTTTGGTGGGATTGATGGGCAAAATGCTATTCTTACTTGGCAGAATAGCGATTAGAAATTCGACAGAATATGCAGGTTTACTAATTCAGAATATTTATGGTTTCTCTATATGAAGATACTATTATACATACCGCAAGTAGTTAGCTACGGTCTTTTTTGGTTATGCACAGCATTTTCAATAGGCATGAGTCATAATAGCGGCTATCCTGTTCTGGATTCAAATAACTATTATATTGTTATTAGTGAACTTATTGGATTTTTTCTATTGGCCAGAACGACCAATATACAGTATAAATTTATAATACTCTTTTTTACTTCTCCCTTTGTTTGTGCAGATACTAGCCGAAGGATATTGTTGACCAAAATCTCTTCATTGGGAGGGCCAGAGGGATTAATCTTAGGATTTTTGCCGCTTATCATTGTTATTTTGATAACGATGTTTACCAAGATTGAATAATTTTCATTTTCTTACCAAGAAAGAATATGGAACTGTCATTGGCAAATTAGATCTTATCTGCACTAGCTTAACGCACGTCTAATCGAGGTTTTACGAAAATCGTTTGCAATTTTTTAGAAACACCGGAGAATCCGAATCTCATTTGTTTCTATTTTTAGAATGAACGACCCTGTAATTCATAATTCCTCTTTCTGGGACAATTGGACTTTTGAAAGCCTATCTCGTTTGCATTCAGAGGGCCTTGATTTTTCAAACTCAAAACGATTACGAGTGGATCGAAACGAGAACACATATCATTGGGAAGAGATTAGTGAGGCATGTGTTCAAATAGAGAGCTTATTCAGTCTAGTTAACGAGCTCGTGCTGAGAGAGAAAATTTTCTACGATAGCAAATTCTCAGAAGGATGGAAATCCTTTGAAAGACTGAATTCCTTGGACGGGACTCTGCTTGTTCCTGTGGATATTCCCACATTCAATCCTATTGTTGCGGCATCTAGGAACCAAGCCTTGGAATTATTATGTGTAACCGACACGATGAGGCAGCATCAAAAAGAAAATCTGATCGGCTATCAAGAAACGAGAAAGTCTCCTCATGAACATTTTGGCCAAGTGGTTTGGGGAACCGCAGGAAATTTCGGAAGAAGTTCCTTCTTAGGAGCGCATTACGTGCCTCATCCAATCCGATCCTTCCTATTAGAAGAAACTGGTTTCTTGAAGCCGGGCGTAGATATGGGAACTGATGTGCAAGAATGGGTGAACGAAGAAAGAGTAAAGCTATTTGCTGGTTTAACTCCTCTTGGAAAGATGCATAGCTTTGAATTGATCCTTCCTCCCTTGGTTGCAGAAGTATTGGAATCTTCTTCCAATCTTTCCGAAGTTCTGGATGCTTCTCTCGAGCTTAGACAGAAATACAAAAAGATCCGCGAATGGATCGGAGAATATCAAGCTGCGATAGAGAACGAAGATCCAGCGAGTGTTTCCAATTTCAAAAAGACCTTAGAGTTAGTGAGTAAGGATCTGGAAACAATGAGAAAAGGAAACGAGCTTGGAGATACGAGTGTAGGAATTTCTTTTCTAAGCTTCAAGCTTCCCACTCCTAAGCTTCCGGATATTCGAAGATTTTGGGGGATTAGAAGCGCATTAAACAAATTGCTTTTGAATCGAAAAGGAGAGAAGGCCCTGACCAGGCTTTTAAGTTGGTTGGATTGTGAAGGAGAAAGAGAGGTGGAACTGATCAAGGATCACTTTCATTCCCAAAAGTGATCCCGACAGAGGGAAGAAGTGAGATTACTCTCCGTCTTCCAAAAGATTATTTAAGCTTTCGAGAAGAACGTCTACTTCGACACCGTAGCCCATGCAAACTTGTTCAATAGTCTCTAATTCATTGATAGAACAGTGAGAGCATCCACCTAAATGATAGCTGGAGAATACTAGTCCCGCTTCAGGATGGAGTCCGATCGCTTCTCCGACCGTCATTTCCTTAAAAAATCTTGGCTTGACCGCTTCCGACATGTGGAAAATCTCCTAATGGTATTGGTTTCTTCCAGTATATAGACTCCCTAGGCGTAAGTCAATTCCATGTTTTTTCAAGAAACGGGCAAATTCTACATTCGGATCGAAGAAAGATTCGAATCCGCACATTATCTTTATAAGTATTTCCCGGATGGTTCCGATGAGCCTATCCACGGGCATTCCTTTAAGGTGGAGGTCTATCTTTCGGGAAAGGACAATATCCGAGAAGATGGGATCAGTTTCGACTTCTTAACCTCAAAGCTTCGTTTAAAAGAGTTGGTGTCCGAGTTAGACCATATTCTGATCAACGATCACCCGGACTTTAAGACGATTAACCCGACTTCTGAGAATATGGCTCGCTGGTTTTATTTTGGATTAAAGGAAAGCGTGATCGCTGCGAATGGAAAGGTAGAACGCATCGTTGTCCATGAAGGCCCTGAGAATTTGGCCTACTTCGAGCCGACCTGAAGCGAAGTAGAGTTTGGTCAGAATTTGCCGTAGGTAAAAAGAAAGATCAAGTTCGAGACTGCATACGCTACGGTAAAATAGAATCCCATCCTAAGCGGCCTTGGCAAACGCATCACTCCACAGAGAACAAAATGCACCGCTAAAAAACCTAAAGCTAGAGTATTGGTCCAAAGGACTGCACGCACAGGCTCCGGTTCCGCTCCATACAGAAGAAGCAACACCGTAGGAAGAAGTCCCAGAAAACTCATGAAACCGCCAGTCGCGATCCAGATCATTAATATCATTCTGGATTGTCTTTCATCAGGATGTTGAAAGACTGAGATCGCTCCACCTACGATCAATTGGTGCAAGAATCCGTGAAAGGCATACACTAAACTCACGCAAAGAAAAATAATAGTGGGAAGGTTGAGATGACTAAGATCTGACAAGGGCGGTTCTCCGAACGTCTTTCACCTCGCAAATCTTACATCTGCCTTCGCTCTTCACAACCAATTTACTGTTGACCTCTAGTTGAAAAATACGAGCATATTAGCCCGACTATGAATCGACTCCTCTGGACTCCCAAACAAGACTCCATACAGAATTCTAGAATGACCGATTTCCAAAACTTTGTGGAAAAAACGATCGGCAAAAAATTCAAAAACTACTCCGAGCTACACTCCTGGTCTGTGCATGATCTAAATCAATTTTGGGGAACCCTCTGGGATTATGCTCCTGTGATACATTCCCAAAAATACGAAGAGGTCTTTCGATCCGGTGCTAGATTCAGGGATGCTAAATTCTTTCCTGGAGCTAAACTGAATTTTGCGGAAAATCTTTTAAGAAAGAAAGATGAAAGTCTCGCTCTATTTTATAGAGGAGAAAGTGGAGCAGAAGCACAACTAACTTACTCTGAGTTATATAAAAGGGTAGGTGCCTTAGCAGCTTATTTGATCTCGGAAGGAGTTGGACCAGGAGATAGAGTGGCTGGTCTGATGCCGAATGTTCCTGATACTGTTTTAGGTATGCTTGCTACAACCAGCATCGGAGCAATATGGACCTCCTGCTCTCCTGATTTCGGCGCAAAGGGTGTTCTGGATCGTTTCGGACAGATCCGACCTAAGATACTCATTAGCACCGATAGATACGAGTTTAAAGGAAAGTCTCTTCCCTTATCAGGGATTGTTACTGAAATTGCAGCCCAGCTCCCGGATCTGAAAAAGATCCTAATCGGAGAATATCCTAGTATTGAATCTAAAAGTTTGGAAAAGAGAATGGAATCCTTTCCAAAGAATTCAATTCCATTAGAAGAATCTTATAAACCATTTTGGGGAAAGGAGCCGAGCTTCTTTCAGACTACTTTCGATCATCCTGTATATATCATGTATTCTTCGGGAACCACCGGGCTTCCTAAATGTATGGTCCAAGGCTCAGGCGTCTTTCTGAATCATTGGAAAGAACTCGCTCTTCATTCTGATTTGAGAGAAGGAGACGGGATATTCTATTATACTACCTGTGGATGGATGATGTGGAATTGGCTTGTGAGCTCTCTTTCTATAGGAGCTACGGTGCATTTATTTGATGGGAATCCATTTCATCCTAGTCCGGAAGTCCTTTTTAAATACGCAGCGGATAGAAAAATCAAGATCTTTGGAGTAGGAGCAAAATACATACTTACTCTTGAAAAGGACAAATACAAACCTTCTTCGGATCTGAGTTCTATAGGAGCCGTTCTTTCTACAGGATCACCTTTGCCGGGATACGGTTTCGAATATGTGTATGATTCTTGGGGTAAGGGGTTAAGGCTTTCTTCCATCTCGGGAGGCACAGATCTGAACGGATGCTTTGCATTAGGAAATCCGAATCTTCCGGTTCACGCTTCCGAATTGCAATCCTTGGGGCTTGGAATGGCGGTTGAGATCTTTGATGATTCCGGCAAACCGATACATGAACAAAAGGGAGAACTCGTTTGCACGAAGCCATTCCCTTCTATGCCTTTGGAATTTTGGAATGACTCTGACGGAAAAAAATATGAGGGAGCTTACTTCGATACCTTTCCGAATATTTGGAGACATGGAGATTTTGCGGAGATCTTATCCAACGGAGGAATGGTCGTTTATGGACGATCGGACGCTACCTTGAATCCGGGAGGAGTTCGTATCGGAACCGCCGACTTGTATAGTTTGCTCGAAACGATTTCGGAGATCGGAGATTCAGTAGTGATCGGGCAGGAATGGAAAGACGATGTAAGAGTGGTGTTATTCTTAAAGATGTCTCCCGAATCTAACCTCACTCCCGAATTAGAAGCAAGGATTCGAAAAGATATCAAGGAGAAGGTCTCGCCTAGACATGTGCCGGCAAAGATCGTACAAGTAGCCGATATCCCTTATACCCGAAACATGAAAAAGGTAGAGATCGCAGTCAAGAAAACCGTGCAAGGCGAACCAGTTACGAACAAGGACGCCTTGATAAACCCGGAAGCATTAGAATATTATAAAAATCTTCCGCAGTTATCCGTAGATTGATTTATCTTTCGGTAAACGAAGTTTCGATGATCAGATCCGTATCTTCCCATACGTATTCTGTCTCGACTGGAGAAGCGATCAATTCGGCAGCCGGATTGGAAAGTCCAGAAAATGAGTCCTGAGATTCTTTTTGGCTGCGGGAATAATAAGAGGCTAACACTGCGGTAAGACCTATAAGAAGAACCGCTGCGATCGCTTTCCAAGCGAACTCCAAATTTGCAGGTTTGGTTTTTTTATGCTCTGCCTGAGCGATAATCCTTTTTGCAATTCTGCGAGAGAAGTCGGGATCTTGGATCAGTCTTTCTACTGTCTGGTCTAGTTCCGATTCGGATTGGTTCTTCATTTCTTACCTCCTTGGTCTTTTCGATTCGAGTTCGTGAATCGAGATAACCATTCTTTTCCGCGAGAGATCCGAGACTTCACTGTTCCTTCGGAGATCTCAAGCTTCTGCGCTATGGATTCTAATTTCTCTCCAGCTAGCCGTAACATCATAGTTTCTTTATATGGCGAAGGCAAGAGATTAATATGCAACTCCAGCCATTTCCTTTTATCTTCGTCCAAATTCTCGTTAGGCAATTCCCAATCGTCTTTTCTGCCTAACACTATGATCTCCGCTTTTAGTCGAGAGTATGCCTTGCCTTCTCGGTTCCATTTCCGAATCGCTCTTCTGCATTCATTCCTTGCGGCCACATACAACCAACGATTCAATTCTCCTATTTCTAAGAGAGGTCTGTTTCTAAAGGTTAAGTAATAGCGCAGATATGTATCCTGGGCCAGATCTTCGACCAAGGACGCCATATCAGAAGCAATATGCCTTTGAATGGATCTCAGGACAGTTTGCTTACTTGATTCGATTGCGAAGGCTAATTCAGATTCCGTCATATACCTTTACAGTCCCGATCTCCGGGAGGCCCGGGGGGACGATGAGGAGGAGGGAAATGGTCCCTTCTATCCTTAATCCTTTGGATCCTCTCTTTGTGAAGTTGGGTTAGTTTTTGTTTTTGATCATGGTTTAAAAAGGACTCGAATTCCAGTCTGCCTTGTATATGCAGAATTCTTAATTCAAGTTGAAGATCTCCGATTTCCTTCAGTTTAGAACGAACCGCACTCATGTCTACTTTAGGAGATTCTAATAGTTTTCTTAAATCTTCATGAAGGTTCGGGAGCTTATCGCTCATTGCTTTGGTTGTAGAGAATCTTTTCTCTCTTGCAGCCTTAGCCTTATCGATCTGTTCTTGGGTCATCCCGAGTTCCTTGGCGAACTTTTCGAAATCTCTCCCTTCTTCTCTTCTTGGTCCATGGCCATGACCTGGACCTCCCGGTCCGGGGCCGTATAGATCGAAAGGTTCCGGGCCGAAAGGAGGGGGCGGGGGAGGAGGATCCGCAAGGAGCAGATTGGAACTTCCCGTTACTAGGAGTATGAGTAGAAATTTTTTTATAGTATTCGGTTTCAAAACGAAATCCTCTTCTTTTATTTTATGACGAAATGTTTCTCTATTGTGTTGTACTAGAACTGGAAGAACTGCTTGAAGAAACAGTATTACTCGTGCAATTCACTTCTCCCTGGATGCTGACCGAAGGTCCTGTAATCGACTGAGTATTATAACAAGTGGTTCCATCTTGAGTATAGCACATGCTTGTAGAAGTTGCCGAAGTGCAATTGATGAAGTCCACAGTATAGCATTGGGTCAGAGCAAGAGCAGCACTTCCACTCGCGACCGCTGTTCCCACCAGATCCAATGTAACGGTTAAATAAGAAAGTGCTTGAGAAGAAGTTACACTTGTATCTACAGGCACGCCACTTCCTCCCCAATAGATCTTACCGTAGTTGGAAACCACGGCCTTAGTGCCGATCCCTCCAGAAAAAGAAAAGCCTTGGGTAGAATCGATTGAGCCTTGGTTCTGGGTGCTATCGTATAAGAATTTCAAATAAATATATTCCCCGCTCGTAAAATACAAACGGCTGATCACGGTAAATAGACTCGTGGTGCTCGTAGTCGAAGTGGTTGTTGTAGTGGTAGTCGTTGAAGAACTGGAACTGTAAGGACTTGCAGTTCCGCAGCTTGCAGTCTTGTCCATGTCTACTGTTCCATCTATACTGAATGCTTCTCCGTCTCCGTAAACGGTTAAGTTTACTTTATCCGAACTTGCATTTTGGCAAACGATGAATACGGAAGAAAAAAATAAACAGGCAGCGCCAAAGTGAAATATTGTGCGAGTGAGATCGTAGTGCGGGGAATTCCTGCTGATCCGTTTTTTTCTCTCTTGCAAACCGAGGTCCCGTCTTCTTCCTTTATATATTAAAACCCGGGCAGACCAAAACGTTCCCGATTTTCGAATAAAAAAGGAAGAAGATCCTAAGATCCGAAATCGAATTATTTTTTCTTGATCCGTCGATGCTCGTTTTCTATAAAAGAACCGTGGTCGGTAGATTTGTAATTGTCCTTCTTCTTCTCTCTTTTTTTCCACTTAGCACAGAAGAGGGAACCTTCTCCCGATTGGATGAGATCAAAAAAAGGGGAGAATTAAAAGTTTCCGGAAACAGAAACTACGAGCCTTTTTATATAGCGGATCCTAAGGACGGATATCCTGGATTCGATGCGGAGTTGGGAAAGAAATACGCTGATTTTATCGGAGTTAAATATACGTTCGCAAATCTTCCTGAATTCGAGGATTATGCGGAAGCAATGAAGAACGGCGATATAGATATCGCTCTTGCAGGTTTAAGTTCTACATTAGAAAGATCTAAAAGAGGAAGGTTTAGTTCTCCTTATCTTATCTCTACTCCCGGGGCATTAGTGAACAAGAATGCGATCCCGCCTCCTCCTGAAGGAAATATTATCTCCACCGTATATTTCAGAAGTTTAAAGGACTTAGAAAATATCAGCGGGCTCAGTTTTGCGGTCCGAGCGTTTTCGAGTAGCCATGAATATATCATGAGAGCATTTCCGAATTCTCGTATCTTTACATACGGCTCCTCCGATGCGGCTTGGGATGCAGTAAGGGAAGGAAAGGCAAATTGTTTCGTAGGGGATTCTCTTTATATCAAGGGTCATATTTTAAAGCAGCCTGCTATCCTTTCCAATTACAGGGCTTTGATAGAGCCTGTCCAAGAAAATCATGTCAGTGCATTTTTGCCGAAGGGAGATATTATATTCGGACGCAATTTCGATTTCTTCCTTTCTGAAATGAAAAGGACAGGAGAATTGAAAGCACTCGAGGATAAGTATTTCAACAGAAGTGGTTGGGTGAAGTAGCTTTCCAGTCTAAGTAACATGGCAACTCTTTCTAAGAGAAGACCCGAAAATCAAGTCGGTCCGTTCTATGTAGACTCTAGTTGTATAGATTGCGAGACTTGTCGTATTCTCGCTCCGCAGGTGTTCGGCGAGGATCGAATCGGTTCCTTTGTTCAAAAACAACCTGAATCGGAGCTGGAAACTTTTCAAGCATTGCAGGCTTTGGTTTCTTGTCCCACTGCTTCGATCGGCACGGAAGATCGTTTGGATTTACAAGAGGCAAAGGCTTCCTTTCCTCGAAAGATTGCAGACAGTGTATATCATTGTGGGTTTCATTCTAAATCTTCTTTCGGTGCCTTCTCTTATTTAATTGTAAGGGAAGAAGGGAACATACTCATAGATTCTCCCAGATACATTCCTTCCTTAGCAGAGAAAATTAAAAGCTTAGGGGGAATTCGCTACCATTTCCTGACTCATAGGGACGATATCGCCGATCACGAAAAATTCCACCAGGAGTTCGGAACTCAGAGAATCATTCATGAAGGAGATCTTTCTTCCTTACCCGAAGCAGAAATCGTAATACATGGAAATGATCCTTATTCGCTTGCGAAGGATCTGGTCATTCTTCCGGGACCTGGACATACAAAGGGTCATAGCACCTTATTGTATAAGAACGAATTTCTGTTCACTGGAGATCATCTTGCATTTGATCCTAAGAAGGAAAGGTTGATCGCGTTCAGAAATGCCTGCTGGTATTCTTGGGAGAAGCAGACCGAATCCATGAGGCTCTTAGAAAAATACGACTTTGAATGGGTTCTCCCTGGTCATGGGCATCCGACTCATGCGGATCGAGAGAAGATGAAGGAGATGCTCCGTTCCTGCATTTCCTGGATGGAAAGCAGGTAGAGTGCTGCCCGGTTAGATCTTTGAACCGGGCAAGGCAGAGGGTTTCGAACTTAATTCCTACTGCCTAGATAATCTGCTTGGGTGGAGAAAATATTCTCCGCATAGGAAGGAACTCCTCCCCATTTCTTGACTGCGCCAGGGCCTGCGTTGTAAGAGAGTAGGGCTCTTCTTACATCTCCCTTTTCGGTTTCCAGAAGGTGGTTCAGATAAGAAACTCCCAGATGGATATTCGTTTCCGTCTCGAATAAGTCCTTTTCTTTCACCGTCTTTCCTTCCCAGGAACCGATCCAAGCACCTGTGCCCGGCATAATCTGCATATATCCCCTGGCATTCTTCTTGGATCTGGCCTTCTTATAGAATTCCGACTCGGTCCATATCAATCCAAGTAGCAGGCCGACCTTCTCTCCCTTCTCGCAATATAGGCCGCAGGCGGAATCTTCGATCCGTAGGGACTCCTTTTGCACTGTTTGGGTGAGTAATTCCAGCTCTTCTTCTTTTATGCTGGGCCTTTGGGAGGCGATGAATTCCCGGATATAGCTGATTTCCGGTTTTGGACCCGGAGAAGTTCCATTTCCCTCGAATAGGGATCCCGTGATTGGGGCAACCAATGACTGGTACACCATGGGTAGGGCAGCTATGAATATGTATCTTTTTCTAACTTTGGGCTGGAGCATTTGTTTCTTCCAACTTGGTTTATTGTGCAATGCACTATATATGACCATTCTTTTTGCAGCGCACTACGGGACAAGTAAAAAATCAAAAATCGGGAGTTCCTACAGGGATAAGGAGGAAGGGGGAAAATCCAGGCGGGAAGAATTGAATTCCCTTCAAAATGGAGAACCGCTCTCAAATTGGATCCTAAATCAGTCCTGAATTCCTATTTCGGGAATGAAAAACTTGGAATTTAGAGTGAGAAATCGCTCTTAACTTTGTCAGAAATTTATTTCCAAAACTCAGATATACCTTTCGGTATAAGAGAAGAAAAAAACTAAAACGAAAGTAGGAGCGTACTAAGATAAACAAAATAGAAAGAAATTGACTAACCTGAAATGAGTATTTCTCTTTGCGTTCCCTTCTCAAAATCATTTCAAAAAAATAAGATATAACATTCGATTTATATAATATACAAAATTTTCGGAAAAAATTTTTTTTATGCAAAATCGGCCGTGCTCAATCGTCTTAAATTTTAGAACCGGGGATTCGTTGAGCAGACGATCCAGAAAAAAAGAAAAATAAAACTCTCTCTCGCACTTAGAAAAACAAAAGGCGTCTGAGAAATTTTTAAAAGATACACCAAGCAAGCTAAACTTAGCTAATCGCGATTCGATCTTAAAAAAAATTCAGGGATCGGATTTTTCTGGGGAAATTCTAATGAGGGTATCTTTCTCTTTATTGTTTATTTGGTTTATTACGTTTACTTACTGTTCTCAAATGGATACTCCTACCGGAGATCTTACTTGGGAAGAAAAACAAGTCCTTTGGATGATGTATGGTAAGGAAATGAAGAATGGCCTAGATCTTACCCAAGCCGCCGCTCAAAAGTGGGGAATGGGAATCGATATGTATCCCGCAAAAGTAAGAGTCGATAGAATGCGAAACACGATCGTATTCACCGAATCTCATAAATGCAATGTAGAAGGGATCGCTCCTAAAAGCATAGCAGCATGTGAGATATTTTCTTCGACTCCGTTTTATTTGGCGGCATGTTCCGTTAGTGCAGACATTCATATAGAAAGCAGCGTGATCTTCATCTTCTCTGATCGAGTAGAAGCTACTGCTCAGACAATGATGAATGACGGTGATGGAACTGATCCTAAGGATTATATCGAGGCAACCTTAGCGCATGAGATTGGACATTGCCTGGGACTGCGTCATTCTCCGGATCCACAAGATCTGATGTTCCCTGTATTGACTGGAAAAGTTTTTCAGCCTAGTGAATCAGAGATGGGTGCTGCGCATAACTTATATGATGATAAAGCAAACGATCCGGGGCTGGCTCCTAAATCCAATTTGTATACCAAGCAATCCGATTATACATACTTAAGACAATATACGGTTCCTTCCTTCGCCGTATTCGGAAATATAAATTTTAAAAGTTAGAAGATCGAACATCCCAGAACGGATCATATCCGGTTCGATCTTCTAATAGGTGCAAATCGAAATTCGCCGGGGATTCTAGGCTCCCCGGTTTTTTTCAAGCTTCTCTGCTAGGTCCACTAATAAACGAACTCCATAACCGCTCGGTCCGTTCCCGATCTGAGTACCAGAAGATTTCTTTCTCCATGCGGTTCCCGCAATATCTATATGAGCCCAGTCTATCCCTGCATCTACGAATCTCTCTAAGTATTTTCCTGCGGAGAGACTTCCACCTGGACGGCCTGCAATATTCCTAAGATCTGCAATATCGCTCTTTAGATCTTCGCCATATTCGTCCCAAAGCGGGAGATTCCAGGTCCTTTCGTCGGAAGAAGAGGAGGCATCGTCCAATAAGGAACGAAGTTTGTCGGAATTACTCATCACTCCTGCTGCCTCATGTCCGAGTGAGATGATGATTGCTCCAGTCAAGGTAGCAAGATCTATCATGTAGTCCGGTTTGTATTTCTTTCCTATATAAGAAAGAACATCGCCTAAGACAAGGCGTCCTTCTGCGTCAGTGTTCTGCACTTCTACAGTGAGTCCGTTATGAGCGGTATACACATCTCCCGGCTTTAGAGCAGCAGCATCCGGCATATTTTCGGCTACTCCGATGGCTGCAATCACAGGAACAGAAAGTCCTAGTTCAGCAATTGCTCCGATCGCATGAATGACCGCGGCAGCGCCACACATATCATACTTCATTTCATGCATGTCTTGTGCAGGTTTGATACTAATACCTCCTGAATCGAAGGTGAGCCCCTTTCCGATCAGAGCCAGTTTCTTTTTGGATTTAGGCTTAGGAGGATTGTACTCGAGGACGATCATTTTAGGTTTTTTATCAGAGCCTTGGCTGACCGCGAGGATTCCTCCCATCTTTTCTTTCTTAAGTTGGGGTTCGTCAAAGACAGTGATCTTAAGTCCTGTTTCCTTTGCGATTTCCTTGGATCGAGATACAAATTCTTCAGGAGTGAAATGATTTGCAGGAAGATGAGCGATATATCTGGCGCCGTTCACATATTTGCTCACCGCTCTAGATTTATCTAAGCCAGCTTTGGCTGATTTCTCCGCGCCTTGGTCTTCTAATAAGAAAGTTACCGTTCCGAATTTTAATTTTCTATCTTTGAAATCTTTGGTAAGCACATTGATCGGAAAGGCTCCTAGATCAATGGAGTTAGCGATCTGATATACGAGTGTCGAAGGAGATAAGGTTTTCGTTAAGAAGCGGGTAAGCTTAATTTCCAGCCCGACAGAATCCCATTTGCGAAGCTTCTCTCCTATAGAAAGGAATAGATGAGCCACCGATCGAATGCTTACCTTAGATGGATCTCCTAGGCCTAGATAGATGATTCGTTCGGATTCATCCGTAAAACTTTGTCCGGACTCTCCTGTAAAGATGGAGGCACGGATCTGTTCTCCAAACTTAGTCTCTAATTCTTTAGGAAGACTGTCTTTAGTGACTGGTATGATCTTGTATACGTTCTTAGAGGAATTCTTTCCGATTGCAAAATTGATTTTGGATTTTTCTATCTTCATTTTTTATCTATCGCCTTGATATCTCCGAGTATCTCGTCCACATGTCCCTTTACACTTACCTTAGGATAAACCTTCTGGATCTTCAGATCTGTTCCGATTAGGAAAGTGGTTCGAACAATCCCCATGAATTCTCTTCCCATGAACTTCTTGAGTTGCCAGACTCCATAGGCCTCGCAAATGCTTCCGTCCTCGTCCGCAAGAAGGGTAAAGTTGAGTTCCTGTTTTTCAATAAATTTCTGGTGGGATTTCACCGAGTCCTTGGAGACTCCGACTACATTATAGCCTTCCTTCTTCAGTCTTGCGAAATTATCTCGGAAGTCGCAAGCCTCAGTGGTGCAGCCAGGGGTTTGGTCCTTAGGATAAAAATATAATACCAATCCCTTCTTTCCGACCAGGTCCTTAAGGGAGACTTTCTGTCCTTCTTCGTTTACGCTAGTAAAACTGGGAGCCTTGGCACCCTCTTTTAAATTGCTCATACAGAAGACAAATGATAGGGAACTCGGGAACTATACAAGATTTTTTGTTTTTCGAGCCATGATAGAAGCTGGGAATCCGGCTAAAAAGCCTTGCGAAATTCTAAAATCCGTCGATAGTTTGAGTATGGATCCGAAGGAAAGAATGGAGCTCATCCGCCAAGGAAATCAGGCCTTTAACGACGGAGATATTCGTAAGGCTAGAGAATGCTTTCTGAAAACCGAATATAAAGACGGGCTCATTCGTTTGGGTGACCATTTTATGTTCGAGAAAAAACTTCCGATCCTTGCCTACGGTTACTATAAAAAGGCAGGCTATCAAAGAAGGATTGATGAGATCTTTCAAAGAATGCTTTGGGCTCTGTCTCAATGGATCGGTCCGGATAAGTTTAAGGTCCAAGAGCCGGAGAGAAAGGCTCCTGATCCGGAAGATTTTACTGTGCATCCTATTCTTCGCCAAACCGCTTTGGACATTCTGAAGAAGAACGGAATCTCCATTTAAACGTCATTCTACTTGCGTTTGGGATTTGAATTGAGAATTTGTACCTCGATTGAATCCCAGCTCTAAAATAAAACTCTCCCTTATCCTGTTCCTTCTTCTTTGCGCAAGCTTAGCTCTTGTTCTATTCGTCTTACCTAGCAAGGAAGAAAATCAGATCTCCGCCGAGACCCCTAAAATAGAAAGAATGAGGGCATCTACCTGGTCCCAGGATTTCTTTGCGATGATGAAGTATGTGCATCTCTACGATGAGATGCATCCATTCATCTATAATTTAGAAGGGGGAAGGAGGAATACCGGACGCATTCTCTCCGTCTGGAAACCGGACGAGATCGCAGAAAGGATGCAATGGCTGAGGCTCATGTCTCCAAGAACCTTGATCATTCCCACTATCTTTCGTTGGGAAAATGATTTTGAGAAGGTCGCAGATGTGATCGGACTGAATGGTAATACAAAGGTCCGTGACTTTCATATCCAATTCATCCTGAAAGAAGTGGATAAATACGGATACGACGGGATCGATATAGACTATGAGGGAATGACCTGCGAGAAGAAAGAAGTATTTCAGGAATTTTTAATATTACTTCGAGACGAGCTTCATAAGCGGGGAAAGCTTCTTTCGGTCGCCATTCATCCTAAGACAGTCGCAGAAAAACCTTCTGTCTATCCTTGCAAAGGATTAAAATCTCCCATCCAAGTCGATTTTTACGAAGCATATAGAGGACAGCTTACTCACGACTATGAGTTTCTCGGAAAAGTCGCGGATAAGGTAAAGATCATGGCTTACGAACTGCATCCTCGCAAGAACGGATTTCCCGGGCCTGGGCCTCAGGCTCCTGATTGGTGGATTGACAGGATCCTTGAATATGCCTCCGAAAGAATTCCAAATGAGAAATTGTACATGGCAATTCCTACGTACGGATACGATTGGCCTTTGAATTGTGATATAGATTCCAAGTCGGTGTATTATTCTAGAGCGAAGTGGATCCAGGATAAGATGGCTCCCCGAAAGGAAGAACCGACAGATGTTTTGGAGATCTTTAAGACCCAATCCAAATTGGGAGACTGGAAATATTTAAGACCTTATTTATATAGGCATGAAGGACATGTATATTCGGATCCTTCTCTTTGGTATAGAATGGGTGGCTGCGATCGGGTCGCTTTTTATATGAACCGGTCGGCCTTCGAAGCCAAGATGAAAATATTAGAGAAATATAAAATTCGCGGATTTTCCTTCTGGCAATTGATCGAGGATAACGATCCGGACATAAACAAATATCTAGAAGAGAAATTAGGAGAAGCGGATCCTAAGAATAAGAACTAAAAAATTCAGAATCCGAGACGATATCTATATTCGGGTTTTGAATAGTAAGGCTTCCTGTTTTGGAAGCCAAATAGTTTAAGCTCCTTTCATGATGCTTCCGGAGATGATGAGCTTCTGGATCTCGCTCGTTCCTCCTCCGATCTCACCCAGTCTCACGTCTCTATACAAACGAGAAACCTTGTACTCGTCCATGAAGCCTGCTCCTCCGTGGATCTGAACTGCAAGGTTTGTGACTTCTCTCGCGGCAGTGGTTGCAAATAATTTGCAAGCGGCACATTTGCCTGCAAGGCTCATATTGCCTTTTCCTTCTAAATCGCTTTTTTCCATTTCCCAAGCAACATTGTATGTCAGCCATTTCGCTGCCTCATACTTGGAATAGATCTCCGCTAACATAAATGCCACTCCCTGGTGTTGGGAGATCGATTTTCCAAAGCTTTTGCGAGAAGAGGAAAATACCTTGGATTCATCCAGGCAAGCCTTCATGACTCCAAGAGAATAAGCAGCCAAGGAAAGACGTTCTGCATTGAATGTTTGCATGGTCTGACGAAAACCTTTACCAAGTTTTCCTAATATATTTTCTTCGGGGATCTCTACTTCTTCAAAGAATAATGCGCCTGTAGGGGATGCCTTTAATCCCATTTTGTCCATGGGCGTTGATCTAGAGACTCCTTTGCTGTTTAGATCTAGAATGAAATGAGTTAAACCTTTTTCTTTTCCGGATTCGTCTTGAGCTCGAGCTAGTACGAGACAGTAATCAGCATTCGGTGCATTCGTAATGTACGTCTTCTGACCGGAAAGAATGTAACGATCTGATCCAGTCTTTCTCGCGAGAGAAGTGACTGCAGCTACGTCCGAGCCTCCGTCAGGTTCCGTTACACCCAAGGATCCTATCTTCTTTCCGGAAATGATATCCGGGAGATATTTTGCCTTTTGTTCTTCGGTCCCAAAATGTTTTAGAGGAAGGCCGAATAGTCCTGCGGATGCTCCCGCGCTAAAAAAAGTGGAGCCGCAAAATTCGGAAACAATCTCCATTGCAAGAGTGCTTAAGAATACTCCTGCACCCTGTCCTCCATACTCGCCTTCATGAAGAAGGCCTAGATAACCCGCCTCTCCGAGCTTAGTATAATGAGATCTTGGAAATTCTTTTTTCTTATCCGCTTCTTCCGCATACGGATGAATTTCCTTTTTACAAAAATTACGAAAGGATTCAGTGAACTCATGTTCATCGGGAGAAAGATTGAAATCCATATTGGTCCTCTATATTGCAGCTAGGCTTCGAAATTCTATAGCCAAGGCAAGAAGAATTCGATAATGAGAGGACCGAATACTGTTCGGATCAAATTTTGATTCGTCTTTTCTTATTTTCCTTTGAACACTCCCGCTCTTTTTTCTAAAAAGGAACGAACTCCTTCCTGACCGTCCGGAGATTTTAAGTTTTCGATGGTGATAGAAAATAATTCCGAGATGGCAGGGACTTGGCCTTCCTCTAAAGCTTTTCGAGCATTTGCGATGCTTGCTTGTACTGCGAGGGGAGCTTGGGCGGAGATCTTCTCTGCAAGTTCGAATGCTCTTGGGAGTAGATCTTTTTTGGGTAAGACTTCCTGCGCGATTCCTAAACGATAGGCTTCCTTGGCATCGAAAGTATCTCCAGTGAGTATGTATTTCATTGCGTTTCCCCAACCAGCAGTTCTAACGAATCGAATGGTTGCTCCCCCAAAAGGAGGAATTCCTCTTTGTACTTCCAATTGAGCGAATACGGTTTTATCGGCTGCGAGACCAATATCGCAAGCAAGCATGAGCTCTATTCCTAACGTTAGGCAAAATCCGTGGACGGCGCAGATCACTGGCTTCTTTCTAACTCTTTTTGTTTCACCAGTGTCCCAAGGATTGATCGTATTTGGGGTAAAAAGACTTCTTCGTTCTTCTAAGAGAGCGCCAGCTACTTCTTGTAATTCTAAACCGAAGGTAAAATGCAAACCGTTCGCATAGATAACGGCGCATCTTGCATCCGGATCGTCCTCGTACTTCGTGAGAGCGTCACTTAACTCAAAGATCATTTGAGTATTCATTGCATTCCTTTCACTTGGTCGATTTAGAATGATTGAAAATACGTGACCCTTCTTTTCCGTGAGAATATAAGTATATGATGTCATGATCCTTCTCCGCAACAGATTATAGAGGCATATCCTTACATATTGTATTTTCTCTGTCTTCAGTTTTTTAAAGATTGATATCAAACAAGTAGTTTCGATTCGAAACAATTCATCTTTCCACTGCTTCCTTCATTCTTACCGAACACCGGTTTTTAGGTATATTAGGAGAGTTGACAGTCCAAACGAATCGAAGATAAAGCCTTCCTGAATGCAAAATTTGTCGATATCCATTCCGGCTTGGCTATCCGATCATCCGGTTCTATGGGTTCCCGTTTCTTTTTCTATTTTTGGGACGTACTTGGGGCCTCTTCTTTGTATAGGCCAGAATGTGCTGGAGAGAAAGACCGCTTTAAATAGGCTTCTTTCGCTTTTGTTTATTTGTTTAGGTTTGCTGCAAGTCAGCGGGCTCTGCTTTATATTCGGATTATATACTCTTCCTCATTTGATCTTATTGCATATTCCCGTACTGAGTTCGATCGGACCGATCCTATACGGGATCCATAAGATCATCCAAAATTCGGAAGTGGAAAAATCCGCCTTCGGGTTAAGTGCGAAACACGCAGTTCTTCCTTCTATCGTTTGGTTTTTCTTTTTTCTCAGCTTTCTTCCTGGAGAAGAAAAGATCAAAGAAGGAATTCTGATCTTTGCAAGCGACAGTCGTGCTTATGATTTCATATTTTATATTCCTCTAATTATCCTTGCCGGATATATATTAGGACTCTTACGAGGAACTAGGATCCTTTTTAAATTCGGAGTATTGAAGGAAGAATGGACTGCGAGAGTCCTACTTTACATTATCATTGCCACTATATTGAATCACTCGATAGGCGGTCTCTTCTTGCTCGGAAAGAATTCTATCTTTCTTTTAATTAGCGCCTCGATGATGGCATTGAGTCTTTGTGTTTCTTATCTAATCGGAAGAAGATATCCTGCGTATTTTCAAAATTTGCAAGAGGTGGCGAGGGTCACAAATCAGAAATACGCAAGGTCCTTATTGCAGGGAATGGATATGCAGGTTCTGAGAGAGAATCTTCTGCAAACCATGGAGAGAGAAAAGTTATTTAAGGAAGAAGAGTTGAGCTTGGCAAGTCTTGCGGATGAATTGGGTCTTTCTTCTCATCAACTTTCAGAACTGATCAATCAGGAAATGGGAAAGAATTTTTCTGCATTCGTAAATGAGTATCGTATCAAGGAAGCTTGTCACCTTCTTTTGGAAACCGAAGATAGATCTATTTTAGATATCGCCTACGAAGTGGGATTTCGCAGTAAAACTTCCTTCCACCGAGCATTTACGAAGCAAGTAGGAGTGCCTCCATCCGAATTTAGGGAGAAAAAGGGAAAGTGATCGTCCCAGAATATCATTTAGTACCGAAGTGCCGGTTTCGGTTTATAGAATGGAACGACTGGATTTCGAATCTGGGTATAATAGAGCCCACTTGAGTTCATCGGAGTCATCAATGAGTTCCTTAGTTTTAGATAGAAAGCCTGCTGCGAACAGGATACCCGAAAAGGAAAAAACAAAGCGCATAATTAAATGGATCCGCTATTCGGATGCAAAGTTAAGAAAGAGATTCTCTTTCTTGAAATATCAAAATGCGATCGGCTTTGGGATCACTATGGGTTCTGCAGGAGGGATGATCCTTCTTGGCACATTGTATGTTCTGGACCTGATCCCTTTCTGGGCTTGTATCATTGGAAACGGGATCCTAGCTTCCTTCCTTCATGAGATGGAACATGATTTGATCCATAGCATTTACTTTAAAGAAAGTCCTAAGATGCAAAACTTTCTATTTTGGATGGTTTGGTTATTCCGAGCGAATACAGTCAATCCTTGGTTTAGAAAAGAGATCCACCTTCTTCATCATAAACTTTCCGGAAACAAGGAGGATATTGAAGAAAGATTCATAAGTAACGGAATGCCTTGGGGACTTCGTAGGATCTTAGTAATGGTAGATCCAATCATGGCAGTTGTATTGCAAGGGCCGAAGATCCGTAAAGATGCGATCTATTATTTGAGAAAGATAAAATCCTCTCCTATCAAAGGACCATATAGGGCTACTTATCTTTTACTTTGGTATTCTTTCTTAGGCTGGGGACTATTCTCATTGGTCAATTTGGCTTTAGGCAATCCTATCCAAGAGACTGGAATCGCCGCGAGCATTCATCATTTCTTAAATACTGCTGCCGTCGTATATTTGATTCCTTGCTGGTTAAGACAGTCTGCGATCCAGATCGTTTCTTCTAATATGCATTATTACGGAGATGTAAAGAGTTTGTATCAGCAAACCCAAGTGTTGGATTCATGGTGGATACTTCCCTTACATTTATTCTGTTTTAATTTCGGGGCGACTCACGGGATCCATCATTTTGTAGTAACCCAACCATTCTACCTAAGACAAGCAGTTGCGCCGAGAGTAAGACCGATCCTTAAAAAATATGGCATACGTTTTAACGATTTTGAGAGCATGACAAGGGCAAATCGATATGAAAAAGAGATTGAATCGATTCCCGCTACCGCGTAGATTATATCCGGATATACATGCAGAATTTGCAAGAACCGGAAAGACTTAAAACAAACTTCCTCCGCTCATTAGATCAAGCGGAGGCAAACTTTTGGTTGTACGACCGATCATCTTCCATGAATTTCAGCGTGATGTTAGAAGGAGAAGGAAACTTCTCCGAAGAACAATTTCGCAAAGGCCTGGACTATGTACAGTCCAAACACGTGTTAGCTAAGGCGCAGATCTTAAAACAGGTGGGAGAAGATTCTCATCTCTATTTCGCTCGCTCTGAGAAGAAGATACCGATCCAAAAAGAAAAGTATTCCTCCGATTGGAAGACTAAGCTCGCAAAGGAAACCATTCGACTCTTTAGCTTAGAAGATTCTCCTTTGATTCGCGCAATCTTGTATGAATCGGAAGGATCCAAGTTTGCGTTGGGGATCATCTTTCATCATAGCATGTCGGACGGCCGTTCCGGTTGTCATTTTTTATTGGATGTTGTAAAGGCTAGCTTTTCGGAAGAAGAAGTGGGAGTTCCTACGGAACCGATCGAATTTTCTTCCCTTATGGATCTATATCCAGCAGAGGAATTATACAAGAGTGATAAGAAGAGCGACAAGCCTCTCTCTGTTCCTCAATTCCAGAGAAAAAATGGAGAAGCGGATCCTCAGATTGTAAGCCTCTCGATAGAAGAAGATAAGCTGACCTCTCTCATTCAGAACGTAAAGCAGAAGGGAATGTCGGTGCACGGATTCTTAGGAGCAGTGCAGATCACAGCCTTCTCTAAATTTTTTCCGAAACACCAAGAAGGAGTCTTGTATTTATCAACTCCAGTAGATCTTCGCCCTTACCTAAGTCATACAGTGCCTGATTCTGCCTTGGGACTTTATATTTCGCTATTCACAACGATAGTCGATCTTAGAGATTCATTTCAAGAAAAGGCGATGACTGTTATCAAAGATATCAAGGCTCGACTTGCAAAGAGAGAAGGGCGTGCTTTTTACGAACTTCTTCCTCCGCCTGAGCAATTCTTGGAAAGAGAAGATGGGATGAGAGTCTTCAACTCTCTGATGATCCGTAATCCGCAATCAAGCGTGATCAGCAATGTGGGAATTATTCCCGACCTAAATATAGAAGGATTGAAAGTGAAAGAGCTTTCGTTTACGGTTCATCCGGCTTTGACTCAGAAGCTCTTTACTACTGTTACTACTTTCGAAAATAAAATGACGATCAATATGAACTTTGATCGTTCTCGCTGGAAGACGGAAGATATGGATCTTTTTGTTTCTTCCTTTGAGGATGCATTGTATAAGAACTCAGGTTTGAATCGGTAGTTTGTAGGAACTGTTGCGCGTTTTCGGAAAGGCCCCCGCCCTGATTCGGGAGGGGGGAGTGGCCCGTGGGTTTGCTTTCGTCCGTATATCACAAATGCTTGTTATTCGCAAGGCATTTTATTACCGCTATTTTACGTGGGAACTGTTTTAGCTACAGCTAAGATTTAGAAGGGAAGGATCCTTCTTCGATTAGGAAAGACCCTTCTTCCCAAAATCCAGCCGCTGATCAGAAAAATAAATCCAAAGATAGAGATCCAATTCAACCAAGGATTGGGTTCCGTCTCTGCTAAGACTGGAATTTGAAGCAGAAGTCCAGCGAGGATTACGATTGTGTGGATCTCTGCGAGCTTAGATTTTTCTTCCGATAGATAGTTTCCTAATCCTCCTCCAGTGAGAAAAGCTATAGCTCCAAGAAGCGCACCAATCCTTCCTATATGGATCGGCTCTAAGGCAAACGGAAGTATATTATAATAATTGAATATATTAGTAAGAGGACGGAAAAATAAGAAGAATAGAGACAATATTCCGATATAGCGATGTGTTCTAAGCCTTGTCTTTGGAGAGATTTCCAAAGGAAGAACCTCAGTTTCTATTTCCGCTAATTACAGGGACTCGTTCTTTTTCGGCTACAAGACTAACCACTGGCGCTTCCGGAAGGATTTCTGAAACTGCAAATCCTTCTCGAGGAAGTTTTGATTTGCTATTTTTGAAATAATAATACATCGGAACACTTAGCAATGTAAAGCCAAGTCCCCATAGAGCCTCTGCAGGTTTACTCCATACAAGACTTGTGATGATTAGAATATTAAAGAGTATATATAAATAGGTGGAATACGGATAGCCTGGTATTTTGAATTCGGTTCTTAAATGTCTCTTTTCGAAGATGATCGGAGTATAGGCTGTGATCGTAGCTAACAATAAGGTGGAGCAAGTGATCAAGTAGAGCAAGGATTCGATTTCCTTTACAAAACAGAACAAACATGCATAAGCGAATTGGAAGGCCAAGGATTTATAAGGGCTATGATACTTGGGATGAAGCTTGGACATGCTCGGGAAGAAGAACCCGTCTCTTGCCATTGCGAAGTAAATTCGTGATCCACCGATAATATACGCAGAGATTCCTCCCATGAAAACCCAGCAGATAAATGCGGTTACGAATAATTTTACTTCTTTTCCGAACAAAAATCCGGACGCGGTAACTCCGATCTTCTCATCGCCTGCTAATACATGGCTCGGAGCGGAACTTAAATATAAGAAGTTAATCAAAACGTAAAGTAATGTCACCAAGGAGCAAGAGACAAGCACCGATTTGTATATGTTTTTGTCTGGATCTTTGACTTCTTCTGCAACGTAAGTGATCATATTCCATCCCAAATAAGAGAAGGTAACAGGGATTACTCCTGCTAATAAGAGGCCCCATTCTTGAGGTGCAGAAGGGATTAGGGAGAAGGATTCGAAATTGCCAACATCATAGTTACCGATCGTTAATCCTAATACGACGAATGCTACTAAGCCTAAAATTTTGAAAGTAGTGAAGAAGTTCTGGATCCTGGATGCAATTCCAATCCCGAAAAAGTTGACGATCGTGAAGAATAGGATCGTCGATATCCCTATGATCTGAGCATTCCCCATCGAAAAGGTGATGCCTAAGAATTTGGTTTCTATATAATAAAAATCTAAAGCTGGATCAAGTATAGATAAGAGTGTTTTGGAAAATGCAATTGCAGAAAGAGAGATGGATGCGGAGAAGTTTACGGAGAGAGATAGCCATCCGCTGGAAAAAGCGACGATAGGGGAATACGCCTCTTTTAAATAAACGTAATCTCCTCCTGCATAAGGGAAGATACTCGCCGATTTTGCGTAACTCATTGCTCCGGCTACTGCCAGAAAACCTCCGAGTATCCAGCAGAAAAGCGCCAGATTCGGGTTTGGGATTTGGCTAAGGATATAGCCGGTTGTGATAAAAACCCCTGGTCCTACCATCGAACTGAACATAAGGGAGATGGAATCGTATAGATTAAGGGACCGTTGGAGTTTCATTGTAGATTTTGGTCAAAATGAGTCGTTTCGATCCGTTCACAAGACTTTTTCTAGCTGTATAAAATGTGGAAGGCTTGGTTTGCCGAATCGCAGAAAGGGGAGTTGGTATGTAAATATGTGGGAACTCTCCGTTGCTCTTTTGCGCCCCCGCCCAGGGCTTGGGTGGGGGGAGCGGTTCGTGGGAGTGGCCTTGTGCTCCCCCCATATCACATCCAGCCTTTCCATACAACAACCTTCCCGTTTAAGCGCGGAATTCTGATTACCAGTGCGCGTTTCCTTTTTCATTCTCTTGTTATTGCTTCATTATTAAATATTATAATTTTATAATATTATTTTTCTATGTCTCGAAGTCTTCGAATTGCTTTCAGGGTTCGTTCCTTATTCCTGCATTATGTCACATTACTTATCCTCTTCTCAAGAAAACGAATTGTAAAACTTGGTGAAAAATCTATAAAAACAGTTTGACGGGTCGGGTCGATTTCGTATCTTGGTCTTCTGGCCGTTTTCACTGCCAGTAACTGAAGCACCATGAAAGGAACGGCATTTGCCCTTCCGATCGTGGAGCCGAAGGAAGAAAGTAGTTCTTTTACAACTTAATAACTGCGAATGAGAAATTAAATTTTTTATTAGCTGAGGTTAATCATTGGTGATGAGTTCGCCATTGATATAATAATCTCGAACACTAAGAAAACAAATTAGCTACACTCATTCTACAATAT